>DATFPK010000069.1:0-3647 GCA_035264885.1 Solirubrobacterales bacterium
GGCACGCAACCGCGCCCGCCAGGACGTCGCCCGCATGCTCGAGGAGAAGAGACCGAGGCCCAGAGGGTGCGCCTGGAGATAGAAACGCGGGGCAGGGCGGCCCTCACGGAGGCCGAGAACGAGGCCACCGCCCTCCGCCACCTCGACCAGGCGCACAGGGACAACAGGGCCTTCGTCCGCTACGAGCTAGCCCGGCGGCGCATCAAGGTCGGGGAGAGGCTCATGCAGCACGCCCCGCGCCCGGTCCTGGTGCGAGGGGAGGGGGGCGAGAAGTCCGCGCTCTCGACCCTGATACTGGCCCAGATGCTCCTGCAGCTGGCCCGAAACGGCGGCGCGTCGAACGGCGCCGGGGAGGCCGTCCGCAAGACGGCCCGCGAGATCATCGACGGCGAAGGCTAGGGTCGCCAACCGGAAGGGGACGGCCGTGCGGCACTACCCGTCGTCCCTGACGGGAGATCAGCCGCGCTTATCGATGAGCCTGTCGAGCCATTCGGAGAGCAGGGCGCCCTCCGAAGGCGTGAACCCCGCGGACGCTTCGGGCAAGACGGCCTTCAGTGCGACGGCGCGACCCGAGACCCGGTCTTGGCCGGTCGCCGTATCGGGCGCCGCGTCAGTGGTCACCGCGTCCAGGATCGCCTCGCGGGTCGCCTCCGACAACTCGGGGTTGCGTTCTTCGGGCTTGGCGGCGATGAGGGACAGGACGACGCCCATCCCGGCGGCGTGGATCATCCGCGCCGCCCGCTCCACCCCGACGCGCAGCCGGCCGGCCTCGGCCAACCGCTGCACGAGTCCTATCAGGATCTCGTTTGCCTCCCGGGCCGCGGCGGGCTCCGCGCCGGGCCCGGGTTCCGCATACATGAGCCTGTAGAAGGCCGGGTTGGCGAGGCCAAAGCCCACGTGCAGGTCCCACCCCCGGCGCAGGTCCTCCACAGGGTCCTCAACGATCTCCCGCGCCGTCTTCTCGCGCAGATACCTCGAGAACCCGAAGCCGGCCACCTCATCTAGCAGCCCACGCATGTCGCCGAAGAGGCGGTAGATCGTCGGCGCCTGCACCCCGGCGGCGGCCGCGACCGCCCGCGTGGACACCGCCTCCCGGCCGCCCTCGGCCAACAGTTCGGCGGCGGCCCGCAAGATCCTCTCCCTCGTGCCAGCCCTCTTGCCCGCCGCGCCGCCCGCCCGGGTAACCGCCGTCTCGCTCATGAGAGCCATGATAGCATGATTTTGCTATCGACGATTGCATTATCGACGATTCGATGATAACGTTATCATGGTTACATAAACCGTCCACGGGAGGACGGCAGGGAGAGCCCCGCGTGGTGCGCCCTCGGCTCCCCCAACCAAATGGAGGTCGCCATGATCATCGTCACTGGAGCCAACGGCAAGCTCGGACGTGCGGTCGTGGAGCGGCTGCTCGAACGCGCCCCCGCCGAGCAGATCGGGGTGAGCGTACGCGATCCGGAGCAGGCACGGGGGCTGGAGGAGCGGGGCGTTCGCGTGCGCCGGGGCGATTTCGCCGACGCCGATAGCCTCGCCCACGCCTTCGAGGGGGCATCGCGGGTCCTCATCGTGTCGGCCGGCGCCCTCGGCGAGGAGGCGGTCCGCCTCAATCGCGCGGCGATCGACGCGGCCGGGGCGGCCGGCGCCCAGAGGATCCTCTATACCAGCCACATGGGCTCGAACCCGTCCTCGCCCTTCCCGCCCATGCCAACCCACGCCGTCTCTGAGGCGGCGCTCCGGGACTCGGGCGTGGCCTTCACGGCGCTGCGCAACGGCTTCTACGCGGCGACGGCTTCCATGTTGCTCGGCGACGCCGCCGAGACGGGCGAGCTGGCCGCGCCCGAGGACGGGCCGGTCGCCTGGACGGCCCACGCCGACCTGGCCGAGGCGGCGGCTATCGCCCTGACAGAGGAGGTCCTCGACGGCGTGACGCCCGACCTCACCGGCCCCGAGGCGATCGACCTAGCCGGCATCGCGGCGATCGCCTCGGAGCTGACGGGCCGCCACATCCGGCGGGTGGTCGTGCCGGACGCCGAGCATCGGGCCGGTCTGGTCGCCAGGGGCGTCCCCGAGCCGGCGGCGGACATGCTCCTTGGCCTCTTCGCCGCGAGCCGACAGGGCGAGTTCGCCAACGTCGACCCGACGCTCGGACGCCTGATCGGCCGCCCGCCGATGCCCCTGCGGAGCACCCTGGAGGCGGCACTCGCACCGGCCCGGTAGAAACCTCGCCACGGTGTCTGCGACCCATAGCAAGACCGATGTTGTCGGCCAACCCGCGGGCGCATCGGGTTTCCCGAAAGCACGTTGATCCGGCGGCGCATCCGTTCCCGTGGCATCCATCCGTCCCCGCGGCGCGGTCGTCGCGGGAACAGAAGGGAGGGGTCCGGAGACGGACGCGGCGCCGAAGGCGCTCGGGCCGACCGACGACCGGGGACAGCTAGAGCTGCTGTGCCCGTGGCCGGAGCGACGGAGCTACGGGCTCATCCGCCCGCTCGTGCTCTTCGGCGGCCCCGCCGCCGAGCATCCAACCCGTGCGCAGCAGCAGCAGTTTCCCGTGCTCGTCGCTGGGACAACCTCGCTTGTCGGTCCGCGAGTGGGACGAGTCGAAACAGATGAGAGAGCTCGTCTCACGGTGTCCGCGAGGGCCTCGGTCGGGTGCCCACGTAGGCCGCGAGGTGCTCGCCGGTGAGGGTGGTGCGGGCGGCGACGAGATCGGCGGGTGTGCCCTCGAAGACGACCCGGCCGCCGTCGTGGCCGGCGCCGGGGCCGAGGTCGATGATCCAGTCGGCGTGCGCCATGACCCCCTGGTGGTGCTCGATGACGACGACCGACTTGCCGGAGTCGACGAGCCGGTCGAGCAGGCCGAGCAGCTGCTCGACGTCGGCGAGGTGCAGGCCGGTGGTCGGCTCGTCGAGGACGTAGACGCCGCCCTTCTCGCCCATGCGGGTGGCCAGCTTGAGCCGCTGCCGCTCGCCGCCGGACAGGGTGGTGAGCGGCTGGCCGAGGGTGAGGTAGCCGAGCCCGACGTCTGCGAGCCGGACCAGGATCTTGTACGCCGCCGGAATGCGCGCCTCGCCGGCACCGAAGAACCGCTCGGCTTCGGTCACCGACATCGCGAGCACCTCGCTGATATCACGGCCGCCGAGGTGGTGGTCCAGCACCGATGCCTGGAACCGCCTCCCCTCGCACTCCTCGCAGGTAGATTCGACGGTGGCCATGACGCCCAGGTCGGTGTAGACGACGCCGGCGCCTTTGCAGTTGGGGCAGGCGCCCTCGGAGTTGGCGCTGAACAGCGCCGGCTTCACGCCGCCTGCCTTCGCGAACGCCTTGCGGATCGGGTCGAGCAGGCCGGTGTACGTCGCCGGGTTGCTCCGTCGCGAGCCGCGGATCGCGCCCTGGTCGATCACCACCACGCCGTCGCGGCCGGAGATCGAGCCGTGGATCAGCGAGCTCTTGCCGGAGCCGGCGACGCCCGTGACCACGCAGAGCACCCCGAGCGGGATGTCGACGTCGATGTCTTGGAGGTTGTGCGTCGACGCGCCGTGGATCTCCAGCGCGCCGGAAGGCGGACGCACCGATTCCTTGGGGGTCGCCCGGTCGTCGAGATGGCGGCCGGTGGTGGTGTCACTCCTCCGCAGCCCCTCCACGGT
>DATFPK010000070.1:0-3719 GCA_035264885.1 Solirubrobacterales bacterium
AGGTCTTCGGCCACCCCGGCAGCTCGATGGAGGCGCGCCGGCTCGTAGGGATCTCAGAGCAGGAGCCCAACCTCGACCGCTTCCTGACGGTGCGCGAGACGCTGATCTACCACGGCGGCTACTACGGCATGAGCGGCGCGGGGGCCGCCGAGCGCGCCGACGAGATGATCGACGTCTTCGACCTGCGCGCCAAGCGCGACGTTCGCGCGCCGAAGCTCTCCGGCGGGATGCGCCGCCGCCTGCTCCTCGCCCGGGCCCTGCTCCACGAGCCGCGCCTGGTGATCCTCGACGAGCCGACCGCCGGCGTCGACCTCGAGCTCCGCCACGAGCTCTGGCGCTACATCCGCCGCCTGCACGAGCGGGGCACCACCATCCTGCTCACCACCCACTACCTCGAGGAGGCCGAGGCGCTCTGCGAGGAGATCGCGCTGATCGGCCGCGGCCGGATCATTGCCCGCGACACCGCCGCCGGCCTCAAGGAGCGCTACGACGCGGCGACCTTGGAGGACGTCTACATGAAGACCGTCGCGGCCGGGCGGCGAAACCACGAGGAGCCGCGCCCGGAACCTGCCGGGGAGACGACCGCTTGAGCGAGGCACGGGGGGTTGGGGTGATCGGCGTCCCGACCAGCGCCGGCGCCTTTGCGCCGGGACAGGAGCAGGCCCCAGCCGCCTTGCGGGACGCCGGGCTGGTCGCGCAGCTCCGTGGCGGCGACTTCGAGGTCTCCGACTATGGCGACTGCGAGCTCTGGCGATGGCGCCCGGACCGCGAGCGTCCGCGCGCTCAGAACCTCGGGAAGGTGGTCGAGATCGTCGACGAGACTGCGGCGCGGGTGGGCGAGGCGATCCTCGCCGGCGAGACCAGCCTGGTCCTGGGCGGAGACTGCACGGTCGGGATCGGCACTGTCGCGGGACACGTCGCGAACAACGACCGCGTCGGGCTTATCTACTTCGATCTCCACGCCGACCTCAACATCCCGGCCAGCGTCCTACCCGGGACGCTCGACTGGATGGGGATGGCACACATGCTCGGGGTGGAGGGCGCCGAGGACGAGCTGGTGAAGGTGGGCGCTCGCAACCCGCTGCTCTCACCGGAGCAGGTGGTCCTGTTCGGCTGGGGAGCGAAGCAGGCGCAGCCACACGAGCGCGAGACAATCGAGCGGCTCGGACTCCAGACGGTTCCGGTCGAGGAGCTGCGCGCTGATCCCGCCGGCGCCGCGGGCAGGGCGCTGGAATCGCTTGCCTCGCGGGTGGATCGCCTGCTCGTCCACTTCGACGTCGACGTGGTCGACTTCACCGACACCCCGCTCTCGGAGAACCCGGGACGAAACGAGGGCATCCCCTATGAGCAGGCGGCGGCCGCCCTCGGGGTCCTGCTTGCCTCTCCCGCTCTTGCCGGGATCACGGTCACGGAACTCAATCTGAACCACGTCGAGGAGGGCGCTGGCTCGATCGAGCGGCTCACACGGGACCTGGCCGGTGCGCTCACTCGCCCGGCCGCTTCATGAACCACTCGGTGAACTCGCGGCACCGGCCCGCGGAGTCGAAGCTCATCACGAAGCAGTTGTCGTAGACGCGCACGACCGGGCCGTCCGGCGAGTCCTTGTAGGAGCTAGACCCGATCGCGACCGCCATGTCGCCGTCCACGGCGACGGCGCGGTACTCGGCGTCATAGGTCCCGGGCTCGTCCGGCTCGGAGGCATCGGAGCTCTCCCCCGCCCCGAGGAAGGACTCGACCACCGCGTCCCGGCCGACGATCGGCTCGTCGTAGGGGTGGTAGCGGTAGCTGATGTCTTCGGCGAACAGCGCCTCGACCTTCTGGCGGTCGTAGGTCTTCCAGGCCTCGACGTAGGCGCCGAGCCAGCGGTTGAGCTGCTCGCGGGTCATGGCGGCGATCCTAGTCGGCGCCGCCTCGCAGCTACCTTGTCCACGATGAACGAGCACGCCCTGGCGCGTCCCTGGCACGGCTTCCTCTGGCTCTCGCGACGCGAGTGCCACCGCGTCCTGCGGCTCTGGACCCAGACGACGCTCGCGCCGGTGGTCAGCTCCCTGCTCTTCATCGTCGTGTTCGGTCTCAGCCTGGGCGGCCGGATCAAGCAGGTCGACGGTTTCGACTACGACCAGTTCATCGTCCCCGGCCTGATCGCGATGGCGATGGCCCAGGCCGCCTACTCCAACAACGCCTCGACGATCTACCAGGGCCGCGCCGACCGCTTCATCTCCGACGTGCTCGCCGCGCCGATCCACCACTGGCAGGTCAACCTCGGCTATCTGATCGGCGGCGCGTTTCGGGCGCTGATCATCGGCGGCGCGCTCGCCGCCCTCGCGGTCCCGATCACCGGCGCGCCGGTCGTCCACCCCGCGCTCCTGATAGTCGCCGTGCTGCTGCTCGTCGCCGGCTTCGGCGCCCTCGGCACGATCGTCGGCATCTACGCCGAGAGCTTCGACCACACGAGCTTCATCAACAACATCGTCATCCTCCCCCTCACCTTCCTCGGCGGCGTCTTCTACTCGATCGACCGCCTCGGCTCACCCTGGGAGGGCCTCTCCCACGCCAACCCGCTCTTCTACGTCGTCGAGGCGGTCCGCTATGGCTTCCTCGGCACCTCCGACGTCAACCCGTGGATCGCTTACGCCGTGCTCGCGGCGATGTGCCTGGCGCTGCTGGCGTGGAGCCAGTGGCTGTTCACGAGCGGACGGAAGCTGAAGCCTTAGAACGGGTGCCGCTGATTCAGCTAGGCGCGGGGTCGTCCCGGGCCTCGGCGGCCGCCTGCTTGCGCGCCGCCTTCTTGGCCTGCTTCTCGAGCCGACGCTCCCGGACCTTCCGTTCGCGGTTCAACTTCGCCATCGTGGTCTTCCGCTTGTTGCCTGAGGACATGCCCCTCCTCCCTAAAGCGCCTGAACGTTCGCTGCGGCCGGGCCCTTGTCGCCCTGCTCGGCGTCGTAGCTCACCTTCGCGCCTTCGGCCAGCGACTTGAAGCCATCGCCCTGGATCGCGCTGTGATGCACGAACAGCTCCTTGCCGGCGTCATCGGGCGTGATGAATCCGTAGCCCTTGTCATCGTTGAACCACTTCACGGTTCCTGTAGCCATTTCGGTCCCTCCGTGCGTGTGCACTGCGAAACGCGGAGGGTGCCCGAAGGCAACGACTGCGACGACGCGGGGCACTGCTTCGATCGAGCGGATGCTCGACCCGAGGGACCAGTCTAGACGCTCCTTCGGCGTGGACCGAGCGAGCACTCGCGCTACGGGGTGACCGCCGCCGTCGCCGATTCTGCGGCGTCGGCTTGCGGGAGCGCAACACCGGCGACGTCATAGGCGTCCGGCTGGTCGAGCGTCTCGCGCTCGAGCAGCGCGTTCGCTAGGGCCTCGAGCCGATCTCGCTCGCGCGTGAGCAGCCCGACGACCTCCTGCTCGGCCTCCTCGACGATCCGGCGAACTTCCGCGTCGACCAGCTCCTGGGTCGGCTCGGAAGCCGGCACTGTGCCCGGCAGTAGGACGCCGTCCTGGCGGCCGTCGGTGACGGCGATCGGGCCGACCGCCTCGCTCATGCCCCACCGGCCGACCATGCCGCGGGCGACCTGGGTGAGGTTCTGGATGTCGGACTCGGCGCCGGTCGAGAGGTCGTCGAAGACGACCTTCTCCGCGGCGCGGCCGCCGAGCGCGACCTTGATCTGGGCGAGGAGCTCCTCGCGGCGGTAGTTGTAGCGGTCGCTCTCC
>DATFPK010000071.1:0-1595 GCA_035264885.1 Solirubrobacterales bacterium
GGCCGATCTGCCAGCAGGACACGCGCCGCGCTTTGGTCGCCCTCGGCGCTGAGCCGCTCCGGATCCAAACCTCGGCCACGCGCTCGTTCACGCGGCATGCCACGCGATCGTCGCGCCCTATGTTGGACAGCCGTGTACGAGCGCGACGAAATTGATCGTTTCGTCCTCTTCGCCGAGGGCTTGGCGGAGATCGTCAACCTGCTCGTGCACCAAACCGATGAACCTCCCCCGCTTCCGTAGACAGGTAGGGGCTTGGGATCGTAGGACAGGTCGATGGTCTTTGAGGAGAGGAAGGCAAGCTCCTTCCGTCGGAGACCAGAGACCCCGGCGGTGGCCGAGACCGCGATTCGCGACGACGACTCGCCACCCGGGCGGATGGACGAGGCGCTGAGGGGCGCTCTCACGGCCCGCGGCACCCGCCACGGAGGCGGCTCCGGGCCGCCCGGCGGCCGAAATCGGTCCGATCGCGGCCGATCGGACCCGCACCGAGGCCCTGAGAGCCCCTCTGCGGCCCTCCCAGCAACCGCCCGGGGCGATCGGTCGGGCCCTCATGCCGCCAGCTCCTCGAACTCCGCGGGCGGGCGGTAGCCGAGCGAGGAGTGCAACCGCGCCCGGTTGTACTCGGCCTCGATCCAGCGAAAGATCTGCCCGCGGGCCTGCTCGCGGGTCGCGTAGCGCTCGTGGGCGGTCAGCTCCTTCTCCATCGTCGCGAAGAAGGACTCGGCCATCGCGTTGTCGAGTGCCGAGCCTCGATCGCCCATCGAGAGGCGGATACCGGTCTCGCGCGCCCTCAGCCCGAAGGCGACCGAGGTGTATTGGGCGCCCTGGTCTGAGTGATGGATGAGGCCCCGGGCGGGGCGCCGGCGGACGGTGGCCATCTCGAGCGCCGCCACGACGAGCTCGGCGTCCATCCGCTGGGCCATCGCCCAGCCGACGACCGTCCGCGAGTAGCAGTCGATCACCGCCGCCAGGTAGAGGCGGCCCTCGCCGGTGGCGATCTCGCGGATGTCGGCAAACCAGAGCTGGTTCGGCCCGCGGGCGCAAAAGCGGCGGTCGACCAGGTCCGGCGCGGGGCGCACCCCCCGCAGGCGGACCGTCGTCCCCCGCCGGCGACGGCGGCCGGCGCCCCTGAGGCCCGCCTCTGCCATCAGGCGCTCGACCCGCTTGCGCGAGACGCGGACGCCCTCGCGGCGCAGCTGGGCGTGCACGCGCGGCGAGCCGTAGGCGCGTCGGCGCCTCGCGTGGATGCGGCCGATCGCGCGCGCGAGGCGGCGATCGTCGCGCCGGCGGGGCGGCTCGGGCCGGCGCTCCCAGGCGTAGTACCCCGACCGAGACACCGCGAGCACTCGGCACAGCAGCGAGATCCGGTGGTTTGCCCTCTCCGCCCGGATGAAGCGAAAGCACTTCATCGGGTCTCGCTCTCGGTCGCGAAGAAGGCCGCGGCTTTTTTCAGCACCTCGCGCTCCTCGCGCAGGACGCGGTTCTCCCTGCGCAGCTGGCGCAGCTCGGCGCGCTCCTCGCTCGTCGGGCCCTCGCGACGTCCGGCGTCGACGTCGGCTTGGCGCACCCAGTTGCGAAGCGACTGGCCGGAGATC
>DATFPK010000072.1:0-10746 GCA_035264885.1 Solirubrobacterales bacterium
CGGGAGCCTTCTGACGACCGAGGGGAGCATCGATGCCGCCCGGTTCCCGAACTTCGCCGAGCTGGCCCGTCACGCGACGTGGTACCGCGGCGCGACCGCGGCCGCAGACTCGACGCCGATGGCGGTGCCGGCGCTCCTCTCCGGGCGGACGCCGGACCCGGACCAACTGCCCGCCGCCACCGACCAGCCGCACAACCTGTTCACGCTCCTCGGCGGCACCTACCGAATGCGGGTGAACGAGGAGGCGACTCGCCTCTGCCCGGAGGATCTCTGCCCCGACGAGGAGCGCGAGGGCGCCGGAGACCGGCTCGGCTCGCTGTTCTCGGATCTGCGCGTCGTCTCCGAGCACCTCCTGCTGCCGAACGCCCTCCGCGAGGGCCTGCCGGACGTCGACCAGACCTTCGGCGGGTTCGCCACCGAGGTCGGTAGCGTCGAGGCCCCGCGGTTCGCGGTCAACGACCGGCTTCAGCTCTCGACCGCGCTGAGTGGCGACGAGTCCGACGAGGAGCGCTTCGTCTCCTTCCTCCACGGCATCGACGGGCGCGACGGGATGCTCGACTTCCTGCACCTCGAGGTGCCGCACTATCCGTGGGTCCACTTCCCGGACGGGCGCAGGTACTCCGAGCTCGAAAGCGAGTTCAAGCCGTTCTTCGACGACGCGGGAAGGTTTCAGGCGCCGCTCTACGTGACGAACGCGGCGCTCCAGCGACACCTGCTCGAGACCGGGTACGCCGACACGCTGCTGGGGGCGGTGATCGAGAAGCTCCGCCGAGTCGGGGCCTGGCGGCGGGCGATGGTCGTCGTCGTCTCCGACCACGGCGCCGCCTTCATCCCAGGGGAGTTCCGGCGCGCCGCGACGCCTGGAAACCTCGGCCAATTGTCTCCCGTGCCGCTGTTCGTCAAGGAGCCGGGCAGGGTCAGGGGCAGCGTCGTCGACCGCCATTTCTGCCTGACCGCGCTCCTGCCGCTGATCGCACGGAGGCTGGGCGCCGAATATCCCTGGGAGCCCGAAGCGTGCTCTCCGCGGCGGGTCAGGCAGAGCCGGATCGGGAACGAGGAGCTCGGGGAGGGCTTCACGACGGCGTCGTTCGCCCGGGTGCGACGGGAGCTCCGCCGGTTCGTCGCCCGGATCGATCGGCTCTTCGGCTCCGGGGGGTGGGCGCCCCTCTACGCGCTCGGGTCCGCGCGCGGGCTGGTCGGCACGCCCGCGGCGGCGGCGCGGCTCGCCGGGGGCGGCGGCCCGGCTCGCTTCGAGGACGCGGACAGGTTCGGATCCGGGCCGACCCCGGAGACCCTCCTGCGCGGGGAGGCATCGGGGGTCGAACCGGGCACACCGCTGGCGGTGGCGGTCAACGGCCGGTTTGCGGCAAGCGATGTGGCCTTCGAAGCCGACGGCGCCGCAAGGTTCTCGATCCTCTTTCCGCCGCGGGCTCTGCGCCACGGCCCGAACGTGGTCGAGCTGTACGCGGTCCGCCGGGCGGGGCCCGACCCGGTCGTCACGCTGCTGGGGTCGGCCTGATGCGCCCGCCGGTACAAGTGCGGGTTGCCCCCCGGCGGGAGGCGGGCGAGGTGGCGCGGCTGCTGGGCGGCTTCCGCGACTACTACGGCCAGGCGGACCCGCCGGACGACGTGATCGCCGCGGCGGTCGACGGGCTGATCGGCGACCCGGCCACCGAGTTCCTCCTGGCCGGCGAGCCCGCCGCGGGCGTCGCCCAGGTCCGGTTCCGCCTCTCTGCCTGGACCGGCGTCGAGGACGCCTGGCTCGAGGACGTATTCGTCGAAGACGACGCGCGCGGGAGAGGACTCGGCCGGGCCCTGGTCGAGGCGGCGGTGGAGCGCGCCCGCAGCCGCGGCTGCGCCCGGATCCAGCTCGATGCCAACGAGCGCAACGAAGGCGCCCTGCGGCTCTACCGGGCCCTCGGCTTCGAGACCGGCTCGCCCGAGCGGTGGGACGGGGGGAGGGACCTCTACTTCACGCGGTGGCTGAGATGACTCCGGCCCCTGAACCCGCTTGCGTGGCCCGTTCCCCTACATATCTCGGGGTTTCGGGCCACGGAAGGGGCTGGATCCTACTTGGCGCCTAGTTTGGCGGCGGCGTCGCGGAAGTTCTTGACCTCCGCGCTCGGGGCCTTGCGGCCCTCGAGCTTCTCGCCGTGGCGGTTGACCCAGATAACGGGCACGTTCATCTTCAGCACCGGCGCGACGTCGTTCTCGTAGCCCGCTCCGATGTGGACCCAGCCCTTCTTGCCGCCGATCCGCCGGGCCGTCTCCTTGAAGTGGGTCGGTTCGGGCTTGTAGCTGCGGACCTGCTGCGCGGTGACAACCAGGTCGAGGTCGGTGCGGAGGTGCCGGCGTGAGACGCCGAGGAGCTTGTCGTCGATGTTCGAGACGATCCCTACCTGGTAGCGCTTGGCCAGCCGGTCCATCGCCGCGTTCGCCTCCCGAAAGGGCATCCAGTAGGCGACGCTGTCGGGCAGGTACTGGGCCCGCGAGGGCTCGATCTCCCAGCCCAGCTCGCCGGCGACCTTGACGATCGTCCGCCGCAGTACCTCGGCGTAGAGCTCGTAGGAGCCGGCCATGATCTCCGCCTGGACCTCCATGAAACGGTCCAGGAAGGGCCGGTCCTCGAAGCTGAAGCCGTCCTTCTCGGCCTCCTTGCGGGTCGCGTCGAGGATCCCCTTCTCCCAATCGATGAGGGTGCCGTAGCAGTCGGCGGTTACCCATTCGATGTTCTTCAGGGCAGGTAGAGGCATGCGAGGAGGCCCCCCTTTCGGGGGGCGGGCATTATGCCCTATTGGGGTAGGCTGCCGCCGCCCCATGGACCTGCTCGAGTATCAGGGCAAGGAGCTCTTCGCGCGGCATGACGTGCCCGTGCCGACCGGGCGTCATGCCGGCACGGTTGAGGAGGCGGTCGGCGCCGCCGACGAGGTCGGCTACCCGTGCGTGGTCAAGGCCCAGGTGGCGATCGGCAAGCGCGGGAAGCACGGCGGGATCAAGCTGGCCGCGGATGCCGATGAGCTGCGTACCCACGCCGAGGCGATCCTGGGCATGGACATCCGCGGGTTCACCGTCCACGAGCTTTGGATCGAGGAGGCCTCGCAGATCGCCGACGAGTACTACGCCTCGATCATCCTCGACCGCGGCGAGAAGAAGCTGCTCGCGATGCTCTCGCGGATGGGCGGGATGGACGTCGAGGAGATGGCCGAGAAGGACCCGTCGGCCCTGGTCCGCCGGCATCTCGACCCACGCGCGAGCCTCGGCAAGGACGTCGCCGCGGAGATCGCCGCCGAGGCGAAGATCGACGAGGACGTGCAGGAGGGCGTGGCCGACATGCTGGTCAGGCTGCACGACGTCGCCTGGGCCGAGGACGCGACCCTGATCGAGGTCAACCCGCTGATAGTCACCGAGGACCGGCGGGTGGTGGCCCTCGACGCGAAGGCGACGATCGACAACAACTCCCTGTTCCGGCACGAGGACCTCGCCGGCCTCAAGGACCTCTCCGCCGAGGACCCGCTCGAGGCGCAGGCGAAGGAGAAGGGGCTCACCTACGTCCGCCTCGACGGCAACATCGGGATCCTCGCCAACGGCGCCGGCCTCTGCATGTCGACCCTCGACGTGGTCGCCCAGGCGGGCGGCAAGCCGGCCAACTTCCTTGACGCGGGCGGCGGCTCGAAGGCCGAGGTCATCGTCGATGCCCTCGAGGTGATCACGTCGGACCCGAACGTCGGCGCGATCCTCTTCAACATCTTCGGCGGCATCACCCGCTGCGACGAGATCGCCAAGGGGATCGTCGAGGCCTCGAACCGCGTTGAGCTGACTGTTCCGCTCGTCGTCCGCCTCGACGGAACCAACTCCGAGGAGGGGTTGGCGATCCTGGCCGAGGCCGACCTCCCGAACCTCCACCAGGAGAAGACCATGCTCGGCGCCGCCGAGCGGGTCGTCGAGCTCGCGTAATGTCGATCGTCGTCGGCGAGGAGACCAAGCTGGTGGTCAGCGGGCTGACCGGCCGGGAGGGCTCGTTCCACGGCCTGCGCAATCGTGACTACGGGACCGACCTCGTCGCCGGCGTCACTCCCGGCAAGGGCGGCCAGGACGTCGACGGCGTTCCGGTCTTCGACTCGATCGCCGACGCCGTCGCCGAGACCGGCGCCAACACCTCGATGGTCTTCGTCCCCGCCCGCTTCGCCGCTGCCTCGATAGACGAGGCGCTCGACGCCGGCATCGGCACCGTCATCGCGATCACCGAGGGCATCCCGGGTCTCGACATGCTGAAGACGTATTGGAAGGCGCGCGAGGCCGGGACCCGCCTGATCGGGCCGAACTGCCCCGGCGTCCTCTCGCCGGGCAAGGCGAACGTCGGGATCATCCCGGCCCAGTTCTTCGACCCCGGCAGGATCGGCGTGGTCTCCAAATCCGGGACCCTGACCTACCAGATCGGCAACGAGATCAAGCAGGCCGGTGAGGGCAACTCGAGCATCGTCGGGATCGGCGGCGACCCGATCGTCGGTTCGGACTTCATCGACGTCCTCACTCTCTACGAAGAGGATCCCGAGACCGACCTGATCGTCATGGTCGGAGAGATCGGCGGCGACGCCGAGGAGCGGGCCGCCGACTTCATCGCCGAACGGATCGCCAAGCCCGTGGTCGCATACATCGCCGGGTTCACGGCCCCGCCCGGCAAGCAGATGGGCCACGCCGGCGCGATCATCTCCGGCTCCTCCGGCACCGCCGAGGCGAAGAAGGCGGCGCTGGAGGCCCGCGGCGTCCAGGTGGGGACGAACCCGACCGAGACCGCTCGGATCGCAGTCGAGACCCTCCGCACCCGAGCCTGATCCGCTCCCGGTCGGAATGGCGCGCTGCTCTACGCGCTCGCTAGGTTGAGGGCGGTGACGAGCAGGCGATCCGACACCGATGCCGATTGGAGTGGAGCTGCCCCCGAGTTCCGGCAGGCCGGCCGTGGCGACGTCGCGACGCCGGACAGCCAGATCGCGACGCCGGATGGCGGCCCGATCCGCGACCTGATCGACGGCGTGCTGGTCCGCGAGGCGCGGACGATCCCGGACGATCGCGGGACGGTCTGCGTGATGTTCGACCCACGCTGGGGGTTCACCGAGGAGCCGCTCGCCTACACCTACCAGGTGACGATCAGGCCGGGCGCCGTCAAGGGCTGGATCCGCCACGCGACCTACGACGACCGGCTCTTCCTCTCCAGGGGGAGCTTCAAGTGGGTGCTGTTCGACGATCGCGAGGCCTCGCCGACCAACGGCCGGCTCAACGAGCTCTACTTCGACGCGCATCACCGCAGCCTGCTGCGGATCCCGCGGGGCGTCTGGCACGCCGTGCAGAACATCGGCATCGAGGACACGCTGATGGTCAACCACCCGACCCGTGCCTACGACTATGAGAGCCCGGACAAGACGCGCCTCCCGCTCGACACCGAGCGGATCCCCTACCGCTTCGATTAGCGACGCGCGGCGCGCCGCCGCCCTCGCGCGGGCCGGTTTGAACGCGGCCCGCCCGGCGCCGGCCGTCGCCGACCCGCCGCTCGTCAGCGTCGTCACCGCGACCTACAACTGGTCCTCGGTGCTGCGCTACGCGATCGACTCGGTACGCGGGCAGTCCTATCCCCGTTGGGAGATGGTCGTCGTCGGCGACGCCTGCACCGACGATTCGGAGGAGGTCGTCCGCTCCTTCGGCGACCCCCGGGTCCGCTGGCACAACCGGGAGGTCAACTCGGGCAGCCAGTCGATGCCGAACAATGACGGGATCGCCCTCGCCCGCGGTGAGTTCGTGGCGTATCTCGGGCATGACGACCTCTGGTCCCCCGACCACATCCAGCGTCTGGTGGCGACGACACGCCGCAGCGGCGCCGACGTCGCGTTCTCCCTGTGCGAGATCATCGGGCCGCCGGGAACCGGGTTGCGAGGGCTTGCCGGCACCACGCCGCGCGGCGGCTACGCGGGCGGACACCTTCCGCCGAGCTCGGTCCTCCACCGCAGGTCGATGAGCGAGGAGATCGGCGGCTGGCGCGACTATCGCGAGACGGAGGCCGGGCCGGACGTCGAGTTCATGGAGCGGGCGCTCGCGCGGGGCATGTCGTTCGCGTGCTCCTGGGCCCTGACGGCGTTCAAGCTGCCCGCCGTGATGCGCCCGGGCGTCTACCGGCAGCGCCCGTGCGGCGAGCAGCGTGAGCTGGCCCGGAGGATCTCCGCGGAGCGGGGCTTCCGGCTGCGTGAGCCGGTCCGGATCGCGATGTCGTGGGCGAGGCACCCGCGGGGAGCGCTGGCCAGCCATTCGCCGACCGTCCCCGCGGGCGCTGGGAAAGGCGCGCTGATCAGGGAGGGGAGGCGGATCCGGGGCCTCGAATAGCCGTTGCTAGGCTCGCCGACATGGCCGCCGAGATGATCAGCTTCGCCCGTGGCGCGCCCAGCGCCGACCTGCTTCCCGCCGCCCCCGTCCGCGAGGCGGCGGCGCGGGCCCTCGACACCGACTGGGAGCGCGCGCTCTCCTACGGGACCGGCGCCGGCCATCCCGGCCTCCGGGCCTGGATCGCCGAGGAGCTGCACGGGATCGAGAGCGACCGCGTCATGGTCACCAACGGCTCGATGGACGCCGCGGCGCTGCTCTTCCGCCACCTCGTCGGGCCGGGCGACCGGGTGATCGTCGAGCAGCCGTCCTACGACCGCACGCTGCTCCTCCTTCGCCAGGCCGGAGTCGAGTTCGTCCCCGTACCGCTCGAGGCCGACGGCGTCGACCTGGCGGCGTTCGAGGCGGCCCTCTCGGAGGGGCCGGTCAAGCTGGCCCACGTCATCCCCAACTTCCACAACCCCGCCGGCTGCACCCTCTCCGAGGCGAAGCGCCGGCGCCTGGTCGAGCTTGCCGGCGAGCACGGATTCTGGCTTTTCGAGGACGACCCGTACCGGCTGATCTCGTTTGAGCCGGGCGACCAGCCGACCATGCTGTCGCTGGACGGGGCCGACCGGGTGATCCACGCCTCCTCGTTCTCGAAGACGGTCAGCCCCGGCGTCCGGGTCGGCTACCTCGCCGGTCCGGCGGCGGAGATCGCGGCGCTCGCCAAGCGCGGCAACGAGAACTACATCTCACCGAACATGCTGGCGGAGTCGATCGTCCTCGAGCTCTGCCGGTCCGGCGTCCTCGAGCGCAACATCGAGTTCGTCAACGGCGCTCTGCGGGATCGGCGTGACGCCCTGGTCGAGAGCCTGCGCGAGACGCTGCCCGACGCCCGGTTCGGTATCCCGGGCGGGGGCTATTTCCTCTGGGTGGATCTGCCCGAGGACGTCGACACGGTCGCCCTGCTCGGCGCCGCCAAGGAGGAGGGGGTGGCGTTCATCGCCGGCCCCGACTTCATGCTCGAGGGCGGTCAGAGCAGCCTGCGGTTCTCGTTCGCGAGCGTGCCGTCCGACCGCATCCCGGAGGGGGTCTCCCGCATCGGGAAGGCCCTCGAGGGCCTGCGCGCCGGCTCCCCCGCCTGACCCCAGGTCAGACACACTGGACGCTTGCGCCCTCGCCGGCCGTCGCCCGGGTGGCCCCGCGGACGGGCTAGCGTCCGTAGCGGTCGCTTGAGACCTGGAGCGCCTCGGGCAGCGGCGCCCGCGGCGGGGGCGCCGGGTCGGCCCGGACCGAGACCGTCTCGGCGACGCTGCGCGTGACCTCGTGGCGCCCCTCCGGAGACACGACGACCACGGAGTCGTCGTCGCTCGTCTCGACCTCCCCGTCGAGCTCCGGACGGAGGCCGGTCTGCTTCAGGTAGTGGAGAAGCTCCTCGGCCTCGTTCTCGAACCGCAGCACATGCACCGCGGCCCCGGCCTCGACGTCGGCCAGGAGCGCGCCCCGCTCGCGGGCGCCCTCGGTGATCGGATGGCCGTGGGGGCAGGTCTTCGCGTCCCCGATCGCGGCCAGCATCCGCTCCTCGAGCACGGGCGACATCGCATGCTCTAGCCGCTCCGCCTCCTCGTGGACCTCGTCCCAGGGGATCCCGAGAACGTCGGTGAGGAAACGCTCGATCAGCCGATGGCGGCGGACGATCTCCTCGGCGTGGCGCCGGCCCTCCTCGGTGAACGTCACCGAGCGGTCGTCGTCCCTGGCGACGTAGCCGTCCTGTTCCAGCCGCCCGAGCATCTCGTGCACGGTCGGGGCCGAGAGCTGCATCGCCCGGGCGATGTTGGCGCCGGTGATCGGCAGCCCGGCCTCGAGCAGCCAGTACATGATCTGGAGGTACTCCTCCTCGGCGACGGTCGCGTGCTCCTGCGCCAAGCTCGGCTCCTTTCGGGGTGGGCCGTCCCGATACTAATGAGAGGATCCAGGGGTGAAGATCGGCGCGGAGACGAAGGCGCTGGTGACCGGGGCCTCGCGGGGCATCGGCCTGGCGACCGCGGAGGCGCTCGCAGAGCGAAGCGCCACGGTCGGGCTCCTCGCCCGCTCGGGCGAGGAGCTCGAGGAGCACGCCGCCCGCGTACCCGGCGCGGTCGCCGTGGCCGCCGACGTGACCGAGCTCGAGTCCCTGCGTGGCGCGGTCGACGGCTTCCGGGCCGAGGCAGGCGGCCTCGACCTCGTCGTCGCGAACGCCGGCATCGCCCACTACGGCCCGTTCGCCGACCAGCCGGTCGAGCAGGCCGAGCAGATGGTCGCGGTGAACGTGCTCGGCACCATCTACACCGTCGCCGCGGCGCTTCCACATCTGCTCGGGCAGGCGAGCGGGCACGTCGTCGTCGTGTCCTCCGGCGCGGGGCTGCGCGCGTTTCCGTGGGGCGCGGTGTACGGGGCGACGAAGGCGGCCGGCCGCGGCTTCGCCGAGGCGCTGCGCCACGAGCTCTCCGGCACCGGCGTTTCGGTGTCGGCGGTCCTGCCCGGCGAGATCGAGACGCACCTCCACGACCACCAGAGCGAGCGGATGCCCGATTGGCGCGATTCCGCCAACGCTTTGCCGGCCGACCGGGTCGCGGAGGCGATCCTGGCCGCCGTGGAGGACGACCGCCGCGAGGTCCACGTGCCGCAGTCGGTCCGGGTGCTGGGCCTGAACGGCGTCGCGCCTGGCCTCGTCGACCGGCTCCTGCGCGCGGCCCGCGGCGGATCGGCCGCTCCGCGGCGCTAGCGAACAGCCCAAGTTTTGGGATTGAAAATGCCGGCGGGGTCCCCGATCCTTCGCGCGTGGCAGTGAGGAGCGCCAGCGCAGGGGTGCCCGACGCCATCCCCGCCGCTGCCCTCCCCGACCAGCTCGCCGTCCGCCGCGCCGCGACCGAGGTCGCCTGCGCCACCCTCGCCGCAGGCAGCGCCGACACCGCTGCGCACTCCGATGACGTCGACGTGATCGCCGAGGGGATCTGCCGCCACCTCGGGATCGAGGGCGACGAGCGCGAGAACGTGATCGCGGCCGCGCGCCTGCACGACATCGGCAAGCTCGCGATGCCGCCGGCCATCCTCGAGAAGCGGGCCTCGCTCGACGATGACGAGTGGACCGTCGTTCGCCGTCACACGGTGCTCGGCGAGGGCATCGTCGCGGCGGTGCCGGAGCTGGCGAGCGTAGCCGGGCTGGTTCGCCACTCCCACGAGCGCTGGGACGGGCGCGGATACCCCGACGGGCTCGCCGGCGAGGAGATTCCGCTCGGCAGCCGGATCGTCTTCTGCGCAGACGCCTTCCACGCGATCCGGAGCGACCGTTCCTACCGGCCCGGCCGCTCCGCGGGGGCGGCGCTGCGCGAGGTGCAGGCCCACGCGGGCACCCAGTTCGACCCGCGCGTCGTCGGCGGCCTGGCGGCGCTCGCCGCAGAGACGCGGGTGGTTGCGCGGCGCCGCCATCGCACCAGGCGTTCGGGCCGGCTCGTCGCTCTGCTGATGATCCTCGCCTGCGGGGTCGGGGGGTCAGCCCTGGCGCGCAGCGGCCTGCTCGGCGACTCGCAGCCTGCCGCGGTTCCGTCGCCCCCGGCCGCCGGACCGCGGACCCCGGCCGGGTCGGGCGGTCTCACTCCAATCGGCCTCGCCCCGGCGTCGCTCTGGCCCGTCTCCTGCGACGGCGTGAACTGCCTCGCCCCGCTCCTCGGCGTGCCGCTGACCGCACTCGGTTTCGGCTCGCAGCCGGGCGTCGACTACCCGGCGTCGCCGCCCCCTGGGAACGAGCCACCCGGCTCGCATGACCCCTCGACCACCGGCGGCGGCGAGCAGACCGGTCCGGAGCCGGCTGACCCGGGCGCCGACCCGGCGCCGACCGAAGGCAAGGACGAGGCCGCCGGCAAGGGTTCCGCCGAGTCCGGCAAGGACACGGCCGCCCCCGACTCGGTCAAGGGCAGCGCCGCGGAGCCCGGGCCGGTGACCGTTTCGTCGGGAGCCGGCTCGACCTCCGGCGACGGGGGCAAGACGTCCACCTCCAGCAAGGGCGGCTCCCTGCCCGCCGGCACTTCGGCTCCCGGTGGCGAAACGACCGCGCCGCCGGCGTTGCCCACGGGGCCGGCCGGCGGCAAGGTTCCGGCACCTGTCAAGGCCGAGGGCTAGCGCCGCATCAGCGACGAGACGACGGCCTCGTAGAAGCCGTCGCCCATCTGTCCCTCGGTCACAGTGACGTTCTCGCGGCCGCCGATCGCAGCCCGCAGCCCCGGGTCGCGAGCCGGTCCGTTGGCGACGACGAAGAACTGGCCGACGACCGCGGCCACCTCCAGGTCCTCGACCGAGTCGCCGACGCCGATCGTGTCCTCGCGCGCGTAGCCCCGGGCCCGCATGTGGGCGGCCACGGCC
>DATFPK010000073.1:0-6870 GCA_035264885.1 Solirubrobacterales bacterium
CCGAAGGCGTCCACCTGGACGGAGTGGTCGATGATCAGATCGACATCGACCTGCGGGTTGATGGCGCTGGGGTCGCCTCCGAGGTCCTCCATCGCATCGCGCATCGCCGCCAGGTCGACGACGGCGGGGACGCCCGTGAAGTCCTGCATCAGGACCCGCGCGGGCTGGAAGGGGATCTCGATCGAGGGCTCGGCCTTCGCATCCCAGGTCGCGATCGCCTCGACGTCCTCTGAGGTGACCGACGTGCCGTCCTCCAGCCGGAGCGCATTCTCGAGCAGCACCTTGAGCGAGTACGGCAAACGGGCGACGTCGAAGCGCTCCTGCAGGGCGTCGAGCCGGTGGATCTCGAACTCGCGGCCGCCGACTTCCAGGGTCGCCTGCGCTTCGAAGCTGTCCTTCGCGCTCACCACCTCAGTCTATTCCCGGCCTCTCGCCGGCTAGACCCGGGCGGAGGACCGGTCCGGTGTCAGCGCTTGTGCTTCTTGTGCTTGCCGTGCTTCTTGGCGGCGAGCTTCACCTTGGTCACCTCGGCGGTGTTGCCGGCGGGATCCAAGGTGACGACGCGCACGCGGATCGGAAGGCCGAGCCGGAAGGCCCGGCGGCCCGTCCGGGACAGCTTGACCTTGACGACGCCGCTCTCGCCGCCCGCGATCGTGGCCGTGCCCCGCCCGAGGCGGCGCGGCCGCTTCTTCTTGTGCTTCTTCGTGGCATGGCCCTTCTTCTTCTTGTGCTTCCTGCCGTGTGCACCGAGGAGCTCGACCTTGACGCGGCAGGCGTTCGCTCCCGGCGCCGAGTCGACCGGTACCCGGGCTTTCTTTCCCTTCGCGCGGATCCTGCCCGCGCCGAGCGTGGCGCGGACGTAGGAGCTCGACGAGAACTGCGGGGCGATCGCCTGGCCGCAGGGCAGCGGGAGCGGCGGGGCTGCCCCGACCTGGCCGGCGGCGGCGCCGGGCCCCTCGAGCACCGGCAGACGCAGGTCCAGGTTCGAGATCTCGATGTCTCCCTGGCCATTCGCCGGGCGGCCGTAATTGCTGAGCGGGGTGCCGCCGGCGTCGCGCGGCAGCAGCTCGAGCTTGGCGACGTGCCCCGGCGCGAACAGGTGGCCGCTCGGGTGGAGCTGGAAGACCTGGCGCGTCCTCCGGACGAGCGGCCGGAAGAGCTGGCGCGCGACCAGGGTCTCCGTCCCGTCCGGGTCGACGTCGAGGAGCCTGGCGGCGATCTCGGAGTTCGCCGCCGGAGAGGAGATCGTGGCGATCACCGTCGGCGACCCCATCAGCGTGAAGCCACCGCCGGCGGCCGGGGGCAGCCGGTAGGTGGCGACGCCGGAGAGGTCGTCCGCGGGTGGCGCCGCGCAGGCGCCACCCCCGAGGATCGGGTCGAACTGGGTGTCGACGGTGGCGGATCCGCCATTGGCGGAGATCGTCTTGATCCCGGGGTCGCGGAGGCGCACCACGCCCTGCTGGAGGCCGGCCCAGCTGCCCGCCTTGAACGGGCCGCCGGAGGGATCGCTAGTCGGGCAGGTGAGCGCGAACGTCGTGACTCCCTGGAAGGGCTGCGTCCCCGCGCCCTTGACGTAGAAGTCCAGCCACGCATCCTGAGCGTCGTTCCGGGCCTCCCGGTCATCGGGCTTGTTCACCGCCCGCATGTGCCCGAAGTCGCCGAACAGCATCGAGATCGGGGCACCCGGATGCTGGGAGCGGATCCGGTTGTAGTAGCGAATCGCCTCGTCGGCCGGGAAGAGGTCGTCCGTGAAGCCGTTCGAGATCATCAGGGGCGCGGGCGGCTCGGAGTGGTCGATGTAGTACGCAGAGTGATGCGCCTCGATCTCCGCGAGCACTGAGGCGATGGTCGAATCGCCGTCATAGGGCTCGCCGGCGTCCAGCCGCGCCTTCCAGGCGGTCACGTCGGAGTCGAAGTCGGTGCACGGGGGCGGGTAGGGCGGCTCGGCGCAGTAGAGCCCCGCGCTCGCTCCGGAGACGTAGAGACCGTTCTGGAACGACTGCTTCATCACTCCGACCCTGCCCGTGTAGGGGGAGTCGGCGACGTAGTCCAGGGTGCCGCCGTTCGGCGTCAGCGCGTAGGCGAGGTCGCTCCAGGGGACGTCGGGCGCCGCGGCGGCGATCCGCATCGGGATGCCCTCGCTCGGGCTGGTCCAGGCAACGAGGCTGCCGTCCCGCATCATCACGCGGTCCTTGAGGGTGGCGAGCTGGAGCGACAGGCCGCCGCCGTAGGAGTTGCCGATCGCCCCGATCCGCCCGCCATCGACCCGCCCCTCGTCGGCGAGCTGGCCGGTGAGGAACTGGGCGTCGCGCACCTCGAAGCGGTCGTCCATCAGGTGGATCCATCCGGCCCGATCGCAGGCGCCGGCGGCGGCGATGATCGCGTTGGCCTTGCCGCAGGACTGGTGGAAGCCGCGGTCGGTCATGCTGAAGACGGCGTAGCCGCGGTCCGTGAACCGCCGCATGCTGGCGAAGTCGACCTTCTCGCCCCCGTAGCCGTGGCCCCAGATGATCAGGGGGAAGGGCCCGTCGCCCTCCGAGGCGTCCGGGAAGGCGACGTTGACGTCGATCGGGGTGCCGTCCCAGGTCGGGGCGGTGCTGCGGACGGTGTCGTTGGCGCTCGATCCGGTCCCGCACTCCCGCACCCCGTCGCCCGCGACGCTGCACGTCACGGCGCCGCCGAACACGTCGGTGATCGCGGCCTGCGCGCTGGATGCCGCGAGCAGCGAGCCGAGGATGGCCGAAACGAGTACGAGCTTCCGCATCACCTCTCCTGTCCTCTCAATGTCGGCGCGTCCCTCGTCGCACCGGCGCCTTCCCTGACGCGCGCAGGATCCTAACGCTTGTCCGACTGGCCGGCCGCGAGCTCCGCCGCGATCCGATCCGCCCCGCCGCGGCGCTGCACCCGGGCCGCGAACTCGGGGTGGCGGTAGCCGAACTCGGCGAGCACGCGCTGGCGCAGCGGGGCCACCGTGATCTCGTTGCGGTCCCGCCGGATCGCTTCGACGACGGCCGTCGCGACCTTCGCCGGCGTCGTCGTTCCCAGTCCCGGCGGCGGCTTGGAGCCGGCGTCGTGGAACATCCCGGCCTCGCGAACGAAGCCGGGCGAGACGATCGAGACCCCGACCCCGCTCGGATGGAGGTCCTCCCGCAGGCCAAAAGCGAAGCCGCGCAGGCCGAACTTCGTCGCGTTATAGAGGGAGGACCGGGGCGATCCGATCTTTCCTGCCAGGGAGGCGATGAAGACCAGGTGTCCCTCTCCCTGGTCGGCCAGCTTCGGCGCCAGGGCGTGAGCCATCAGGATCGGCGACTCGAAGTTGACGCGAATGGCCCGCTGCACCTGATCGGAGCTGAAGCTCTCGAGCCGGCCGGTGGCGGGGAGCGCGGCGTTGGCGACCAGCCCGTCCAACTGACCGGCGTCGGTGACGAGCCGCTCCGCCGCGCCGGCCTCGGCGAGATCGGCGACCAGCACCTGGTGCCGCTCCGCGCCGCCCGGCAGAGAGGTCGCCAGCGCCTCGAGCTCCTCCCCACGCCGCGAGCTCAGCACCAGGCGAGCGCCGCCCGCGGCGAGCGCCTGGGCGATGGCGCGGCCGAGGCCCCCGGTGGCGCCGCTGAGGAGGAGCCGCTTCTCCTCGAGTTCCACGCCCCCAACCTATCCCAACCCCTATTTGTGAGCGCGCGCTCACAAATCCGTCCAACTCGGTTAAGGTCCCGCGCAGGAGGAGCCGACTTCCACCTGGATAGGCGGAATCGGAGGAGGGATCAAGCTGCTGTCTCGCGTTAGAGGGAAGGGAAGGCTTTTGCTCGCTGCCGTGGTGCTGGCGGGCTCGCTGATCGCCGCCGCTCCGGCGGTCGGACAGACGGACGGGACGACCACCACCGCCCCGGCCCCCGGCGCGCCGGTCGGCGAGCCGGCACTGCCGGCGAACGTGGCGACGATCCTGCCGGGCGGTAAGGCGACCGTCCCGCCGGGCGCGCCCTACGCGGTGGCGCGCGCGATCAAGGCCGCGAACAAGATCCATCGCAGGACCTACATCTGGGGCGGCGGGCATCGCAGCTTCAAGGCGAAGGGCTACGACTGCTCCGGGGCCGTCAGCTACGTGCTGCACGCCGCTCGCCTGCTCAGCTTTCCGCTCGTCTCCGGCCAGCTCGCGTCGTGGGGGACGCCGGGCTACGGCACGTGGATCACGGTGTTCGCCAACCGGGTCCACACCTATCTATACGTCGCAGGGTTGCGCTTCGACACCTCGCCGCGCGGCGAGTGGGTCGACCAGGGCCGCGGGCCGCGCTGGCGCTACACGCTGCGGAGCGGAGCCGGCTTCGCCGTCCGTCACTACGCGGGTTTGTGAGCACTCGTTCACACGGCCGGAACTCGTGCTAGGGTTCCGCGCGCAACAAACGCCGAATCTCGTCTCCGCCAGGGTGGGGCGAGAGCGGGGGAACCAAAGCAGTTGGGGCGAATCCACCGAGAGTGGAAGCGCGAGCTCCTTTAGCGCCAGCCCGTCAGCTAACCCCGTAGGCCGACGAAGGAGAACGGTTTGCGGTCACACACTCTCACCGGCACCAGGAAACTGGCTCTGGCAGGGCTGCTGCTGGTCGCCTCGCTCATGGCCGCCGTCCCGGCGATGGCTCAGACGGGCGGGGCCGCAGCTCCTGGCAGCACCACGACCAGCACAACTCCAACCGCCCCAGGCGGGACGGCACAGATCCAGTCGGATGGCACCGCGCTGCCCCCGGCCAACGCACCCCGTCAGGTGCGCAAGGCGATCAAGGCGGGCAACCGGATCCACACGCGGCCCTACATCTGGGGCGGCGGGCACCGGCGCTTCAAGTCGAGGGGCTACGACTGCTCCGGCGCGGTGAGCTACCTGCTTCACGCCGCGGGAGTGCTGCGCAGCCCGCTCGCGTCCGGGCCGCTGATGGCCTGGGGCGCTCCGGGCGTCGGCTCCTGGATCACCGTCTACGCCAACCGCTCGCACGCCTGGATGACGGTGGCGGGCCTGCGGTTCGACACCTCGGCGACCGGCGAGTCCCTGAATCAGGGCTCGGGTCCCCGCTGGCGATACAACATGCGTAACGGGGCCGGCTACGCCGCTCGTTACTACCCCGGTCTCTAGCCGCCGCGAAGGCGGCCACCTGAGGCCACCTCTCCTCCCCTAGTGCGCCGCGCCCCCTGATCCTCCCCGGGGGGCGCGGCGTTGCCTTTCCCGCACCGGCAGGGAGCGCTCCGTAGCCGTCGAATCCCAAGATCGTGCGAGTAATCACTAACGGTGGGTTGTCGATTGCAAGTGTTCATTCACGTTTGGTAAGGTCCCGCGCCAGTTACGCCGAGTCTCATCACTACCGGGTGGTGGGAGCGGGGGAACCAGTTTCAGGGGCGAACCCACCGGAAGCACGAGTGGGGGCGCAGGCTCCTAGAGCGCTAGCCCGACAGCTAACCCCGCAGGCCTGCAAAGGAGAACTGTGTGATGCGAGACACCCTTAGTCCTAAGCGTCGCCTCGCAGTGGCGGGGATCACCACGCTGCTCCTGCTGTCCGTGGCCGTGCCGGCGGCCGCCGAGACCGGCGGGACGGGAACACCGGGCAGCACCACCACCTCGACGACCACGCCGTCGCCTGCCCCCCTCGGACCCCCCGGCAAGGCGAAGATCCGCAAGGACGGCACCGCCGTAGCACCTGCCGACGCGCCGCCGGCGATCCAGCAGGCGATCGCGGCCGCGAACGCGATCCACACCTACCCCTATCGCTGGGGCGGCGGTCACAGGACCTTCTACGACTCGGGTTACGACTGCTCGGGTGCCGTCAGCTATGTGCTGCACGCCGCCGGGCTGCTGTCGAGCCCGATGACGTCAGGCGGATTCGCCTCGAGCTGGGGCGCCCTCGGCAAGGGCCGGTGGATCACCGTCTACGGTAACGCGGGTCACGTCTACATGGTGATCGCCGGCAAGCGCTTCGACACCTCGTCGGGCGGCGACCGCTGGAACCAGGGCTCGGGCCCGCGCTGGCGGAAGAAGAAGCGCAAGCCGGTCGGCTTCACCGGCAAGTACTACCCCGGCTACTAGCCCCACTCCCGAACGTAGAAGGCTGGATGTCCAAGGCATCCAGCCAACTTTGTCCAACCCGGCCTGGCGAGGCAGGGCGAGCCTGGGATATACCTACGGCGCCACCGGCTCGCGTTGTACGGTGCGCACATTCGTCCCGCTGATCGGCTCAGGAGAAGGTGACCGCGGTAGCCTCGACCCAGGCAACGAGCAGTGATGCCGGCCCCATCGAGGGCGCGGACCCCGCGGACGTACGCCTGATCGGGGTCAGCAAGCGGTACGGGGACGTCGTGGCGGTCGCCTCGCTCGACCTCGAGGTCAAGGCCGGCGAGTTCTTCACCCTGCTCGGGCCTTCGGGCTCGGGCAAGACGACCACGCTGCGAATGATCGCCGGCTTCGAGGAGCCGGACACCGGCCGGGTCGAGCTCGGCGGCAACGACGTCTCCGGGCTCCCTCCTTACGACCGCGAGGTCAACACAGTCTTCCAGGACTACGCGCTCTTTCCGCACATGTCGGTCGGGGAGAACGTCGCCTATGGCCTGAGGGTCAAGGGAGTCGATAGGGAGGAGCGGCGGCGGCGCGCGTCGGAGGCGCTGGCGACGGTACGCCTGAGCGGCTACGAGTCCCGCAAGCCGAACCAGCTCTCCGGCGGCCAGCAGCAGCGCGTCGCGCTGGCGCGCGCGATCGTCAACCAGCCCAAGGTCCTGCTCCTCGACGAACCGCTTGGCGCTCTCGACCTGAAGCTGCGCGAGCAGATGCAGGTCGAGCTGAAGACCATCCAGGCGCAGGTCGGGATCACTTGCATCTACGTGACCCATGACCAGGAGGAG
>DATFPK010000074.1:0-25898 GCA_035264885.1 Solirubrobacterales bacterium
TTGTTCTGGAACGCCACGGTCGCGGTCAGCGGCCGCGAGTACGTCATGTCCTTCTCCCGGCACTCCTCGATCGTGTTGGGCGGCTCCTCGAACTTGAAGTCGCCGAAGACGATCGCCAGGTTGCCCGTGTAGTCCTCGATCGGCGAGATGTCGTCGATCGTCTCCCGCAGGAGTCCGGCCCGCGGGTCGGTCAGCGCCTCGAAGGAGCGGCGCTGGATATCGATGAGGTGTGGGACTTCCTGGGGGTTTGTGAGTCGGGAAAAGCTCCTACGGGTGGCAGGCGCAGCGTTCGAACGTGCCAAAGTCGGCGACTCCTCAGACGGTCAGAGGGACGGAGAAACGGCGCAGATGCGGGCAGCGGGGCACAACGGCGCGCGACGTATAAACCTAGCACACGGCTAGACCGGCCCACGAGCGGGCCCAGCCGTGCGTCGGGCCAGGGAGTGTAGCGGGGTCCAAGCCGCTTCCGTCGTGCCTGGACGCTGCCTGGGGCCTACTTGAGGTCGACGCTCGCGCCGGCCTCCTCGAGGTCGGACTTGAGCCTCTCGGCCTCGTCGCGCTCGACGGCCTCCTTGACGGCCTTCGGCGCCTCGTCGACCAGGGCCTTGGCCTCCTTGAGGCCGAGGCCGGTGGCGGCGCGGACGACCTTGATCACCGGGACCTTCTGGCCCCCGACCTCGGTCAGGACCACGTCGACGGTCGAGGCCTCCTCGGCGGCGCCGTCACCGTCGGCGCCGGGCGCGGCAGCGGCCGGCGCGGCCGCGGCGACCGCGGTCGCCGAGACGCCGAACTCCTCCTCCAGCGCCTTGATCCGCTCGGAGAGCTCGAGCACGGAGATGCTCTTCAGCTCGTCGATCCATTCCTGTGTGCTCGTAGCCATTCTCGATTACTCCTCTTCGTTGCTCGAATCGTCAGAAGTCTCTGCACCCTCATCGCCCGCGGGCTCTCCTTCTGCCCGGGAAGGATCACCCTCGGCCGGAGCCTCCGCCTCCGCCCCGGACTCAGTCGGCTCCGCCTCGACCGGCGCCTCCTCTGCGGGCGTTTCCTCGGCCGGGGCTTCCTCCGAATCGCCGGCATCTACCGGCTCGGCCGGCTCCGCGTCCGCTTCCGGCGGGCTCTCCTCGGGAGGTTCGCCCGTGACGAGGCCCTGCTCGGCGATCTGGCTCAGCTGGATTGCGAGGCCGGAAATCAGCGCGTTGAGACCGCGGACGAGGCCGGTGACGGGGCTGGCCACCATCCCCGCCAGCTGGCCGTGGAGGACGTCGCGGGCCGGCAGGCGGGCGATCGACTCGAAGCGGTCCTCGTCGAGAGTCACCCCGTCCATGAACCCGCCTTTGAAACTCAGCACCTCGTGCTCGCGGTCGAAGTTGACGATCGCCTTGGCCGCCAGGGCGGTGTCGCCACGGACGAAGGTGAGGGCGGTCGGTCCGTCGAGCAGGTCCTTGAGCTCCTCGCGGCCCGCCTTCTCGGCGGCGAGCCTGGTGAGCCGGTTCTTGACCACCCGGAAGCTGGCGTCGTTCTCGCGCAGGTTGGCGCGGAGCTCGGCCGCCTGGGGAACGCTGATGCCGCGGTAGTCGATCGCGAAGATCGCTTCGGCTCCCTCGATCTGGCCGGCGATGTCCTCGACGACCGCTGCCTTCTCTTCTCGCTTCAAGTCCTGTCCGTCTCGCTCTGGTCCTGGGCCCCGGCAGAAGAAAACCCGCTCACAGGCGGGCACGGACGCGCGGGGCGTCGGGCTTCGCCTGCACCGGGCTTCCGGGCTATCGCCCCGCCGGTGGTCTTCGGGGACCGACGATGCTAGCGCACGATGTGCGGTCAGCTGCCGTCGCGAAGGGCGATCATCCCGCCGGTCACCCCGAGGTAGGCGGTGCCGTCCGGTCCCAGCGCCAGGCCGGCGTAGTTGTTGTTGAACGAGAGGCCCGAGCCCGCGAACTTGCGCCAGACGGTGCGGCCCGTTCGGAAGGAGATCGCGGTCCAGTAGTAGCCCTGAGCACCGCTGGGGTCGGGGGGGCGGGTGTAGGCGTAGACCAGGCCAGTCCGGGTCGAGAGCTTGGGAACGACGGTTGGAGCGCGGGCGGTCCGGTTCGTCCAGACCTTGCGGCAGCCGCGGCCACCCCGGCGGACCTCGATCCGGGCGAAACCGGGCCTGGTGACGGCGCCGCTCTGCGGGCCGAACGGGTCCTTGTAGCCGTAGTTGTTCTCGACGATCAGCGAGCGCCCGGCGGTGATCAGCGAGTTCTCGGTCGCGCTGGCCTTCTTCGCGAACACCGGCACCTTGCAGACGACCCGGCGTCGGCCTCGCGACAGCCGCGGGCGCCTCCGGTAGACGACCACGTTCATCGGCTCGGCGTTGTCGGTGATCGCCACGAATCCGCCGTTCATCAGCGTCGGCGTCGTGCCGGACCCGGCGTTGACCTGACCGGGCTTGACGACGCCGGAGTCCGGGTAGCCCGCCCGCCAGACGATCCGGGGCCGGCCGCCCCGCCCCGCCTTGAACCGGTACATGCGGCGGTCGGAGACGATGTAGACGCCTCCCCGCCCGACCGCGAACGAGTTCTCGATCTCCTCGCCCAGCCGCATGGTCCGGATGCTGCCGGTGCGGCGGTTCAGCGTGCCGACCTTGCCGTTCGCCTTGGTCACGAACCAGATGCGGCCCCCGAAGTCGGGTAGCGCCGAGGTGATCCGCTCGGTGGACTGGTCGAGTACTCCGGTGAGGTCGAAGTCCCGCTGCAGGAAGAGGCTCTGCCCGTCGGCCGACTGGCCGAGGACGTAGATGTGGTCCGTCTTGGTCGGGACCCAGATCCGGTCGCGCTGGTCGAGGAAGAAGTAGCCGCCGCCGCTGAAGTTCTGGTAGGCCTTGGTCCCTGGCGGGTCCGGCGCGTTGGGCAGGACGTACGTCGCGACCGTCTCCAGGGTGTCGGGGTCGATGATCCGCGCCTGCGGCGGAGCGATCAGGGACGGGCAGACGCTGATGATCCGGCCCCGGCGGTCGAAGGCCAGGCTCCCGCACAGCGACGGCGGCTTGCCCTCGGAGGTCGCGACCAAGGAGCGGCCGAGCGGGCCCCGTCGCCGGTAGGCGTCGGTCATCCAGGTGTCGCTGTGGATGTTGCTGTTGGGGTCCCGCGCCATGAACGGGTTCTGCGGTGGGAGTGCCGGCGCGACCCGGTGGGGCTTGGCGGGGTGCCCGCTGAAGTCGGGCAGGGATGGCGGTAGGCCGGTCGGCAGGATCGGCGCCGCGGCCGCAGGCACGGTGAAGGCGAGAGTGACGAGCAGGGCGAGCGGAAGGGGGCTGCCGCGTCGCCGCACGGGGTCTAGGCCGCCGCGGGCTCGGGCTCTTCGGCCGGTTCGGCGCCGGGAAGGCCGGCGAGGATCTCGCGGTCGGTCGTCTTGGTGGTGTCGACGCGGACGCCCGGGCCCATGGTGTTCGTAAGGGTGATCGAGAGGATGTAGCGCCCCTTGGCGCCGGCCGGCTTGGCGCGCACGATCTCCTCGATCACCGTCGTGTAGTTCTCGAGCAGGCGGCGGTCGTCGAAGCTCGCCTTGCCGATCGCGAGGTGGACGACGGCCTGGCGGTCGGTCCGGTACTCAACCTTGCCCGCCTTCGACTCGCTGACCGCCTTCTCGACGTCGTCGGTCACCGTGCCGACCTTCGGGTTGGGCATCTTGCCCTGGGGCCCGAGGACCCGGCCGAGCCGGCCGACCGTCGGCATCATGTCCGGGGTCGCGATCGCGACGTCGAACTCGGTCCAACCCTCCTCCACCCGCTTGGCGAGGTCCTCGGCGCCGACGAAGTCGGCCCCCGCCGCCTCGGCGTCGCGCGCCTTCTGGCCCTGCGCGAAGACGGCGACGCTGACGTCCTTGCCGAGCCCGTGCGGGAGGGCGAGGGTGCCGCGCAACTGCTCGTCGGCATGCCGGACGTTGACGCCCAGCCGGATGTGGAGCTCGACGGTCTCGTCGAAGCTGGCGGTCGCGGTCTCCTTGAGCAGGGAGATCGCCTCGGCCGGCGGGTACTGCCGTTCGCGCTGGACCTTGTCGTACTGCTGGCGGTAGCGCTTGCCGTGTGCCATCTCGAGCTCCGTCCTACCTCACGTCGACGCCCATCGACCGGGCCGTGCCGGCGATGATCTTCGAGGCTGCGTCGACGTCGTTCGCGTTGAGGTCGGGCATCTTGCGCTCGGCGATCTGGCGCACCTGGTCCATCGAGATCGTCCCGACCTTGTTGACGTGGGGCTCGCCCGACCCCTTCTCGATCCCGATCGCCTCGCGGATCAGGACGGCGGCGGGCGGGGTCTTCGTGATGAAGTCGAAGGTGCGGTCCTCGTAGACCGTGATCTCGACCGGGATGATCGTCCCGCCCTCGGACTGGGTCTGGGCGTTGAACGCCTTGCAGAACTCCATGATGTTGACCCCGTGCTGACCGAGCGCGGGCCCAACCGGCGGCGCGGGGTTGGCCGCGCCGGCGGGGATCTGGAGCTTGATGAGGGTGAGGACTTTCTTTGCCATTGGGTTGCCGGTCGCCGGTCGCCAGACGCCGGACGCCAGACGGTAGCGGGGCGTGCGGGCTCAGACCTTTTTGACTTGGTCGTAGCCGACCTCGACCGGCGTCTCGCGACCGAAGATCGAGACCAGGACCTTGAGCTTCGCGGCGTCCTCGTTGATCTCGGCGATCTCGCCGGAGAAGTCGGAGAGCGGCCCGGAGATGACCTTGACCGACTCGCCGATAGAGAACTGCGCCTGGGTCCGCGGCCGCTCGGCGGTCTCGCGGTGGAGCAGGCGGTCGACCTCGGGCTTGGAGAGCGGCACCGGCTTGTTGCGGGACCCGACGAACCCGGTGACGCCGGGGGTGTTCTTGACCAGGCCCCAGGCCTCGTCGGTCATATCCATGTTGACGAGGACGTAGCCGGGCATGGTCCGCTTCTCGGTCTGGACCTTCTGGCCGTCCTTGAGCTCGGAGACCTGCTCGGTGGGGACGACGACCTGGCGCACGTTGCGGTCCTGGCCCATCGTCTGCACCCGGTGCTCGAGGTTGTGCTTGACCTTGTTCTCGTGTCCGGAGTAGGTGTTGATCACGTACCAGCGATACATCTGAAGGCTCTCTCTCGTTCTGCTTTCGCGGGCGGGGGCTAGATGATCAGCTTGACGAGCTGATTGAAGACCGCGTCGAGCGCCCCGAGGTAGGCCCCGACGATCGCGACGAAGGCGATCGTCACGGCGGTGGCCTGGACCAGGGTCTCGCGGTCCGGCCACTGGACTTTCTTCAGCTCCGCCCAGCATGACGCGAAGAAGCCGATGACCCCGCCGCGCTGGCGCTCCGCGGCGGCCTGCTTCTGGCGCCGGGCCAGCTGCTCGCGCTCGCGCCGCCGCTGGTCTTCCTTCTTCTGCCGCTCGGTTTCGCGCTGGCGCTTTTGCTCGGCCCGTCGCTGCGCGCGGCTCGGCTGCGGGGCATCCGGGGTCTCGAGCGCGTCCTCCTCGGCGCCGGCCGCGATCCCGGCCTCGACCGCCTCGACCTCGGCGACCTCGCCCGAGACCGGGACCTGCGTGTCGTGCTGGGCCTTCGCGTCCGGGCTCCGCCCCCGCTGCTGCTGGGCGGCCGCCTCGCGGGCTCGCCGCTCGGCCTTGCGCTGTGCGCGCGTCTTGGCCATGGGCCGGCGCCGCGGCGCCTACCGCGTCTCCTTGTGTGGCGTGTGGCGCCCGCACCAGCGGCAGAACTTGCGCAACTCGACCCGATCCGGCGAGTTCCGCCGGGACTTGTTGGTCTGGTAGTTGCGGCGCTTGCACTCTTCGCAGGCGAGCGTCACCGCGATCCGGACATCTCCGCGAGCCATTTCTCCTCAGGTACGGACGCCGTTACAGAAGAAAACCTCGGGCGCGAGGCGCGAGGAAGGCCGAAGGATAGCGGTCCCGGGGCGGACTGCCGGACCGCTTTTCGCCCCTAGAGGCCGAGGGTCTTGGCGATGATGTTGCGCTGGATCTCGGAGGTCCCGCCGTAGATCGTCGAGACCAGCGCCTGGCGGACCAGGCGCTCCATGTCGTATTCGGACGAGTAGCCGTATCCGCCCATCAGCTGCATCCCCTCGAGCGCGACGCGCTTGGTCGTCTCGGTGACGAAGAGTTTCACCATCGACGCCTCGCGCGGGAGCATCCGGCCGGGGTCCTCGTCAGTCATCGAGGCGACCCAGTGGGTCATGAGGCGGGCCGCCTCGAGGTCCGTGGCCATGTCAGCGAGGCGGTGCTGGAGGGCCTGGAAGGAGCCGATCGGGCGGCCGAACTGGCGCCGCTCCTTGACGTAGGCGAGGGCGTCGTCGAACGCGCGCTGGGCGATCCCGAGCATGGTCGCGGCGAGGATCAGCCGCTCGACGTTGAGCCCCGCCATGAGCTGCATCCAGGCCTGGTCGACCTCGCCGAGGACGGCTTCGGCCGGCGCCTCGCAGTCGGTGAAGTAGAGGTAGTTGGTCTCGGTCCCGCCCATCGTCTGGATCGGCTTGACCTCCATCCCTCCGGCGACGCGCGGCACCCAGATCATCGTCAGACCCTGGTGCTTGTCCTCGGTCTTCGAGGTCCGGGCGACGACGAGAACGTGGTCGGAGATGTGGGCGTTGGAGCAGAAGACCTTCTGGCCGTTGAGGACGAAGCCGCCGTCGACGCGCTCGGCCGCGGTCTGCAGCGCGCCGACGTCGGAGCCGGCCTCCGGCTCGGTCATCGCGATCGCCTCGACCGACCCGCCGGCGATGCCGCCGAGGATCCGCTCCTTTTGCTCGTCGGTGCCGAAGCGCTGCGTGGCACCGGCGACGATCAGGGTCGTGGCGTAGCCGCCGATCGGGGCCAGGCCGCGCGAGGTCTCCTCCATGAAGAGGCAGGCGTCGAGCATGGTCCCGCCGCTGCCGCCGTAGCGCTCGTCGATCGTCACTCCGAGCCAGCCGAGCTCGGCCATCTGGCGGTAGATGTCGAAGTTGTGATGCTCGCGGTAGCCGTCGGTCAGCAGGTCGCGCTGCTCGGCGGTCCCGCACTCGCGGCGGCAGAAGTCGCGGATCGCGGCGACGAAGTCGCGCTGCTCGTCGGTCAGGGAGAAGTCCACTCGGCCGGGCAGCCTAGAGAAGCCCGGAACCGGACTCGAACCGGTGACCCCTTCCTTACCATGGAAGTGCTCTACCAACTGAGCTATCCGGGCGCCGGCGTCACTGTACCGGCGTTCGAAGGGGGCTAGGCATGGAAGGGATGCGGGGGCAGCGGGAGCGGCTGGCGACGCTGCTCACGGTCGGCGCGGTGCTGGCGATCCTGACCGGCCTGCTCCTCGGTCTGTTCGTGACGCCGCTCGGCTACATCGCCGTCGCGGTAGGGCTGCTGGACTTCGTCTGGATCGCGCTGCTGCGGGCGGGCCGGATGGGCCCGGGGGCGGACGCCGGCGCGGCGGAGGAGGCCGACCTGGGCGAGAGCCCCTACGTCCGGGAGGACTGACCGGCGAGGGTCTCGAGGGCGGCCTTCTCGGTCGCCTCGCTCATCGCCAGGTTGAACACCGCGAGGAGCGATTCGGAGGCGAGGGGACGGAGCCGCTCCAGCGCCTCGCGTACCTTCGGCCAGTCATGCTCGGGACGGCCCGCCCGCTCGAACGGCTCCCAGACCTCGTCGAGGAAGAGCTCGACGAAGGTCCGGGCGACGCCGCGGGCGTGGCGCTGGATCTTCTCGAGCACGTCGAGCGCCCGGTCGGCGTCGATGCCGAGCTCGGCGAGCTCGGCGGCGGCGTCGCCGAGGAGCGGGCTGACCAGCTCGTAGCGATCGTCATCCAGGGGGCGGACGAAGCCGAGCCTGATCGCGCGCTCCAGGGTCTCCGGCCGGGGCGGCGAGCCGCCGCGGGTCCAGCGCGCGGTCAGCTCCTCCCCGTCTATATAGAGGGGCTCCTCCTCCTCGAAGGGAGCGCGGAGGGTGCGAGTGAAGCCGAGAACCTCGGCGCTCGAGCCGCCGACGTCCTCGAGCAGGCGCCTGATCGCCTCCAGGTTGAGGCCCTCTCCCTGCATGTCGCGGATCAGCTCGATCCGGGCGAGGTGGTCTTCGTTGTAGTAGCCGGTGCGCCCGCGGACCTCGGGCGGCTGGAGGAGGCCGCGGGACTGGTGGGCCCTGATGTTGCGGACCGTCATCCCGCTGCGCCGGGCCAGCTCGTCGATGGTCAACGTGTCGGTCGTGACCTGGCTCACGAGCACGGATGGTACACAGGTCTATGTGCCATCAAATCGTGTAATATTCTTCGGTGTGAACGTCTTGGCTCTCGCCTCCCCCTTGGTCGCCAGGGGCGAGCCCGCCGGAGGGGCCGCGCTCGACCAGATCATCATCGCCAACGCGGTGGCGATCGTCGCGTCCGGCCTGCTCGGCTGGCTCGTCCTCGGCCACCGCAGCGGCCGGGTGCCTTACCTGGGCCGGGCCGGCGCGGCGACGGAGCGCCTCATGGGCCTGCCGTCCTGGGCGGCCCTGCCGAACATCGTCTCCGGGATCTCGCTGATCGTCGCCCTGACCGGGATGTACTGGGACATCGCCCTCCACATCGGGGTCGGGCGCGACGCCGGGCCGCTGGCCAACCCCGCCCACTACCTGATCCTGGCGGGCCTGTTCGGGATCTTCGCGGCGGGCTGGCTCGCGATCGGACTGCCGAAGGAGAAGCCCGGCCCGACGGCGGTCAAGATCGCCCCTGGCTGGTACGCCCCGGTTGGTGGCGTGATGATCACGGCCTGCGCGTTCTTCGCGCTGCTCGGGTTCCCCCTCGACGACCTCTGGCATCGCCTGTTCGGGCAGGACGTGACCCTCTGGGGTCCGACCCATCTGATGCTGATCGGGGGCGCGTCGCTGACGCTGGTCGGACAGGCGGTCCTGCTGGTCGAGGGGATGCGGGCAAAGCCGCGCGCCGAGCGGGAAGGCAGCCAGCGGTTCCTGGTGAGTCTGCGGCGGGTCGGGATCATGGGCGCCTTCCTGATCGGGCTCTCGACCTTCCAGGCGGAGTTCGACTTCGGCGTCCCGCAATTCCAGATGGTCTTCCAGCCGATGCTGATCGCGCTCGCCGCCGCCATGGCGCTGGTCTGCGCCCGCCTCTGGATCGGCCCCGGTGGCGCCTTCGCCGCGGTCGGTTTCTTTCTCGCCATGCGCTGGGCGATCGCGCTTCTGATCTACCTCGGCTTCGGCGAGTCGCTGCCGGTCACGCCCCTCTACCTGCCCGAGGCGGCTCTGGTCGAGCTGACGGCGCTCTTGCTGGTCCGCCGGCCGTTCGCCTTCGCGGCGGTGTCGGGGGTCCTGGTCGGGACGGTCGGGTTCGCCGCCGAGTACGTCTGGACCCACGTCGTCATGCCGCTGCCGTGGAACGAGTCGCTGCTGCCCGAGGGGCCGATCCTCGCAACGGTGACCGGTCTCGCCGGCGCGATCTGCGGCGCGATGATCGCGCTCTCGCTCCAGTCGCGGCTGCCGGGCCGGGCGATGGTCCGTCCGCTCGGCGCCGTGGCGCTGCTTGTCGTCGCGATCGGCGTCGGCTATGGGCTGTCGACCAGCGAGCCGGACGAGATCAGCGCTTCGGTGAAGCTGACCGAGGCAACCCCGCCGCCGGACCGCGAGGTCCAGGCGCAAGTGCGGCTCGACCCGCCGGACACCGCCGACGACGCCCGCTGGCTCCAGGTGACCGCCTGGCAGGGGGGCGGCCTGGTCGTCAACCGGCTCGAGGAGGCGAGCGGCGGGACGTGGCGGACGACCGAGCCGATTCCGGTGCACGGCGAGTGGAAGTCGATCCTCCGCCTCCACAAGGGCGACACCATCGCCGGCGTCCCGATCTACCTGCCCGAGGATCCGGTCATCCCGGCGCCGGCCGTTCCCGCCAGGCCTAGCTTCACCCGCGAGTTCACGACCGACAAGGAGATCCTCCAGCGCGAGAGCGAGCAGGACGTCGCCGGATGGCTGACGACCGCCGCCCCGCTCGTCGTCCTCGCGATCGCGCTGTCGCTGCTGGCCCTGCTGACGTGGGGCCTGGCGCGGCTGAGCCGGTCGGGCTCCCAGCCGGAGGGCGGAAGTGAGAGGCGCGGCGCGGGCGCTATCGGCCCGCAGCCCGCCGCAGGCGCTCGGTGAATCCGTCGACGTCCCCGGGCGTCGTGTCCCAGGACGTCATGAGCCGGACGACGCCCGCCTCCTCCTCCCAGACGTAGAAGGCGCGCTCGCCGCCCTCGCCGAACTCCAGCTGCTCGATCGCCGCGGCGGGGAGGTGGGCGAAGACGCCGTTCGCCTGCGCCGGGTGGGCGAGCTCGACCCCTTCGACCGCCGTGATCGCGTCGGCCAGGCGGGCGGCCATCTCGTTCGCGTGCGCGGCGTTGCGGCGCCAGAGGTCGCCCGGCCCGAGCAGGGCATCCAGCTGGGCGCTCAGGAAGCGCATCTTCGACGCGAGCTGGAGGGCGCCCTTGCGGATCGATGCAGCGCCGTCGCCGAGGCCGCGGCGGAGGAAGACGACCGCCTCTCCGGCCAGGAGGCCGTTCTTGGTGCCGCCGAAGGAGAGAAGGTCGGCGCCGGCGCCGGTCGTGAGGTCGCCGAGTGACGCGCCGGCGGCCACGGCCGCGTTGGCGAGGCGGGCGCCGTCGACGTGGAGGAGGAGGTCGCGCTGATGGGCGAAGTCGGCGAGCGCGGCGACCTCGTCGGGGTCGTAGACGGTGCCGAGCTCGGTGGAGTTCGAGATTGAGATGACGCGCGGCTGGGCGAAGTGCTCGTCGCCCACCCGGCTCCAGGGGATCGCGCGCTCGAGGAGGTCGGGTGTCAGCTTGCCGTCGGGCGTGGTGACCGGGAGGAGCTTGACGCCGGCCACCTTCTCCGGCGCGCCGGCCTCGTCGACGTTGAGGTGGGCGGTCTCCGGGCAGGCGACGGCCTGCCAGGGGCGAGTGACGGCTGCGATCGCGACGACGTTGGCGCCGCTGCCGTTGAAGACGGGGAGGCCGACGGCGTCCGAACCGAAGTGCTCGCGGAACCGGCTGGCGAGGGCCGTGGTGAACCGGTCGGCGCCGTAGGCAGGGGCGTGAGCGTCGTTGGCGGCGGCGATCGCCTCGAGGACCTCGGGGTGGACGCCGGAGTGGTTGTCGCTTGCGAAGCCGCGCCCGCTCACTGGTGCAGGTGCAGCCGCTGGCCGTTCATCCTCGAGCCGGCGTCGGAGCAGAGGAAGGCGATCGCTTCGGCAATGTGCTCGGCGGGGGTGAAGGCGCGGAGGGGCTTGTCGGGGCTCTCAGCGCGCATCTGGGGGGTGAGTATCGCGTTGACGACGACGATGTTGGCGATCGCCCCGCTTTCGGCGAACCCGTCGGCGAGGGCGAGGGTCCAGGCCTCGGCGGCGGCCTTCGCAGCGGCGTAGGCGGCGTTGTCGTTCGAGGGGCTCTGGGCTTGCTGGGCGGAGACGAGGACGAAGCGGCCGTGCTCGGAGGAGACGAGGGCGTCGTGGAACGCGCGGGTGGTGTGCTGGACGGTGCGGACGAGGAGGCCATGGAGGAAGTCCCAGTCTTCGAGCGGGGCCTCGTGCAGGGCGGTTCCGCCACGCCAGCCGCCGACGAGGTGGAGGAGGGCGTCGACGCGCCCGAAGCGGTCGGTGAGGGCGGCGCACCAGTCGCGGGCGGCGGCCTCGTCGAGGAGGTCGATCGCGCGGCCGTCCCAGCGGTCCTCGCCGAGCGCGAGATCGGCGCCGAGGGCGTCGAGGCGGCCCTGGTCGCGGTCGGTGCCGGCGAGGCTGGCGCCTGCGTCGGCGAGGCGCCGGGCCACGACCGGCCCGAGGCCGCCCGCGGCGCCCGCGATCGCGATGACGCGGTTACTCAGATCCACGACGGAGCGCCGGCGCCAGCTTCGGTCTGAGCTGGGTGTAGAAGAGGCTGAGGGGGAACTCGTCGTCGCGGACCAGGTCGACGAGCTGCTTGGGCTCGTCCACCTCGGGTAGGTCGCGGCGCGCGGTTGCCCAGTGCGAGGACTCGGCTGGCGGCACGTATTCGGCGACGAGGTCGTGCGCGGCGATCCACTGGGAGAGCTTGGAGCGGTCGATGCCCGAGTGATACAGGTCGGCGACGCGGGTGCGGAGGGCGCCGACGCCGTCGGCGACGGTCTCCCAGTCGATCGTCAGGCGATTGTCGGTCCAGTGGAGGTGGCCTTCCTGGTGGAGGTAGGCGAACAGGAGCTGGCCACCGAGGCCGTCGTAGTTGCGGACGCGGTCGCCGGTGATCGGGAAGCGGAACAGGCGGTCGAAGAGGATCGCGTACTGGACGTGCCGGGCGAAGGCGAAGCCGGAGCGCTCCAGGGAGACCGCCTCGCCGAATGCGGTGAGGTCGCAGCGCAGCTCCTCGAGCGCGTACATCCAGTAGGGACTGCGCTGGCGGATCATGAAGGGGTCGAAGGGGAGGTCGCCGCGCATGTGGGTGCGGTCGTGGATCAGGTCCCAGGCGATGAAGGCGTCCCGGGACAGGGACCGCGAGACGAGCAGGGCCGCGGCATCGGGCGGGAGATTGAGGCGAAGGACGCCGGCGGCGGCTCCGCAGACGCGGCGGAAGCGCTCGGCCTCGCGGTCGCAGAAGATCGCGCCGAAGTGGGCGGGCGGGCGCCCGCGAGTGGCGAAGGTCTCGGGGAAGAGGACTGCGCACTCGGAGTCGTAGCCGGCCGTGTTGTCGACGAGCTCGACCGGCACGAACTTGGCGTTGTCGTAGCCGCTTGACTCGAGCTCGGCGACGAAGGGCGGCCACGCCGTGCGGAGGATGAGGGCCTCGAAGCAGGTGTCGCGCGAGGCGTTCTGCTTGTACATCGGGAAGACGACGAGGTGCTCGATGCCGTCCTCGCGGTGGCGCTCGGGGCGGAAGACGTCGGTGGAGGCGAGGAAGTCCGGAGGGCCGAACCCGGAGTCGGCCCAGCCGGCGAGGTCGGCGCGAAAGGCTTCGAAGTAGGCGTCCTGGTGGGGGAAGCGGGGGGCGAGGGCGGCGACCTCGGTCGCGATCCGCTCGGTGAAGGCGGCGACGCGGTCGCGGTCATGGCGGGAGAGGTCGACCGAGCCGTCGGCCTCCTGGGTGAGGCGAAGCTCGGCGACGGCGGCCTTGAGACGGTCCCAGTGGGGGTCGGCGGCGGCGGGGGACGGGGTCGCGGAGGGCGGCGCCGCGAAGGCGGTGCCGGCGGCCCAGTAGACGAGGTTGAGCCAGAGATCGGCGTGGTCGAGGTCACCGATGCAGTCGTCGCCGAAGAGGTCGGAGTCGGAAAGGACGGCGACGCGGCCGTCCCCGTGCTCGAGCGCCGCGGCGAGGGGGGCGCGGGGCGGTTCGGCGCTGGGATGCGTGCGAGCGAGAACGGCGGCGCCGTTGGAGAGATCGAGGGTGCCGGCCCGGTAGAAGCAGGCCGCGGCGACGCGGGCGAGGAGGTCGGGTCCGCGGGGCTCCCCGGAGCCGAGGTCGGCGATCACCCACGACGGGGCGTCGCGGTGGTGCTCGTAGTCCTGGACGGTGGCGTTCTCGACCCGGACGCCGAAGCGGGCGAGAAGGTCGTTGAGGTTGTTCTCGTACTTGTCCTGCTCGGTCTCGGCGAGGACGATGAGGCCGCCGCCGCGGCGTACGAAGCCCTCGATCGCGTCGATCTCGGCCGCCTCGAGCCGGGGGGAGCCGCCCTCGACGGTGTGCTCCCATCGGGGGTCGGAGGGGTGGGCGATGACGAGGACGTCGGCGTCGCCGAGGGCGGCGGCGGTGAGGGGGCCGGAAGTGTGGGCGTCGACGCTGAACTCGCGGTCGGCGATAGCGGCGGCGGCGCGGGCGAGGGAGGAGTCGCCGGGGTGGGCGGGGGCGATCCGGGCGGCGACTTCCGGGCGGATGGTCCAGGCCTCGGAATGGGCCTCGTCGAAGAGGACGCGGGCGTGCTTGGGGGTGGCGGGGACGGCAGCAGGCATGCGTATTCGAGGGTAAGGCGGCGGCTGGATGGAGTCAATAGCGAGGATCTGGCGATTCTGCGTTAGATTCCTGCGCATGGACGCCGTGGATCAGCGAATTCTTTCGCTCCTGATGGAGGACGGGCGGCGCACCTACGAGGACATCGGCGGGGAGGTGAGCCTGTCGCCGCCGTCCGTGAAGAGGCGGATCGACCGGCTACGGGAGAGCGGGGCGCTGGAGGGGTTCACCGCGGTGGTCGACCACTCGGCGCTTGGATGGGACACGGAGGCGCTGATCGAGCTGTTCTACGAGCCGGGGACGCTGCTCGACCGGGTGGCGGCGACGCTGCACGAGCACCCGGAGGTGGTGGAGGCGTGGAGCGTCACGGGGGAGGCGGATGCGATCGCGCGCGTGCGGACGCGGGACAACGCCGACCTGGAGCGGCTGATCATCGACCTCCAGCGCAACGGGCTGGTCGAGCGGACGCGGTCGCAGGTCGTGCTGTCGCGGCTGGTGGCCCGGACGCCGGCGTGAAGAGGCCCGGTGCCGGCCCGGATACGCCGGCTACGAGGTCGAAAGGCTGGGCGGCATCCCCCTCTAAACTCACCGTCCACTCCAGGGGGAGCGCCGGAGCTGGAGAGCCGGGCTGGCCTGTAAAGTCAGTGGCACTGCCTGAGTGAGTTCGATTCTCACCTCCCCCACTCGAAGCCGCGGACCGCGGCTTTTTCTATGCCCTGAGACTTATCCCGCTTCGCGCAGGACCTGCGCCTCGGGCAGGCGCTTCATCTTTTTGAGCGTGTTGTTTTCGATCTGGCGGATGCGCTCGCGGGTCACGCCGAACGCCCGGCCGACCTCCTCGAGCGTCAGCGGCTCCATGCCGGAGAGCCCGTAGCGCAGCTCGATGACCTGCCGCTCCCGTTCGGGTAGCGCGTCGAGGGCGTTGCGCACCCCCTCCTTCTGGAGGTGCTCGCTCGCCTCTTCGAACGGCTCGCTCACCCCGTCATCGGCGACGAAGTCGCCGAGCTCGGACTCGTCCTCGTCGCCCACCGGCTTCTCGAGCGAGACGGGCAGCTGGGCGACGCGAAGGATGTCGCGCACGTCGCGGACGGTGCAGCGCAGCTCCTCGGCGATCTCCGCCGGCCCCGGCTCCCGCCCCAGCCGCTGGACGAGCTGGCGCTCGACGTGCGTCACCCGATTCAGCTTCTCGACCATGTGGACCGGGATCCGGATCGTCCTCGCCTTGTCGGCGATCGCCCTGGTCACCGCCTGCCTGATCCACCAGGTCGCGTACGTCGAGAACTTGTAGCCGCGCCGGTAGTCGAACTTCTCCACCGCCCGGATCAGCCCCAGCGAGCCCTCCTGGATCAAATCGAGGAAGCTGAGGCCGCGACCCAGGTAGCCCTTGGCGATCGACACGACGAGCCGCAGGTTCGCCTCGACCATCTGCCGCTTGGCGCGCATGTCCCCGCGCTCGATCCGCTTCGCCAGGCTCACCTCCTGCCCGGCGGTCAGCAGGTCGACCCGGCCGATCGCCCGCAGGTAGAGCCGCAGCGAGTCGAGGCTCGGCTCGACCGTCAGGTCGAGCTCGGGCTTCTTGGCGGCCGTCCCGTTCTCGGAGCTCTTCTGCTCCTTGTAGGCGCTGACCCCGTTCGCGGCGATGACGTCGACGCCGTGCTCGATCAGGTAGGTGTGGAGCGCCGACACCTGCTCCTTCGTGATCTCGACCTCCTCGAGGGTCGCGGCGATGTCCTCGAAGGTCAGGTACCCCTTCTCCTGCCCCTTGGCGACCAGGCCCTGCAGCTCTTCCTGGTCAGCGAAAGGGTGGTCCTCGCGGGAATGCTCGAGGGCTTTCGGCACGGCCTGGAGCTGTTCGATACGCACCTCCCCGGTGTCACCGTCCCGCCTGCCCGGCAGTCCGGTCGTCAGCTTTCCGCCGCTCAGTATAGGGACGAAACGCGACGCATACCCAAACGCAAATCCTTCAAACCAACTCCATAACAATGGGCCGAAAGCGGTCTGAGGCCAGCCGGACCCAGCCGTCGCCTACCCTTGTCGGTCAGTGGCTCCCCGGACCGCCCCCCTCCCCACGATCACGCAGGACGTCCAGTCGGGGCGGCCTGCCACCGAGGTCAGCCTCTCCCGGGTCGGCGTCACCGGCGTTGAAAAGGTCATCCGCGTCCAGAGCGAGGCCGGCGAGCACCTCTACCTCGCCGAGCTCGAATGCTTCGTCGACCTCAACCCGCAGCAGGCCGGCGTCCACATGTCCCGCTTCGAGGAGGTCGTCGGGGAGGCGATCGACAGCGTGGTCCTCGGCGAGTCTTCGTTCCGCGCCGAGACCCTGGCCGCCCACATCGCGGAGCAGGTCCGCGAGAGCCAGCAGGGCTTCCGCGCCGAGGTCTCCGTCACCGCCCACTATCCCGAGACCGTCACCACTCCGGAATCGGGTCAGCGGACGCAGGAGTTGTACACCCTGCTCGGCACCGCTGTCTGCTCGGAACGCGGCACCCGAACCCTGACCGGCGTCCAGGCCCAGGGCATGACCGCGTGCCCCTGCGCCCAGGGCATGGTCGCCGAGGTCGCCCGAGACCGGCTCGCCGCGCAGGGCTTCGACGAGGAGCAGATCGACCTCGCCCTCGCCGCCGTCCCCGTCGCCACCCATAACCAGCGCGGCATCGGCACGCTCTGGGTCGGGTGCCCCGAGGGCAACGCCATCGACGTCGACGCCCGCGACCTGCTGCGGATCGTCGAGAGCTCGATGAGCTCGGAGATCTACGAGCTGATGAAGCGGCCCGACGAGCTCGCGGTCGTCGCCAAGGCCCACGCCAACCCGCGATTCGTCGAGGACTGCGTGCGCGAGATGATCCGGCAGGTCGCCGCCTCCTTCGGCGAAATGGACGAGAACGCCTTCGTCATGGCGCGGCAGGAGAATCTCGAAACGATCCACCGCCACAACGTCGTGGCGGAGCGCCACGGGCTCCTCGGCGACCTCCTCGGCGAGCTCGAGACCGGCGAGCACCAGCTCCACCACGTCTCGATGCGCGAGTGGCTCGAGGCGCCGCGCCCCTGAGCCCGCTCAGGCCCGCTCCGCCCCCGTCCCGCGCGATCGCTCCGCCGCGGAATCGGAAGACATGTGGCGGTGCAGGCCGAAGAAGTAGTCGGCCCCGCTGATCACGGTGGCGGCGACCGCCGAATAGACGAGCAGGTCGACCCACAGGGGCGAGGGGTCGATCGCGATCAGCGCGAAGACCGCGGCGATCTGGAGCACCGTCTTCACCTTGCCCAGCCAGCTCGCCGAGATCACGACCCCGCGATCGACCGCCACGGCGCGCAGCGCCGTCACCGCGAACTCCCGGGCGATGATCACCATCGCCACCCAGGCCGCCAGCCGGTTGAGCGACACCAGCGAGACGAGCGCCGCGGTGATCAGCAGCTTGTCGGCGATCGGGTCCATCAGCTTGCCGAAGTTGGTGATCGACCCCCGGGCGCGGGCGATGTAGCCGTCGAGCCCGTCGGTCAGCGCCGCCAGCGCGAACACCAGCGCCGCGAGCTTGTCGCCGTTCGGCGTCTCGTCGAGGAGCGCCACCACCACGACCGGCACCGCGACGATCCGCAGGACCGTCAGCACGTTGGGCAGGTTCAGCGGGAACACGGGAGAGGCGACGGGAACACGGCGGCCACAAGTATGGACCGCTTCGGCGCGCCGGAGTAGGTTCCCGCCGTGCCCGTCGACTACGTCTACCGGATCGACCAGCCGCACGTCTCCGGTCAGCTCGCCCAGGTCTGCGGCACGATCGCCGAGGGGAAAGGCCTGATCGGCGACATCGAAACAGTCACGATCGGGCGCGAGCGCTCGATCCGCGAAGTCAACGTCGAGTGCCGCGACCACGAGCAGGCGGAGCGCCTCGCCGGCCTCCTCCAGGAGCTCGAGGACGTCCGCCTGATCACCTACTTCGACCGCGCCCTCAGCCGCCACACCGGCGGCAAGCTGCGGATCGACGGCACCCTCCAGATGCGCTCCCTCCAGGACATGCGCGACGTCTACACCCCGGGCGTCGCCCGCGTCTGCAGCGCGATCGCCGACGACCCTTCGCAGGCCAGCCGCCTGACGATGATCGGCCGCACCGTCGCGATCTGCACCAACGGCACTCGCGTCCTCGGCCTAGGCGACATCGGCGCCGTGGCCTCGATGCCGGTAATGGAGGGCAAGGCCCTGTTCCATCGCCAGATGTCCGGCATCTCGGCGATGCCGATTCTGATCGACACCCACGACATCGACGAGTTCGTCACCACCGTCCTGCGGATCGCCCCCGGCTTCGGCGCGATCCACCTCGAAGACATCAGGGCCCCTGACTGCTTCGAGATCGAGGCCCGTCTCATCGAGGCCCTCGACATCCCGGTGATGCACGACGACGTCCACGGGACCGCCGTCGCCGCGCTCGCCGCCGTCCTCGGCGCCGCGACGCTCGCCGGCTTCAGGCTGGAGGATGCGACGGTCGGCCAGCTCGGCCTCGGCGCCGCCGGCCTCGGCATCGCCAGCCTCATGGTCGCCGCCGGTGCCCGCCGGGTCATCGCCTCCGATCCCTCCGAGGACGCCCAGGCCAGAGCCCGCGAGGCAGGGATCGAGATCGTCCCGTTCGAGCAGGGGATGGCGGACGCCGACGTCATCATCGCGACGACCGGCAGACCCAACCTGATCGAGCCGGAGATGGTCCGCCGGGGTCAGGTGATCCTCGCCCTGACCAACCCCGACCCCGAGATCCACCCCCGCGACGCCGAGCGCGCCGGGGCCGCCTTCGCCGCCGACGGCGCCGCCGTCAACAACGTCCTCGGCTTCCCCGGCATCTTCCGCGGCGCGCTCTCGGCCGGGGCCGCCTCGATCACGACCGGCATGAAGCTGGCCGCGGCGCGGGCGATCGCCGAGGAGACCGAAGCCAGCGAGCTGATTCCCGACCCGCTGGATCCGGGTGTCCACGAGCGGGTCGCCGAAGCGGTCGCGCGAGCCGCCCGCGACGAGGGCCAGGCCCGGCCCGACCGGACGCCCGCCGGCCTCTAGGCCGCCCGGCCCTCGCCCCTGCCGGTCAGGGCTCGACGACCTCGATCGTTCCCTTCATGTCCGGGTGGATCTCGCAGATGTAGGCAAAGGTCCCCGCCGCCTTGAAGGTGGCGTTGCCCCGCTTGCCCTCGGCGATGTCGCCCGTGTCGAAGCTGCCGTCCTCGGCGGTCGCGGTGTGGGTGGCCGAGTCCTCGTTGGCCCAGTTGACCTTGCCGTCGACCTGCACCGTGACGGTCGCGGGCTTGAAGGTGAAGTCGGAGATCTCCACCTTCACGGCCTTCGGAGCCTCGCCGCTCGGCGCCGTGGTCTCCTCCGTGGTCGTCTCGGTCTCGGTCTTCTCGGCCGAGCCGGAGTAGGCCCCGCCTCCGGAGGCGCCGCCCGAGTCGCCGTCGTCGTCGTCGCCGCCGCAGGCCGCCATCCCGAGTCCGAGGGCGAGGAGGACGGGCACCAGCGCGAGTGCCGGCGCCCGCTTGAAGATCTCTCTCATTCCGTTGCCTTCCCGTTCGTTTGTCTGCTGTCTTACCACGACGACGCGGGACTGGGTGATCATCCGGTGATGTCCGCCGCCGAGAGCGCCACCCGGCTGGCCGCCCTGGCAGGCCGGATCCACCGCTGCCGCCGCTGTCCGCGGCTGGTGGCCTGGCGCGAGGCTGTCGCCGCCGACCCGCCGCGGCGCCACGCCGGCGAGACCTATTGGGGCCGGCCGGTCGAGGGCTTCGGCGACCCCGCCGCCCGCGTGGTCGTGCTCGGGCTCGCACCCGCCGCCAACGGCGCCAACCGGACCGGCCGCGTTTTCACCGGGGATCGATCCGGCGACTTCCTCTTCGCCTCGCTCCACCGCACGGGCTTCGCCAACCAGCCTCGTTCGGAGCGCCGGGACGACGGCCTCCGGCTGCGCGACGCCTTCGTCACGGCGGTGAACCGCTGTCCGCCGCCGGCCAACCGGCCGACGCCGGCGGAGCGGGACAACTGCCTGCCGTACGCCGTGGGCGAGCTCGAGCTGCTGGAGCGGGCGGTGGTGATCATCGCCCTCGGCAGCTACGCCTGGGACGGTGCGCTGCGGGCGGCGCGAGCCCTGGGCGAACCGGTGCCGCGACCCAAGCCCCCGTTTGCCCACGGGGCCGAGTCGCCGCTCGGGCGCTGGACCGTCCTCGGCTGCTTTCACCCCAGCCAGCAGAACACGTTCACCGGCAAGCTCACCCCGGAGATGATCGACGCGATCTTCACCCGCGCCCGGGAGCTCGTCCGCGCCGGCGGCAGACCCGGGCGCGGTCAATAGCATCGCGGCCGTGAGCGAGGCGACAGCCAAGCCCGCCGCCCAGTCCGCCTCGATCCTCGTCCGCTGGATGGGCATCGGCGACGCGAACTCGGTCGGCTACGTGCACGGAGGCGTCGTCATGCGGCTCTGCGACGAGGCCGCGGGGATCGCCGCGATCCGCCACTGCGGCGGCCGGGTCGTAACCGCCGGCATGGACCGGATGACCTTCCTGACCCGGGTCGAGATCGGCGAGCTGCTGACCTGCCGCGCGCAGGTCAACGCCGTCTGGCGGACGTCGATGGAGGTCGGCGTACGGGTCGAGGCCGAGAATGCACGGACCGGTGAGGTCCGCCACACCTCGACCGCCTACCTGACGATGGTCGCCGTCGACGAGGACGGCCGCCCGACGCCGGTGCCGCCGCTGGATGCCGCCGACGAGACCGAGCAGCGCCGCCGGCGCGAGGCAGAGCTGCGCCGCGAGAACCGGCTGGCCGAGCGCGACCAGATCCTCAGCGGCCGCCGCTGACCGCGCCCTACACCAGCGGGGCCGGGGCGACGGAACGGGTCGACACCGCGTCCCTTCCTACAATGGCCCCGACCCGCCGGCGTAGCTCAGTTGGTAGAGCACTTCACTCGTAATGAAGGGGTCAGCGGTTCAAGTCCGCTCGCCGGCTTCCCCCGCGTCCGCGAACCTCGCGGCCGCGCCTAGCCCTCGGCGAACTTGTAGCCGACGCCGCGCACCGTGAGGACGAGCTCCGGGTGCTGGGGGTCGCCCTCGATCTTCTGGCGGAGGTTGGAGATGTGGACGTCGCAGGCGCGCTCGTCGCCATCGAACTCGGTCTGCCAGAGCTCCTCCATGATCTGGGAGCGGCGGAAGACCTGGCCGGCGCTGCCGGCGAGCAGGCGGAGGAGCTGGAACTCCGAGCGCGTCAGGTTGACCTGGCGGCCGTGGACCGTGACCAGGTGGCGGACGAGGTCGATCGACACCGGCCCGGCTTCGATCCTCGCCGCCTCGGCGGTCTGGGGCTCGCGGTCGAGCTCGCGGCGCCTCAGCAGCGCGCGCACCCGGCCGAGCAGCTCGCGGACCGAGAACGGCTTGGTCACGTAGTCGTCCGCCCCGACTTCGAGGCCGACCACCTTGTCGACCTCCGCGTCCTTCGCGGTGAGGATGATGATCGGCACGGCGCTGCGCGCCCGGACCTCGCGACAGATGTCGAGGCCGCTGCGGCCCGGCATCATGATGTCGAGGATCAGCAGGTCGAACGGCATCCCGTCGCCGATCTTCTCTTCGACGTCGGTGCCGTCCACCGCCGGAGTCACCTCGAAACCGTCCTGGGTCAACGCGTAGCCGACCGAGTCGCGGACCGAGGGCTCGTCGTCGGCGATGAGGACCCGGCTGCTCATGCGACCGAGGTTGCCTGGATCTGCGTGACCGGCAGCCGCACCCAGAACGTGCTGCCCTCGCCTTCGACCGAGGATGCGCCGATCTCGCCGCCCATGACGCTGACCATCCGGCGGGCGATCGCGAGGCCGAGGCCGAAGCCCTCCTGCGTGCGCGACTCCGAGCGCCTGTAGAAGCGCTCGAACACGCGCTCGACCTCATCCGTCGGAATCCCTGAACCTGTGTCGGTCACCTCGAGCATCACCCCGTCCGTCCCGTCGCGGCGGCCGCGAACCGTAACGGCCCCCGGCTCGGGCGTGTTCTTGTAGGCATTCGTCAGCAGGCCGATCAGCACCTGCCGCAGCAAGGTCGGGTCCCCCTTCGCGGCCAGCCCCGGCTCGACCTCGACCGTCAGCTCGATTCCCTCGGGCGCCTTCACCGCCTTGACGACGTCGCTCACCGCGGAATCGACGTCGACGATCTCCGCCTCCGAGGCCCCCAGGGACTCGACCCGGGCCAGGGTGAGCAGGGACTGGGTCAGCCGGCTCATCCGCTCGGCATCCTGCTCGAGCCGGGAGATGAAGTGATCGCGCGCCTCCGGGTCGTCCTTCGCCCCGCCTTGGAGGACCTCGATCGCCCCCGAGATCCCCGCCAGCGGGTTCCGCAGCTCGTGCGCGGCATTGGAGACGAAGTCGCGCTCCGCCCACTCCCGCCGCATCTCGTCGGTCCGGTCCCGAGAGATCGCCAGCACGGCGCTCTCGGCGGGCAGGTCGCGGACCTGGAGCGCGTAGGCCCGGTCGCCCACCCGCAGGGCGGGGTGGGCGGCAAACCCGGCCTCGGCCGCGCGCCGCAGGTGGGACTGGATGACCTCCGGCGGCTGTCCGTCCTCGTCCAGCAGGTCCTTCGCGGCCTGGTTCGAGAACCGGACCCGGCCCTCGCGGTCGACGACCATCACGGCATCGGTCAGGCCGTCGAAGATCGCCGCCAGCTTGTCGCGGTCCGCGGTCAGCACGCCGAAGCTCTCCTTCAGCGAGGCCCGCATCGACTCCAGGGCCCGGGCCAGGTCCCCGATCTCGTCTCGGCCCGAGCCGTCGAGCGGGGGGTCGAGGCTGCCGGAGGCCATCCGCTCGGCGCTCGCCGCCAGCCGCTTGACCCGGACCGCGATCGCGGAGGCGACGACGAAGCCGGCCAGCACTCCGACGAACACGGCGATCGCCAAGGCCCGCAGGCTGTCGTCTCCGAGCTGGTCGATCGCGTCCTGGAGCACCTCCTCACGCGAGTAGCGGGCGAGGACGGCTCCGGCGATCTTCGAGTCGGTGAAGACCGGTGCCGCCACCACCGTCAGCTCGCCGCCGATGTTCTCCTCGAAACGGCCGCCGGCCCGGGCCGTGTCGACCGCCACGTCACGGTTGGCGATCCGGCGCAGGAGCGGACCGGCGGGATCAGGCGCGACCAGCACGCCCCGGACGTCGAAGTACCAGGCGTGAAACCCGGGGGACTTCGAGCCCCGGATCAGCTCCTCCGGGTTCTCGGACCCGCCGAGCCGGTCGGCCAGCGCGACCGTCCGGCCCAGCGCCAGTTCGGTCGAGCGCTCGGAGAGCACCCGCTCGCTCGAGTCCCTGACCATGAGGTAGACCGAGGCGGCGGTGATCACGCCCACGGTGGCGAACGCGACACCCAGCCAGAGGCGCATCCCGACCCGCGGCCCCTCCGGGCGTCCCCCATTGCCACCGGACCAGGCCATGAGCAGGTACTAACACAAAAGCCACGCGGTCCGGGCGGCCCGCGGCCTGTCGCCTCCCGCGGTGGGAGAATCCGCCCGGTGAGCACACTGGTCTTCATCCCGGCCTGGAACGAGGAGGCCTCGATCGCATCGGTGATCGCCGGGGTCCGCCGGGCCCTGCCCGACGCCGACCTGCTGGTCGTCGACGACGGCTCGGTCGACGCAACCGCCGCCCGGGCGCTCGAGGCAGGCGCGCGGGTCGCCTCCCTGCCGTTCAACCAGGGCCTTGGCGCCGCCCTCCAGACGGGTTACCTCTACGCGCTGCGCAACGGCTACGACTACTGCGCCCACCTTGATGCCGACGGGCAGCATCCGCCGGCCGAGGTCGCCCGCCTCCTCGCCGAGGTCACCGAGGACCGGGCCGACCTGGCGATCGGCTCCCGCTACCGCGACCCCGGCGCCGCCGAGGAAGACGACTACCGGCCCTCGGTCTCGCGCCGGATCGGCACCGGCGTCTTCCGCTTCTTCCTGACCCTCGCCACCCGCCAGCGCTTCACCGACACGACGAGCGGCATGCGAGCGGCCAACCGGAGGGTGATGACTCTCTTCGGCGAGCGCTACTCCCCGGATTTCGCCGAGCTCGAGTCCCTCCAGCGCGCCGTCCGCCAGGGGCTGCGGGTCGAGGAGCTGCCGGTCCGGATGCTGCCGCGCCGGGAAGGCCACTCGTTCCTCACGCCTCTGCGCTCCGCCTTCTTCATCTTCAAGAGCGTGATCGTGCTGCTGGTCGGCCAGTTCAGGCCGCGCAGCGCCGAGCTCGGAGACGACCGATGAGCTTCCTCGCGGCGGCCACCGAGCCCACGGTCAAGCTCACCCCCCAGGCGCGGATCCTCGCCGCCGCGATCGCCCTGGTCTTCATGGCGATGATCCTCGAGCTCATCCGCCGCCACCGTCTCCAGGAGCGCTACAGCGTGATCTGGTTCGTCGCCGGCCTCGGCATGCTGGCCGGCGCCACCTTCCCCGACCTGCTCGAGGTCGTCGCCGACGCAATGGGCGTCCGCGACACCAACGTGGCCCTCTTCTCCCTCGTCCTGCTCCTGCTACTCGGACTGGCTCTCAACTTCAGCGTGATCGTCTCCCGCCAGGCCGAGCAGATCACGCGTCTCGCCCAGGAGCGGGCGATCGAGAGCGCCCGCGCGAACGGCGCCGGCCTGGACGCGCGCGGCGACGGAGCGGGTGGCTCAGCCGCCGAGCGCCCGGCGGAGCCGGGCGGCGAGCGCCTCTAGCGCCAGCTCCTCGGAGACGTTCAGCTCGAACCGCCGCAAGGTGTCGGCGACGAGCTCCACGGCACTCCGGGCCTGCATGGCGTCGACCCGCTCCGCCTGCGCCCGCAGCGCCTCGATTCGGTCGCGGTTGAAGGCGACGTCCTCGGCGCCGCTGGCGACGACCGCGAGATCGCGAAACCACGAGGCGCACAGGCCGAGGCCCAGCTCGAGGACGTCGGTGCGGCGGCGGCGCCCGGCCCGGCGCGCCTCCTCGTTCACCTCCCGCGCGGTCCGCTTCGCTCCCGTCTCGGCCTCGGCCGCGAGCCGCTCGCGGATGTTGTCTTCGGCTTCGGCTCCGGCGTCCTCGGCAACTGCGAGGAGCTCGCGCCAGGCCGCGCTCCCGTCGGCGCCCTCGACGGCAGCGGCGGCGCAGGCCTCTGCCCGCGCTCGCATGTCGCGGCCGCGGTCGCCGACCAGGGACCGGGCCCGGCCCAGGTCACCGCCGGCCAGGCGAGCGGCTGCCGCCGCCTCCTCGGTGTTGGCGTCTGCGGCGAGCGCCTCCTCGACGGCAGTCGCCGGCAATGGGCCGAAGTCGATCGGCTGACAGCGCGAGACGATCGTCTCGAGCAGCAGCTCGGGCTCGGAGCTGAGGATGAGCAGGTGGGCGAAGTCAGGCGGCTCCTCGAGCGTCTTCAGCAGGGCGTTCTGGCTCTCGTCCCGAAGCGCCTCGGCGTCCTCGATCACGAAGACCCGCCGCCCACCCTCGAACGGCCGGTAGGCGGCGCCTCGAATCACCGTCTCGCGCACCTCCTCGACGAGATGCTGGGCTCCCCGCGGCACGAGCCAGACGAGATCGGGGTGCGGCGAGGGGTCGAGCAGCGCCCGGCGGCGGGCGTCCCCCGGGTCGGCCGCGCCGTGGGACAGCAGCTCGGCCGCAAACGCGCGCGCCGCCTCGCGCTTGCCGGAGCCGTGCGGCCCCCGGAAGAGGTAGGCATGGGACGGTCCGGAGGCGAGTGCGGCGCCCAGCGCCAGGCGGGCGCGCGGCTGATGGCGGAGGGATTCGTCGAGGCTGCCCGGCAGCCCGCCTACCTCAGCCACGCCGGCGCGCCACGGCCTCCATCACCCGGGCGTGCACCTCCTCGGGGCTCCCGGTCGCGTCGACCGGCACGACGCGGTCGGATGCGGTGATCGCGATCTCCTCGTAGGCCTCGGCGACCGCCCGCTGGAACTCCAGCCCCTCGGCCTCGAAGCGGTCGTCCCCCCCGGCCCGGGCCAGGCCGTCCCCGGGGTCGATCCGCAAAAGGATCGTCAGATCGGGCCAGAGCCCGTCCGTCGCCGCAT
>DATFPK010000075.1:0-26765 GCA_035264885.1 Solirubrobacterales bacterium
AGCCGGACGACCTGCGCCGGGGGCCCGGCACCTACGACCAGGCGCCGCTGCCGGGCGCCGGCGGGACCGCCGCGATCGCCGGCCACCGCACGACCTACCTCGCCCCCTTCCGCCACATCGACGATCTCGACCGCGGGGACCCGATCACGCTCGAGATGCCCTACGCGACCCTGACCTACCGGGTGCAGCGCACGGCCACGGTCGATCCCGACCGGGGCGGCGTCGCCCGGCGGGTCGCCTACCAGCGGCTGGTCCTGACCGCCTGTCACCCGCTGTTCAGCGCCTCCGAGCGCTACGTGGTCTTCGCGCGGCTTGGGGGGATCCAGCCGGCCGCGCCCGCCGGCTAGGGCGCCGCGGCGCCGCCGCTGCCGCTGCCTGGGGTGGTGCCGGGTCCGACGCCGCCGCTGTCCGGTGTCGTCGGCGGGACGGGCTCGGGCTCGACCGTGGTCGGTTCCGGCTCGGGCTGCGACGTCGTCGTCTCCGTCGTCGTCGTCTCCGTCGTCGGCTCCTCGGCGGTCGTGGACTCCTCGGTCGACTCGCTCGTCGTCTCCGCCGGAGCGGTGGCCGAGGCGGGCTCCGAGTTGTCGTCGTTGCCGCTCTCGGCGACGACGATCACAGCGACCAACAGGCCGACGATCACCGCCACGAGGCCGGCGACGAGCATCCGCAGCCGGCGCTGGCGGGGATCCGGCTCCTCGCCGCTTGGAGGGCGTCCGCCCCCCATCACTCGTGTCGGGTCGTCGTGCATCTCAGCTCTCCGGTCCCAGTATGGAGTCCAGCATCTCCTCCGGCCGATCGATTCCGAACTCGGCCCGAAGCCGCCGCTCGATCTCACCGCGGCTGCTGCCGGCGACGGCCATCTGGGTCGCCAACAGCCGCGCGCCGGGCGTGCCCACGGAGGACTGGGCGCCGTCACCCAGCACCTCGACCGGCTTCAGGTGCGGCGCCTCGCGCTCCTCGGCGGGAGGCACGTCCTGCAGCGAGCCGGATTCCACCCGCTCGACGTGTGGCCCCGGGGCCGGTGGATTCGGCTCTTGGCCGGGCAGCGCGCCTCCGCGGCTCCGGATCTGCTCCTCGAGCCGTGCCTTGGCCTCGTCGAGCGCCGCGATCAGCCGGTCGCTCTGGCGCTTCACCTCGTTCGCCTGTTCGAGCAGCGAATCGGTGATCTCCGACAGCGCCCGGGTCCGCTCGTCGGCCAGCGAGTCGGCGCGGGCGCTCGACTCCTCGAGGTAGTGGCGGGCCTGGACCTCGGCGTCCTCGATCACACCGGCAGCGGCGCGCTCGGCCGCCTCGACGATGATCTGGATCCGTTCCGCCGCGCCGGCGACCGAGGGCCGCAGCGGAGACGAGGGCTCGCCCTCTTGCCGCCCGCCAGGCGTTGTCGGTTGATCGTCCATCGCGTCGTCGGGGCCGCGCTCCGGGCCGGGCCTGGGTGCCCTGCGCCACGGTTGCTTCCAGCGCGAGTCTATGCCGCTTCCCTCGTCCAGAGTCGCCACCAGCGGCGGCGGCGGCGACCCTGCGCGGGCGGGGTTCCCGCCCCCTCACCAGCGGCGGCAGGCGTCCCCGGGGCAATCGGCTCGTGCGCGAACGTGACTCGCCGCCGTTCCCTCAGCGTCAGCCGGATCCCGCCGAAGGCGAAGGCGCCCTGGGCCGGCGGCGGAACAGCGCGCGGCTCGCCCCCGAGCGCCGGCCCCGCCTCACTCGCGAGTGAGGACTCGGCTTCCTCGAGTAGGTCGAACAGCGCCTCGAAACGGAGCGCGAGGGCCGACGCCGAGTCGAGCAGCTCCCGCCGAACCCGGGCCAGCTCCTCGCGCCGGGCGTCCGCACCGGCCGGCGCGCCGAGCGCCGCCTGGCGCGCCAGCGCCGCCGCCGACTCCTCGGCCCCGGCGAAGATCTCGGCGATCCGCTCCTCCGTGGCCGTCACTATCCCCGCCACCGCGAGACAGCCCGTCGCGGCCGCCACCGGCTCCCCCCCGACTTCGGCCAGGAGCGACTCCAGCGACACGTCGGCCTGCGGCGGATCCATGGACGGATTCTGCTCAGCGGGGCGGTCGTAACGGGGGAGCCGTCCTCTACGGTGTGCGCCGGTGGAGGCGACCCGGCCGCAGCCGATCCAGCTCGAGGGCCTCGACGCCTTCCTGGTCGACCACGAGGAATGCGGCGGCGGCTTCGACGTCGTCCATCCGACCGGCCTCGGCGGCGGCCGCGTTTCCATGGTCTGCCGCGGCTGCGGAGCGCGCCACGAATTCGCGACCGCCTCGATCGAGGTCGAGCGCGAGGTCAGGATCGAGCGGGTCGCGGCGCCGCGGCGGCGGCCGACCGCCCCCCGCTCGCCGGGCCGTGCGGACTGCGTCCAGCCGCGGATGATCGTCGAGCCCGCGCCGAGGCCCGAGCCGGTCGTCGAGCGCCCCCCCGATCCCCCGGTCGCGCCTCCCGCCGAGCCTGCCACACGGCCGCAGCCGCAGCCGCCGAGGCGGCGGCATGCTCCGATATCCCTGATCCGCAACGCACTGCTGGTCCTGGCCGGCGCCGGGCTCGCCGTGGCCGCGATCCTCGCGTTGACCGAGACCGGCGATGACCCCGCCGCACCGCCCTCCGAGCCCGCGGCAGAGGCGGGGGCCGAGGTTCCGGGCACGGTGGCGCCAGGCGTCCAGGGGGGCGGCCTCGAGACCCTCCGGACCCCTGGCTTCACGCTTCGGACGCCGGTCTCCTGGACGCGACAGCGAGCGAACGGCGGACTCATCATGTCGGCGCCCGCCGGCGCCGCCTCGGTAACGGTCTATGCCGGGCGCGAATTTTCCGTCGCCGCCGGCGGGCCGGGAGGGCGCGAGACCCTCGCCGGCCGGTCCCGGTTCCTCCTCGTCCGCACGGTGCGACGCGACGCGAGTCCGGAGGTGCGCGCGCAGGCGCGGGCGGTCCAGGCCAGCTTCCAGGCGCGCTGAGCGGCGGCCAGGCCGCGACCTGCGAGCATTCCGACGATGAGCGCGGAGCCCTCCAGCGGCCCCGTCCTGGTCACCGGGGCGGGCGGATTCATCGGCGGCCACCTCGTCGCGCGGCTCCTCGACGAGGGAGCCCAGGTGCGCGCGGTCGACCGACGGCCGATCGAGGAATGGCACCAGCGCTTCGCCGGCGCCGACAGCCGCGTGCTCGACCTGACGCTGCTCGACGCCTGCCGCGAAGCCACGGACGGCGCCGCCGAGGTCTACAACCTCGCCGCCGACATGGGCGGGATGGGGTTCATCGAGGCCAACAAGGCGCGCTGCATGCTCTCCTCGCTGATCTCGACCCAAATGCTGATCGCATCCCGCGACGCCGGCGCCCGGCGGTTCTTCTACTCCTCGTCGGCCTGCATCTACTCGATCGAACGGCAGCGCTCCCCGGACGCGCCCGCCCTGGCCGAGTCCGATGCGTACCCGGCGTTGCCCGAGGACGGCTACGGCTGGGAGAAGCTCTTCTCGGAGCGCATGGCCCACCACTTCCGCGAGGACTTCGGGCTCGAGACCCGGATCGCCCGCTACCACAACGTCTACGGGCCGCAGGGCGCCTGGCGCGGCGGCCGCGAGAAGGCCCCGGCGGCGATCTGCCGCAAGGTCGCCGAGGCCGCGCTCGGCGGCACCGGCGAGATCGAGATCTGGGGCGACGGCCGGCAGTCGCGCAGCTTCACCTACGTCGACGACTGCGTCGAGGGCACGCTGCGGATCGCCCGCTCGGACTTCCCCGAGCCGCTCAACCTCGGCAGCTCCGAGCTGGTGACGGTCGACGAGCTGGTCTCGATCGTCGAGGAGACCGCCGGCGTCGAGCTCCGACGCCGCTACGACATCTCGGCCCCCCAGGGAGTCCGCGGCCGCAACAGCGATAACACGCTGATCCGCGAGACCCTCGACTGGGAGCCCTCGACCCCTCTGCGCGAGGGCATGGCACGGACCTACGAGTGGGTCGCGGCGCAGGTCGAGCGGGAGCTGGCCGAGGCCTAGCCGCCCAGCGCCCGGCTCAGCCGCTCGATCGCCAGACCGACCTCCTCCGCGCCGATGACCAGCGGCGGCAGCAGGCGGATCGTGCGCGGCTCCGGGGCGTTGACGACCAGCCGCTCCTCCAGCGCGCGGGTGGCGACCTCCGCGGCATCGATGCCCTCGGCCAGGCCGACGCCGAGCATCAGGCCGCGGCCGCGGACCTCCTCCACGCCGTCGAGCTCGAGCAGCCTGCGGCTCAGGTCGGCACCGTGGGCCCGCACCTCTCGGAGGAGCCCCGGCTCGTCGATCACCTCGAGTGCCGCGAGCGCGGCCCGGGCGGCGACCGCGCCGCCCGCGAAGGTCGACCCGTGGTCCCCGGCCCCGAGCACCTCCGAGACCTCGGGAGCCGCGACACAGGCGCCGACCGGCAGTCCGCCGCCGAGCGCCTTGGCGGCAGTCATGACGTCGGGCCGGACCGGCGTCTGCTCCCACGCCCAGAGCGATCCGGTCCGCCCCATCCCGGTCTGGATCTCATCGAGGACGAGCAGTGCTCCGGTCTCGTCGCAGGCTTCGCGCGCCGCGGTCAGCGTCCCCTCCGACAGCGGATAGACCCCCGACTCCCCCTGGATCGGCTCGAGGAAGATCGCGGCAGTCGACTCCCCCACCGCCTCGCGCAGAGCGCCGGCATCGTCGAAGGGGACCGACCGGAAGCCCGGCAGCATCGGTGCGAAGTCGGGGTTGGCCGCCAGGCCCGGCGTCGCCGACAGCGCGCCGTAGGTCCGCCCGTGGAAGTCCCGCTCGAACGAGACGATCTCGGGGTCCCCCACCCCGCGCTCGCGGGCGTGCTTGCGGGCGAGCTTGATCGCGCACTCGTTCGCCTCGGTGCCGCTGTTGGCGAGGAAGACGCGGCCGCCGAGGCTGCATTCGGAGAGGCGCTTGGCCAGCCCGACCATCGGCTCCGAGTAGAAGAGGTTGGAGACGTGGGTCAGCTCCCCCGCCTGCTCGCGGACCGCCGCGACGACGTCCGGATGGCAGTGCCCTACCGAGCAGACCGAGATCCCCGACAGGAAGTCGAGGTAGCGCTCGCCCTCGTCGTCCCAGAGGTAGGCGCCCTCGCCGCGCACGAAGCAGACAGGCCCCCGCTTGTAGGTCTGCATGAGGTAACGGGCCTCGGCGCCACGGATCTCGTCCAGATTCATGGCACCCGGGATCCGTCCGCGGCGAACGCCGGAGCGAGCGCGCGAGTAGACGGGGATTCAGTGCGCGCGAGCGGGCGCCGAGTACGGGGGCGGTGGTTGTTCATGGGGTGACCATCGTGCCGATGCCCTCATCGGTGAAGAGCTCGAGGAGCAGCGAATGCGGGCGGCGGCCGTCGATGATGTGCGCGTACTGGGTGCCGCCGCCGATCGCGTCGACGCAGGCCTGGAGCTTCGGCCGCATCCCGCCCTCGATCCCGGGCAGGCGCTCGCGGAGCTGGTCGACGGTGGTCCGCGAGATCAGGCTGCTCTCCTCGGGCGGGCTCTCCAGCCAGCCGGCGACGTCGGTCAGGAAGACGGCCTTGTAAGCGCCGAGTGCGGCGGCGACCTTCCCGGCCGCCTCGTCGGCATTGATGTTGTAGGAGTTGCCCTCGCGGTCCGACGCCGCCGACGCGATCACCGGGATGTAGTCGGCGGCGATGTGGTTGAGGACGTCGACGTCGACCCGCTCGATCGCGCCGACGAACCCGACCTCTTCGCGGTTGCCGACCGGGGCGACGTCGAACAGCGTTCCGTCCTCCCCCGAGAGACCGACCGCCGGCTGGCCGTGGCGGTTCAGCCGCTGGACGATGTCCGAGTTGAGCTTGCCGAGCAGGACCATCTTCGCCACCTCGACCGTGGCGGGATCGGACACGCGCAGCCCCTCGTGGAACCGGACCTCCATCCCGAGGCGCTCCATGTAGTCGGTGATCTCGGGCCCGCCGCCGTGGACGACCACCGGGTTGAGGCCGACGTACTTGAGCAGGACGACGTCGGTGGCGAAGGCCTCGCGCAGCTCGGGCTCTCGCATCGCCGCGCCGCCGTACTTGATGACGACCGTGCGGCCGTGGAACTCGCGGATGTAGGGCAGCGCCTCGAGCAGCGTCCTGACGCTCTCGCTCGCGTGCGGCTGGCGCTGTTCGGGGGACGGCACCATTGTCAGCCCGACCACCCCGCCGAAGCGGACGCGGGAGCGAGGGCTCGCAGTAGGTCCGGTTTCTGGGTGCGGGCCCGAGCGGGAGCGAGCATTCGGCGGGAGTTGTTTTTCACGTCGTGTACTCGGCGTTGATCCGGACGTACTCGTGGCCGAGGTCGCTGAAGAAGACGTGCGCGGCGCCGTCGCCCCGGTCGAGCCGCACGGCCAGCTCGGCCTCCCGCTTCTCGCCCCCCAGCTCGCCGGCGTCGATCTCGGCCGGCCCCAGCTCCGGGAGCTCTTCGCCGGCCAGCGCCATCCCCGCAGCCTGCGCGATCCGGCCCCAGTTCGGGTCGCGGCCGTAGAGCGCCGTCTTGACCAGCGGCGAGTTGGCGATCGCCCGCGCCACCCGCTCGGCCTCCTCCGCGTCGGCGGCGCCCTCGACGGCGGCGCGGCCGACCCGGGTGGCGCCCTCGCCGTCGGCGACGACCTCGAGCGCGAGCTGGAGCGCGACCGCGTCGAGCAGCCCCTCGGGGAGCGCCCGCCCGGACTCGCCGGTGGCCTGGAGGAGCACCATGTCGTTGGTGCTCATCTGGCCGTCGACGGTAATCCGCTCGAACGAGCCCGCGGCGGCGGTTCCCAGCACACCGGCCGCGTCCTCGCAGACCGCGTCCGTCTGGATGAAGCAGAGCATCGTCGCGAAGCCGGGCCGGATCATCCCCCCGCCCTTCGCCTGCGCCGACAGGGTCACCCCGCCGGCGCGGACCAGGCAGCGCTTCGGCCAGCGGTCGGTGGTGCGGATGGACTCGCTGAAGTCGGCGCCGCCGTCGGAAGCCAGCGCCGCGGCGGCTTCGTCGATCCCGCGCCGCACCGAGCCGGTGTCGAGCGGCACGCCGATCACGCCGGTCTCGGCGACGGCGACGGCCGGCGGCTCCGCACCTACCGCCGCGGCCGCGGCATCCCGCATCGCGAGCGCGTCGCGGTATCCGGCCTCCCCGGTCGCGGCATTGGCGTTGCCGGAGTTGACCACTGCGGCCCGGATGCGAGCCGCGTCGCAATCGTCGCGGCAGACCCGGACGGGGGCCGCGGCGGCGGCGTTGCGCGTCAACAGCAGAGCGGACGCCACCTCCGGGGCGTCGCAGACCAGCAGGCCGAGGTCGGTGCCGCCGCCGTCCTTCAGCCCGCAGTGGACTCCGGCGGCCCGGAAGCCGGACGTCAGCTCGCCGCCGGTCCGCTCCTCGGCCTCGCGGGGCCGCTCCACCCAGCGCGACCGGAAGAAGCCCTCGGCGCTCAAAGGAGCCCCTCGGTCTCCGGCAGGCCGAGCATCAGGTTGAGATTCTGGACTGCCTGTCCGGAGGCGCCCTTCCAGAGGTTGTCGATCGCGGCGACGACCACCACCCGCGAGCCGTTCCGAACCGGGTGGACATGGCACTCATTGGTGTCCCGGACGTCCCGCACGCCGGGCGGCTCCTCGGTCACCCGCACGAAGGGCTCGTCGCCGTAGCGGTCCGCGTAGAGCTCGGCCAGCTCGTCCTGGCTGACCGCGCGCGTCGGCGTGACGAAGCAGTCCACCAGCTCCCCCTGGTCGAGTGGGACCAGGTGGGGGACGAAGGTGAGCTCGTAGGCCGGCGGCCCCCCGGGGGTCAGCGCCGCCAGCTCCTGCGCGATCTCCGGACTGTGGCGGTGGGCGTCGACCTTGTAGGCGTAGGCGTTCTCGGAGAGCGTCACGTAGTGCAGCTCGTCTCCGCCGCCGCGGCCGGCGCCGGAGATTCCCTGCATGGCATCGATCACCAGGTCGGCGATCAGCCCGTTCTCGGCCAGCGGCGCCAGCGCCAGCGCGGCCGCCGTGGGATAGCAGCCGGGGTTGGCGACCAGGTCGGCGCGGCGGACCTCCTCGCGGTGCAGCTCGGGCAGCCCGTAGGCGGCGTGGGCGAGCAGCGCCGGCTCCCCGTGTGGCCCGTACCACTTCTCGTAGACCTCACGGGAGCGGAGCCGGAAGTCCGCGGACAGGTCGACGACCTGGAGCCCGAGACCGCGCATCTCCGCGACGACCGGAGCCGAGGCGGCGTGCGGGTAGGCGACGATCGCGGCGTCCACCCCATCGATCCCCTCCAGGTCGAGCTGCTCGAGCACCAGCGGCACCCGGTAGCGCGGGTGCAGCCGGTCGAGGCGAGTGCCGGCGTCGCCGCGGGAGGTGACCTGCACCAGCTCGAGGCGCGGGTGACGCCAGACGAGATGGGCGGCGAGCGCGCCGGCGAACCCTGACGCGCCGGCGACCAGCACCCGCGCCGCGGGCTCACCCTCCAGCGGCTGCGCGGTCCCCTCACTCACGGAGGCTGCCGCCGATCCCCTCGACCTCGGACCTGATCCGCTCGCGAACCTCGGCGACCTCCTCGTCGGTGAGGGTGCGGTCGGGCGCCCTGAACTCCAGCCGCAGCGCCAGGCTCTTCCGGCCCTCGCCGAGCTGGTCCCCGCGATAGACGTCGAAGATCTCGGCCGAGCGCAGCAGGTCGCCGCCGCCGGCCATGACCGCGGCGCTGACCCCCGCGGCAGGGACGTCCTCGGCGACGACCACGGCCAGGTCCTGGTGGACGGCCGGATAGGAGATCACGTCCTCGTAGGACTCGCGCCCGTAGGTGGAGGAGGCGAGGAGAGGCGCGAGGTCGACCTCGAACCCGGTCGCCGCGTCGAGGTCCCAGGCCCGCGCGACCAGCGGGTGGACCTCGCCGATCCAGCCAGCCGGCTCACCGGCGACGAGGATCTCTCCGCAGCGGCCGGGATGGAGGAATGGCTCCTCGCCGGGCTGGACCTCGACGACGCTGCCGAGCTGGCGGGCGAGCGCCTCCAGCACCCCCTTCAGAGCGTAGAAGCCGCCGGCCCCGCCGCCGGCGGTCCAGCCCGGCGCTGCGAGCGGGCCGATCGCCAGCGCCCCGATCCGGTGCGGCTCGTGTGCGGGAGCCGGCCGGGCGCCGCTGAACTCGCCGCCGTGTGGCTCGCCGCGAAGCCGGCCCTCGGCCAGGTAGGCGCGCCCGGACTCGAAAACCGCGACACGCTCGGCGGCGTGGTCGAGGTTGTAGCGGGCGGCGTCGAGGAGGGAGGCGAACAGGGTCGTCCGCAGCCGCGAGAACTCGAGCGAGAGCGGGTTGGAGATCCGGATCGGCCGGCCGCGCGGGTCATCCTCTGGGATCCGCAGCCGCCTCGTCGCCTCCGGGTCGGTGAGGCTGAGCGTGACCAGGCTGTCGAAGCCCAGGTCCCGCATCACGTCCTCGGCGCGACGGCGCAGCGACTGGTCGCGGGTCAGCCCGCCGGTCTGGCCTGCTGTGTCGGGCAGGCTCGAGGCAAGGTGCTCGTCGTACCCGTGGATCCGGCCCACCTCCTCGATCAGGTCGACCTCGCGGCTGACGTCGTAGTGGCGGTGGAACGGGACCACGGTGCGGATGTCTCCGTTCTCGCGGTCGACGGTGAAGCCGAGCCGCCGCAGGTAGTCCTCGCATAGTGAGGCCTCGACCGTCATCCCGAGCAGCGCCTCGGCCCGCGCCGTCCGCAGCGACGGCGTATGCGCCGTCGGCACGTCTGCCGCCTCGTCGAGCGTTCCCGGGACGAGGCGGGCCCCGCAGAGCTCGACCAGCAGCTTCGACGCGACCCGCTGTCCCCAGGTCGCGAGCTCGGGGTGGAGCTGCTTCTCGAAGCGGTTCGAGGCCTCGGTGCGGAGGCCGAGCCTGCGCGAGGTGCGCAGGACGTTGACGCCGTCCCAGGTAGCGACCTCGAGCAACACTCGCGTCGTCGTGTCGGAGACCTCGGAGCGGGCGCTGCCCATCACGCCCGCGATTCCCGAGGGGCCCTCGCGGTCGCAGACCAGGACGACGTCGGGGTCGAACCGGCGCTCGACGCCGTCGAGCGTGGTCATCGCCTCGCCGTCGGCGGCTCGCCTGACGATCAGCTCGCCGCCGGGGACCTTGTCGAGGTCGAAGGCGTGGAGGGGCTGGGCGGTCAGCAGCATCACGTAGTTGGTGATGTCGACGACGTTGTTGATCGGGCGCTGGCCGGCGGCGATCAGCCGCGCCTTGAGCCAGAGGGGCGAGGGGCCGATCGTGACGTCGGTGAAGACCCGGGCGGTGAAGCGGGGGCAGAGCTCCGGCACCTCGACCCGGACGGAGGCGTAATCCCCTGCCTCGCCGTCGCCCTCGGTGGGCGCGTCCTCGATCCAGGGAGCTTCGGCGAGCGGCGCGCCGGTGATCGCATGGACCTCGCGCGCGACTCCGTAGACGCCGAAGCAGTCGACCCGGTTCGAGTTGACCTCCAGCTCGACCACCCGCTCGGCGATCGGCAGGACGTCGGCGAGCGGGGTTCCCGGCGCCGGTCCCTCTCCGTCGCGGGCGAGGACGGCTATTCCGGCGGCGTCCTCCCCCACCTCCATCTCCGCCTCCGAGAGGATCATCCCGTTCGACTCGATCCCCCGCAGCTTCGCCCGGCCCAGCTCCATGCCGTCCGGCATCACCGCGCCGGGCAGCGCCACGGCGACGGTCTGGCCGACGGCGACGTTGGGGGCGCCGCAGACGATCGTCCGCAGCCCGTCGCCGGCGTCGACCTCGCAGACCCGGAGGCGGTCGGCGTCCGGGTGCTGCTCGGCGGAGATCACGCGTCCGACGACGAACTTCTCGGCCGCGGGCGGGCCGATCTGGGAGATCCGCTCGACCTCGGCGGTCCTCATCGCGAGGCCGTCGGCGAGCTCCTCGGCCTCGAGGCCGGGGTCGCAGTACTCGCGCAGCCACGAAAGCGGGACCCTCACCGGAACTGCTCCAGGACGCGGATGTCGTTCTCGAAGAACTTGCGCAGGTCGGGGACGCCGTGCTTGAGCAGCGAGATCCGCTCGATGCCCATGCCAAATGCGAAGCCCTGCACGCGGTCGGGGTCGTATCCGCGCTCGGCGACGAACCCGAACACGTTGGGGTCGACCATGCCGGCGCCGAGGATCTCGATCCAGCCCGTGCCCTTGCAGAGCGAGTCGCACGAGCCGTCGTCGAGCCGGCCGCTCCCTCCGCAGCGGAAGCAGGACACGTCGACCTCGACGCTCGGCTCCGTGAACGGGAAGAAGCCAGGGCGGAACCGCGTTTCGCGCTCGGGCCCGAAGATGCCGCGGGCGAACTGGTCGAGGGTCCCCTTGAGGTCGGCGAGGGTGATCCCCTCGGCCACCGCCAGTCCCTCGATCTGGTGGAAGACCGGGCTGTGGGTGGCGTCGAACGGGTCCGAGCGGTAGCAGCGGCCCGGCACGATGATGAAGATCGGCGGTTCCTGCGCCTCCATCGACCGCACCTGCATCGGCGAGGTGTGCGTGCGGAGGACGACGTCCTCGGGCCCGGGCGGCAGCATCGGCCCGCCGGCCGAGGCCGGCGCCGAGAGGACCCGCAGGTCCCGCGACAGGCTCTCCGGGTCGACGTAGAAGGTGTCCTGCGCCATCCGCGCCGGATGTCCGGGCGGGTGGTTGAGGGCGGTGAAGTTGTAATAGTCGAGCTCGACCTCGGGCCCCTCGGCGACCCGGTAGCCGAGGCCGACGAAGAGGTCCTCGATCTCGCGGATCGTGCGCTGGAGCAGGTTGCGCGACCCGGCCGGCGCGGCGGGCGACCCGGGCAGCGTCACGTCGATCCGGTCGGCAGCGAGGCGGGCCCCGATCTCACCCGCGTCGAGGTCCTCGCGGCGCGAATCGAGTTGCGCCTCGATCGCCGCCCGCGCCTCGTTTCCGGCCTTCCCGACCGGGCCGCGCTCCTCGGCGGGCAGCGAGGCGATGCCGCGCAGGATGCCGGTCAGCTCCGCCTTGCGGCCCAGGAAGCGGACCCGCAGCTCCTCGAGTGCCGCGGTGCCGGGCGCGGCGGCGATCGCCCCCTCCGCCTCAGCGCGCAGCGCGGCGATGCGATCCGTCGTGCTCACGCTTCCACCTCCATGCCGGCGGGCGACGATAGCCGCTGGCAGGCGATCGCCGCCGCCGCCGCCACGTTCAGCGACTCCGCCCCCGCGGGCCTGAGCGGGATGGTCACGGTGCGCCCGCAGGCGGCCAGCACCTCCTGTGGCAAGCCCTCGCGCTCGGCGCCGAGGCAGACGGTCTCGGCGCCCGGCAGCTGCTCGAGCGCGCCGCCGCCGTGGGCGACCAGCGCCGTCCGCGGCTGCGGCGTCTCCTCGACGGCGGCCTTCGCGAGCGGCTGGCCGAAGACCGAGCCCATGCTCGCCCGGACGGCCTTCGGGGAGTGGGGATCAGCGCAGTCCGGGCCGAGGACGACCGTGCCGCCGACCAGTGCGTGGGCGGTGCGGATGATCGCGCCGACGTTGCCGGGGTCGCCGACGCCGTGCAGGTAGACCGCCGGGGGATCGATCCGCTCGGCCCAGAGGACCGGCCAGACGCCGAGCTGCCGGGTCCCGGAGCCGAGCTCGGAGACCTCTGCCAGCAGGCCGGGATCGACCTCCTCGCCATCCAGGCCCGAGCCGGCGGCGCAGAGGAGGAACCGGGGATCCGCTCCCGCCCGGCGGCCCGCCTCGCTCAGGTCCTCCCCCTCGCTGACGAACAGGCCTTCGCGCCCGCGGGTCCGGCGGTCGCGCAGCTTTCGCACCAGCTTCAGCTTCTCGTTCTGGGGGGAGGTGATCAAATTTCGGATGCCGGATGTCGGGTGCCGCATGTCGGATGTCGGATGTCGGTGTCGAATGGTGTCAGTGGTCGGGGAACGAAAAAGGGCGGACCTTCTGGTCCGCCCGGGAGGTTCCGTATGTGACGCGGCTAGGCGGCCGCGCCCTCCCGGGCGAGCTCGGCGAATCGACGGAAGGCATCCGGATCGTTGACGGCGACGTCGGCCAGCATCTTGCGGTTGACCTCGACCCCGGCGAGCCGCAAACCGTGCATCAACTCGGAGTAGCTGAGGCCCTCCCGCCGGGCGGCGGCGTTGATCCGGATGATCCAGAGGCGGCGGAAGTCGCGCTTGCGGTTGCGCCGGTCGCGGTAGGCGTACATGCCCGACCGCTGGACCTGCTCCTTCGCGAAGCGGTAGGAGGAGTGCTTGCGCCCGTAGTAGCCCTTGGCCTCCTTGAGGACCTTGCGCCGCTTCTTGCGGGCGTTGACCGACCGCTTGACCCGGCTCACCTGCCGCCTCCGAGCAGGTCGCGGACCCGCTTCTCGTCGGCGCCGGAGATCTCGACCGGCCTGCGGAAGGCGCGCTTGCGCTTCGGCGACTTCTTCTCGAGGATGTGGGTCGAGTAGGCGCGACGACCGCGCAGCTTGCCCTTCGCGGTCTTGCGGAAGCGCTTCTTGGCGCCCGAGTGGGTCTTCATCTTCGGCATCGGGACGACTATTGAAGCAGGGTCAGGTCGAGGAGATGGCCCCGGAGGCGAGCAGGGCCAGGATCGCCACCCCGAGGACCACGCGGTAGACGATGAAGAGCCGAAAGGTGTGTTGGGCGACGTAGCGGAGCAGCCAGGCGATCACGACGTAGGCGACGAAGAAGCTGACGACGGTGGCGGCGATCGTCGGCCCCCACCCCACGCCCTCGGCGATGTTGTCGAACTCGGAGACCGCCTCCAGCGCGGTCGCAGCGGCGAGCGCCGGGATCGCGAGGAAGAAGGAGAACCGGGTGACGGTCACGCGGTCGATGCCGAGCAGTAGCCCGGCCGACATCGTCGCCCCGGAGCGCGAGACGCCGGGGATCAGGGCGAGGCACTGGACGAGGCCGATGATCAGCGTGTCCCGGGTCGACACCGACTCCTCGTAGCGCTCCAGGCTGCCGCGCGTGTCCGCGTAGTGCATGACGCCGCTCCAGGCGATCAGGGCGGCGCCGACCACCCAGAGGTCGCGCAGGGTCGTCTCGATCTGGTCCTTGAAGACGAGGCCGGCGATCCCGATCGGGATCGAGCCGACGACTACGGCGACCGCGAGACGCCAGTCGGCCCCGGTTCGGCGTTCGCGGTGTCCGGCGCCGCGGAGGAGCGCGACGACGATCCGCCAGAGGTCGTTCCGGAAGTAGATGACGGCCGCCAGGATCGCGCCGATCTGAACGATCGCGGTGAACGCGGTGACGTCCGCGGCGTCGATCTGGTGGCCGAGCAGCTTCTCGGCGAAGGTTAGGTGGCCGGTGCTCGAGACCGGCAGGAACTCCGTGATCCCCTCGACCACGCCGAGGACTACGGCCTCCCACCAGTCGAGGGGGTCGCTCATCGGCGGCGCATTATTCAGGAGCCGCCCGCGCGGGTACGCTGGCCCGGCCCATGCGGATCCTGTACGTGCTGGGGACGCGGCCGAACCTGGTCAAGACCGCTCCCGTGATCGCCGCGCTGCGCCGGCGCCTGCCGGAGGCCGCCCACGTCGTCGTCCACACCGGCCAGCACTACGACCGCCTGATGTCGGAGATCTTCTTCGAGGAGCTCGGCGTCCCCGAGCCCGACCATATGCTCGAGGTCGGCTCCGGCAGCCACGCGCAGCAGACGGCCCGGGTGATCGAGCGGCTGGAGCCGGTTCTCGAGGAGTCGCGGCCCGACCTGGTGCTCGTGCCCGGGGACGTCAACTCCACCCTGGCGGCGGCGCTGACGGCGGCGAAGCTCGACATCCCCGTCGGGCACATCGAGTCCGGGCTGCGGAGCTTCGACCGGACGATGCCCGAGGAGCTCAACCGGATCGTCGCCGACCAGCTCTCCGACCACCTGTTCCTGCACTCCGAGGAGGCGATCGAGAACCTCGGCCGCGAGGGCATCCCTGGCGAGCGCATGCAATTCGTCGGCAACACGATGATCGACACCCTGATCCGGTTGGAGGACCGGTTCCGCTCGGCGGGCGCGGCGGGGCGGGTGGGGGTCGAGCGGGGCGGCTATCTGCTGGTCACGCTGCACCGGCCGGCCATGGTGGACGGCCCGCTTCTCGGCGAGACGATGGAGCGCCTGGCCGAGGTGGCGGAGCGGCTGCCGGTGGTGTTCCCCGTCCATCCCCGGACCCGCAAGATGCTTGCCCCGCAGGAGGCCGCGACGCCCCGGCTGCGGCTGATCGACCCGGTGGGCTACCTCGACTTCTTGTCGCTCGAGGCGGACGCGGCCGGCGTCCTCACCGACTCCGGTGGGATCCAGGAGGAGACCACCTACCTGGGCGTCCCCTGCTTCACGCTCCGCGACAACACCGAGCGGCCGGTGACGATCAGGGCGGGCACGAACACGCTCCTCGGCCTCGACCCGGAGGCGATCACCGGCATCCCCCACGCGCTCGAATCATCCCCGCCGGCGCCCGGGGAGCCGCCGCCCCTCTGGGACGGCCGCGCTTCGGAGCGGATCGCCGACGTCGTCGCGTCGCTGCCGGCGGCGGTCGCCGCCTAAGCGGCTTCGCCGCCGTCGGCGGCCTCGGCCGGCGCGGGCTCCTTGACCTGGACCGCCTCGCGGGTCGGGGCGAGCAGCATGTGCATGTTGCGGCCCTCCTGGAGGGGCTGCTGCTCGATCGCGGCGAGGCCGTCGAGGTCCTCGAAGAGGCGGCTGAGGAGAGCCCGGCCGCGCTCGGGATGGGCCTGCTCGCGGCCACGGAACATGATCGTCACCTTGACCTTGTCGCCGTGGCGGAGGAAACGCTCGACGTGGCCCTTCTTGGTGTTGTAGTCGTGGTCGGCGATCTTCGGGCGCAGCTTGATCTCGCGGACGTTGACCTGGGTCTGGTGCTTGCGGGCGGCCTTCTGCTTCTGCTCCTGCTCGTACTTGTACTTCGAGTAGTCGAGGAGCCGGGTGACGGGCGGCCGCGCCTCGGGCGCGACCTCGACGAGGTCGAGGTCCTCGTCGCGGGCGCGCTGGAGCGCCTCGTCGGTCGGCAGGATGCCGACCTGTTCGCCGTCCGAGCCGATCAGGCGGACCTGGGGAACCCGGATCCGCTCGTTGATCCGGGTCTGGTCGCGCTCCGGCGGACGCCGATCGAACCTGCGCGGGATCGGCACTAGGTAGAGAGGCGGGAGAGCTTCAAGCGGTCAGGAAGTAGGCGAAGGGGCACGGCGGGCGCTCAGCGGCGCTGCGTGGATGTCGTGCCGGTGATCAACTGCGCGGGAGTATAGACACGGGTCAGGCCTCCTCCACTTCGTTTCTCAACCGCGCCGCGAATTCGGCGATCGCGACCTGGCCGACCTCGCCCTCGTCGTGCGACCGGACCGAGACGGCATCCGCCTCGACCTCGCGGTCGCCGACCACCAGCATGTACGGGTAGCGGCCCAGCTCGGCGTCCCTGATCTTCTTGCCCACCGACTCCGAGCGCTCGTCGACCTCGACCCGGACCCCGGCCTCGACCAGAAGCCGGCGGACCCTCTCGGCCGCCTCGTTGTGGCGGTCGGCCACGGGCAGGACGACCGCCTGGACCGGCGCCAGCCAGACCGGGAAGCGGCCCCCATAGTGCTCGATCAGGATCCCCGCGAACCGCTCCATCGATCCGAGCAGGGCGCGGTGGATCATCACCGGCCGGTGGTCGGCGTTGTCGGCGCCCGTGTAGGTCAGGTCGAATCGCTCGGGCATCTGGAAGTCGAGCTGGCACGTCCCGCACTGCCAGGAGCGCCCCAGCGCGTCGGTGATGTGGAAGTCGATCTTGGGGCCGTAGAACGTGCCCTCCCCGGGGCTGACGTCGTAGTCGCGCCCCTGGCGCTCCAGCGCGCCGCGCAGCCCCGCCTCCGCGCGCTCCCACTCCTCGTCGGTGCCGATCGACTTCTCCGGCCGGGTCGAGAGCTCGACCCGCACGTCCTCGAAACCGAATCGGGCGTAGAGCTCGTCGATCGCCTCGCAGATCGAATCCACCTCGTCGGTGACCTGGTCGAGTGTGCAGTAGACGTGGGCGTCGTCCTGGGTGAACGTCCGGACCCTCATCAAACCGTGCAGCACACCCTCGCGCTCGTAGCGGAACACCTGACCGAACTCGGCGAGGCGCAGCGGCAGCTCACGATAGGAGTGGCGCTCGGAGCCGAAGACCAGGCAAGCGCCGGGGCAGTTCATCGGCTTCAGCGCGAACCGGCGGTCGCCCCCCTCCCGCTCCGAGGGCTCCGCGAAGAACATGTTCTCCCGGTAGTTCTCCCAATGGCCGGAGCGGTGCCAGAGCTCCTCGTCGAGCACCTGCGGGGTCTTGACCTCCCGATAGCCACGACGGCGGAGCTGAGCCTCGACTTCGCGCTGGATCAGGCGCAGCAGCACGGTGCCGTTGGCGAGCCAGAACGGCATCCCCGGCGCCTCCTCGCGGAACATGAACAGTCCGAGCTGCGGCCCGAGCCGGCGATGGTCGCGCGCCTTCGCCATCTCGATCCGCTCGAGGTGGGCCTCCAGGTCCGTCTTCGAGAAGAACGCGGTGCCGTAGACGCGGGTCAGCATCTGGCGCGTCTCGTCGCCGCGCCAGTAGGCCCCCGCCACGGAGTTCAGCTTCACGGCCTTGATCCGGCCGGTCGAGGGGGCGTGTGGGCCGCGACAGAGGTCCTCGAACGGGCCGTTGCGATAGATCGAGACGGTGTCGACGCCCTCGTCGCCGACCAGGTCCTTGATCAGCTCGACCTTGTAGTCCTGCCCCTGCTTGCGGAAGTGCTCGAGCGCGTCGGCGGCCGGCAGGTCCGTTCGCTCGAACGGCTCGTCGGCCTCGATGTGCGCGCGCATCGCCTCCTCGATCCGCGGCAGGTCCGCTTCCGAGATCCGGACCCCGTCGGGGAACTCGATGTCGTAGTAGAAGCCGTCCGCAATCGGCGGCCCGATCGAGATCTTCGCCTCCGGCCAGAGCTCGAGGATCGACTCTGCCATCACGTGGGCGGCGTCATGGCGGATCAGGCTCAGTGCCTCCGGGTCGCGGTCCGTGACGACCTCGAGGCGGGCGCCGTCGGGCAGCGACGCCGCCAGGTCGCGCAGCTCGCCGTCGACCCGCACAGCCAGTGCAGCCTTCGCCAGCCCCGGGCCGATCTCGGCGGCGGCATCGGCGCCGCTGGCGCCGTCGGGAAGCTCGAGGCGCGAGCCGTCGGGCAGCTCCACCGTCGTCCCCCCCATCACGCCGCGCTCCCCAGCCGTGTCCGCGGCCACGCCGCCCGCTCCCCGCCGGCCGCCCGGCCACGTTCGACGACGACTTCGAGCCAGTCAAGCTCGTCGCCGAGCAGCCGGACGACCGAGAAGAGGGGGAGGACCCGGTCGCGTCCCGCCCGGGCCACCTGCAGCGCCCGCCGCGGCCCGTTGGCGATCGCGGCGATCCGCACGGCCTGGCGCTCGGGGTCGGCGGCGATGAACCCGCCCTCTCCGTTCCGAACCTGGGCTTCGATCGACTCGCCGCCGCCGATCACCGGGGTGCCGCGCCACTGGGAAGCGGCGACGCCGGGGTCGAACTCGTCGCCGACCTCACCGCGAAGGGCGCAGCGGGCGAGGGTCGCAATGGCCGCGATCGTCCGCGGCGAGGCGCCGTTGCGGTCGGTGACGAGGTGGAGGTCCTCCTCGCCGTCGGCGTAGGCGCGCACCTCTTCGAGCACGCCGGGCGCCTCGGGGTCGGAGGGGTCGACGCGTCCCGCGACCGCGAGCTGGAGGCCCGGTGCCTCCCCGCGGGCGAGGAGCCAGGCTTCGACCGCCGCGACGGGGTCGGCCCAGGAGTCGAGTCGGCCGATCCGGCAGACCAGGGGCCGCGAGGGATCTACCTCGGCCGGCCAGGGACCACGGGCGGTGGCCGCAGCGGCGAGCGGGTCGAACGCTCCCGGTACGACCCGCAGCCGCTCGGCATCCAGGCCCGCCGGGACGAACCCGGGCAGGGCGAACGAGAGCCCGCTGTAGGCGCCGAGCATCGGCAGGAGCCGGCCGCGAGCGCCGTCGGCCGGCTCCGAAGCGTCGACGCCGGTCCGCCAGAGCCACGCGGCGCCGCCGCGGCGCCCCTCGACCAGCGGCGCCGCGCCGGCTCCCTGGACGACGACGGCGTCGAACGGCCTCGGGTCGAACTCGACCGCGGCGGCCTCGCATGCCTCGCGCAGCGCGTCCCAGTCGCGGTCGCCGCGCGCCCAGTCCGAGCCGCGTAGAGCATCGGCGAAGTCGGCCGCGGCGGCCGTGAACTCGGCGTCCCCGTGCAGGACCACCCGGCGGACCTCGAGGCCGAGGCCGGCGAGGAGGGCGGCGAGGGAGGCCGAGGCGTCGGCGGCCTCCGGCGGGGCCGTCGCCACGTACAGCACCCTGGTGCCGGCCAGCGGGCGGGCGGCGGCGCGGGCGCGCTCGATCTGCTCGGCCGGGACGAGGCCGCGATAGCGGTCGAGCGAGCGCGCGCTGACGGGGATCTCCTGGAGTCTCGCCCGCATCGAGCCCATGCTATTCACGGTCCTCGCCCTGCCTGGCCTCGCGAACCGCGATCAGCGGGCAGTCGCTGCGGCTCGCCACGCGGCCCGACACACGCCAGAGCCACCACGCACCAGCGACCTTGCGCACGTGGGTCCGCTGGAACGGCGGGCGCGTGCGCCGCTCGTCGGTCGTGATCACGTAGCGGACGCCGGTCGGCGGCGGACCGCCCTCGCGGCTCTGAGGCGCGATGCAGACCCGTGCCCCGCGCAGCTCCCAGGCGATGAAGGGCACGCCGTGCTCGTCGGCGAGCATCTCCTCGGGCGCCGACACCCAGGTGGGCGCGCCGTCGACCATCGGCCGCAGCCCTGTCAGCTCCGGTGCGTATCCCCCGGGGCCCACGGGTGCGTTGGTGATGGCGAGCGCCGAGCAGGCGGCCGCGGTGAGGACGAAGCCGGCGGTGAGGACGGGTGGAAGGAACTGGCGCAGCCCGCCGCCCTCGAGCCGGCGCCACCCGAGCGAGGCGAGCGGGAGGACGATCACCGCGAGCGCCAGCGGTGCCATCACCGCCACGGCCTTGGCGGCCTGGTACGGCGTGCCGGTGGCCCGGGCTAGCGTCCAGATCACCAGACCGCCGAGCAGCGCCGCGGGCAGGACCGTGTCGCTGCGTCGGCAGGCCCACAGCGCGCCGTAGGCGAGCAGGACGAGCCCGGCGACGACGCCGAGGTAGTAGAGGATCGCCGGTGCCACTCCGTCGCCGGGGGTCAGGCGGAAGTCGCCGGACGGCCAGAAGCCGAGTGCCTCGAACGGTGAGATCTGGCCGAAGAGGTTGCCCAGGCCGGGTCCGGTCGGGTCGAAGGTCTCGAAGTCGCGGAAATCGAGCATTCGGCCGAGCTCGGGCGCCGCCAGGATGGCGAAGACGAGCAGTGCGAAGAGAGCCGGGCGCAGCGCCGCTCGCATCAGGCGGAAACGCTCGCGGCCCGCCCGGATCAGCACGAATGCCGCCCAGACCGCGGCGCCGGCGACGATCCAGGCGAGGCCGGGGAAGCTGTAGACGTAGAGGCTGCCGGCCGCGAGCAGCGCGAGGGGGACCCCCGCCAGCGGCCGCGGGTGCCCGGGGGTGGCGACGACCTCCCGCAGGCCGAGGAAGAAGGCGAGGATGAATAGCGCCTCGATCAGCTCCTTGAACGCGCCCTGCGCGTAATAGGAGGCGACCATGTACGGCAGGCCGACCACCAGCGCGGCGAGGATCCGGGTCGGCGCCGACGCGCGGCGCACCAGGGCCAGCGCGGTCAGCGGGGCGAGGACCGCCGCCGCGACCGTGAGGCCGCTGAACGTCTGGACGAGCCCGACGCCGAGCCCGTCCTCGAGCGCCACCGCGACGGCGTGCGGCCCCAGCGGGTAGCCCTGCTCGATCAGCCCGCGGCTCTCGCCGGCGCCGAGGTGCGACGCCGCCAGCAGGTGCTGAGACATGTCCGGGTTGAAGCCGGTGCCGAGGATCCCGGCCCTCCCCTCGAGGATGAACGGAAGCGAGCCGGCGATCAGGCCGATCAACGCGACCGGGACGCCCAGACGTAATGCCTCTCGCCAGTCGGAGACCCGGCCGTACAGGAAGGCGCCGGCGAGGACCGAGGCGGCTGCAACCGCGATCGCCGCGGCCTCGCCGCCGGGCGGGAGCCGGACCGTCGCCCAGGCGAGCGCGCACACCAGGGCCAGCCCGGCCGCCGGCGAAAGCCACGACCACTCGCGCCACCCGCACAGCGTCATCGCCGCCTGCCCCAGCGCCAGCGAGCAGACGCAGACGAGCAGCGCGGAGGCGTACAGGGCGGCCACGGAGGCGCGAGCCTAGCCGGGCGCCGGGCGGACTACAGGTCGCGCTCGTAGTAGAGCATCACCGGGCCGTCGGGCCGGCCTTCGCGGTTGGTGAAGCCGGCGCTCTCGTAAAGGTGCCGAGCGGCCTCGTCCTCCTCGCTCGTGCCGAGGTCGATCCGGGCGGCGCCGGCCCCCCGCGCGGTCTCCATCGCCGCGCTGAGCAATGCGCGCCCCAACCCCTCGCCGCGCCGTTCTGGCACGACGTAGAGCTCCTCCAGGTAGGCGTCGAGGTAGTCGCCGTACACGGAGGGCCGGAACCGGAGCTGCGCGAAGCCCGCGGCGTCGTCGATCAGCAGCGCCGTGACCTCCCCCGCCTCGAGCAGCGTCCGGTAGCGCCCCTCCAGGGTCTCGAGGGACGCGACGTCCCCCTCGTACTCGGCGTCGAAGTCGCGGAGGAGCCGGGCGAGCCGCTCGGCGTCACTTGGCGTCGCGCGACGAATTCGCATGGGGCGAGTGGGCGCTACTGGGCTCGAACCAGTGACCTCCAGCTTGTCGAGCTGGCGCTCTCCCAACTGAGCTAAGCGCCCCGGAGGCCGCGGAGTCTAGCGCCGTCGGTCTTGTACGGATTGGAGCAATGGAGCCTCGGCTTACCTACTTTGTGAGGAATTCCGCAAGGAGGGTTTAGGTCCGTTGCAATCTGCCGATCATGCAGGTGAAACCTTTCCGCGGACAGCGTGTTCCGTTGGTTAGGTTCCGCGGAGCAGGCGCGGGAGAGCAATTGGACTTGAAGGCTTAAGGACCGACGAGCCAGGGGATCCTGTTTCCTGGTGGTACGTCCTTCGGAAGCAAAGGGCCCCGAACGGGGCCCTTTTCCGTTCCGCGACCCGCCGCCTCCGTCTAGCACGCTGCTGCCATGGGTAGGCCCGGGGCGAACGGGATACTCCGAGGAAGGGAGCGAAGACCGTGCACATCGCCATCGGCGATCGATGGAGCAGGGCCGGGGAGGTCATCGCTGAGATCGAGGAGGTCGGCCGGCGCCGCCCCCTTGCCGCCGCGGCCGGAGGATTCGCCGCCGGAGCCGTCGGGGCCCTGCTGCTGCGCCTGGCGGGGCGCTCGACCGCGGGCGACGGGGCCACCGCGGCGAAGCGGCCGCCGGTCGGCGGCACCCGGGCGAGCAGCTATGGGCGCGACAACCCTTCGGGCCCCGGCTACAACTGGCCACCCGAGCCGGCCCCTGCCGGGTGACGAACGAGGAACGAGGATGAGAAAGGGCCCCGATTCCGGGGCCCTTTCTCGTTCCTCCCTTGGAACCGTGGAGAAGGTGCGCCGCTAGCTCTGAGCGTTCGAGCTGAGCTCCTGCGCGTGCTCCTGGCCGCTCTCGCGGGCGGTCTCGGTGGCGGCCTGCGCCGTGTCCTGCGCGACCTGCTTGCCGCGCTCGAGCGCCTCTTGGCCGGTTTCCTTCGCCTTCTCCTTGATGTCGTCGGCGACCGGCCCGATCCGCTCGTCCTCGACCCGGGTACTCGGCAGCGCCATCCCGATCAGGAAGCCGGCGGCCACGCCGCCGATCGCCAACCCGAGCGGGTTCTCCTGTGCGACGCCGACGGCTTGGCGGGCGCCGTCCTTGACGTCGCCGGTGCCCGGGGTCGAGTCGCTGATGCTCGAGGCCGTCCCCGACATCTGCTGCCGGAACCTGGCGGTCTTGTCCGAGATCGACTCCCTCACGCGACCCGGTACGTCTGCCTTGTAGGCGAGCGCGTCGACGGTGTCACCCATCTGGTCACGCGTGTTCTCTATCTCCTGGCGGATTTCGCTTGGCTCTTGGCCCACTGGATGTCCTCCTTCACGGTTTCCACGGTCTGTTCGGGCGCCGGCGGTGCCGCCTCACGGACGCGGTCGCGTCCTTGGAGGGCGAGCACTCCCGCGATCGCCCCGTAGACGACGGCGACGACCAGCGCCGCCAGCCAGGCGTCCAGCACGATCGCCAGGGCGAGGATCAGAGTCGTCGTAAGCGCGCCGAACGCGCCCAGCCCCATCAATCCCGCACCGCCGAACATGCCGGCGCCGACGCCGGCCTTCTTTCCCTTTTCGCTCAACTCCGCCTTCGCGAGGTCGACCTCCTTGCGAACCAGGTCCGTCGTCTGCTGCGAAAGCTGACGGAACAGGTCCCCGGTCGAGTGATCGCGAAGGTCGCTCTGCCCGTTGTCGGCCATGACTCGGCCTCCTAACGCGCAGTCGTGCCGACCGGCTCGACCGGCGGCGTCGCGCCGCCGTAGCCGGGCCCGGCCGGGTTCTCGCCGCCGTAGCTCGACGCGGTGGTGCCGACGTCGGCGCTGACGACCTGGGGCGAGCTTTGCGACGGCGTCCGCCGCTGGTAGCGCTCGCTGCTCGACGCCTTCAGGAACCGCGCCGCGGCGATGCCCAGCGCGACGCCGCCGGCCAGGGCGATCCACGGCTGCCGGCGCCCGAACTCCTCGACGTCGTCGAGAATCCGCTGGCCGTCGGCCTCCTCCAGGTAGGACCCGAAGCGCTGGACGCGATCCGCTGCCTGTTCGGCCGCGCGGGCCGGACCGTCGTCGCCGCGGTTGCGAAGCTCGCTCGCCACGGCCCGCAGGTCCTCAGCCTTCTGGCTGACCGTCTGTCCCGCCTCGGTCGACCGCTGGTCGACCTGGGTCTGGACCCGTTCCCGGGCCTGGCCGGCAAAGTCCTGGGCCTTCTCCTGTGCCTGACCCGCCATCTCGCGGGCCTTCTCCTGGGCCTGACCGGTGCCCTCCGACGCGCTATCCGACGCCTGAGAGGCAGTGCTCTGACCATCACCGGTCGCGGCCGAGGAACCGAAGTTCTCGGTCATACTCACTCCCTGAATTCGCAGTGCCCCCCTTCGCGGCCCCGGCTACCCCTCACCGGAAAGCGGAAACGGTGCCGCTTTCGGCCTAATGCCGGACGGGGGTCACGATCAGGGTCAGCCCGTCGACGCCAGCCACTTCGACGGGCTCGCCCCTCTCGGCCGGCTCCGAGCATCGAGCCTTCCAGATCTCCCCCCGCACCCGAACCGTCCCGTCAGGGTCGCACGGCTCGCCGACGATTCCCCGCTCGCCGGCGAGGCCCTCCGCGCCGGTGACGACCCGGTAGCGCGCGAGGAACCGCCGCCAGAGCAGGAACTCACCGATCTCCGCCAGCGCCGCCGCGACGACGAGTACGACGCCCACCGCCGCGGGGACGACGAAGATCAGCAGGGCGATGGCGATCAGTAGGAGCATCGGGCGCGGACGCTACGCCGCAGCCCGATGCCTGGTGATCAGGCAGACGACCCAGCCCCGCTGGAGCGCGCAGTCGACCGTCGCTCGGCCCGACAGCACCTCGTTCATGCTCACCTTCCGCCGCCGGCCGCGCCAGACGAGAAACTCGCCGTCCGCGGCGTCGAAGTTCCACTGGTGGAGCCCCCAGTAGTTCTCGCTGGCGCCCTCCCGGCGGCGGTGGCGCAGGACGACGAACCGCCCCTCCTTGACCAGCTCGACCATGTTCGCGATCACCCGGACGGCGTCGACGCTGTGGTCGAGGGCGTTCTTCGAGTAGGCGAGGTCGAATGACCCGGGCTGGAACCGGTCGAGGAGGTCCTCGCCCCGGCAGGGAATTGTCGGGACCGGCGGCTCGACGCCGGCGTCGAGCAGCACGCGCCCATAGTCGTCGGCGAGCGGGTCGGTCGCGGTGAGGCTGATCGCCTTGCCGCGGTGGGTCTTGCCCAGCGCCGTGAGCGGGCCGGCGCCGACGTCGAGGACCGAGACGGATTCGTCCGGGATCCGGTCGAGCACCGAGCGCACGAGCGGGTCGCGCTCAGGTGCCTGAGGATCCGTGCGGTAGTGGAAGTCCCCCCATTTCGACGCGACGTCGGGGTCCCTCAGCCGCCGCTCCCAGAAGCCGAGCTCGAGCGGGGCTCCCTTCCGCCATACCCGCTCCGAGGACCTGCGCCCGAGGACGCCCTCCTTCAGCCAGCCGTGCGCGGAGCGGATCGCGGCCGAGCGCTTGGCCTGCCGCTTGAGGACGCCGAGCGCGCCGCCCGGTGGCGGTGGGTCTCGCTCTGTGGCGCCCATGTGCCGAACCTACCCGCGACGGTCGTGTCGGTGTCTTGGCGTCCGCTGGAGCGCTTCCTTGCCGCTGGACTGGTGTTCGAGATTGAGACGGCCCGTTGAAGGTGCGCGGCGGGTTGTCGAAGTCCCATAGACCGAACCCTCCTGGGAGGACGATACGCATGATGAAGCGGATTGCACTGATAGCTGTGGCCGGTGTTCTTGCGATACCCGCACTGGCTCCCGCACGGCCCGGACACGGACCCGTCGTGAAGGCGGCTGTCCACGCTTGCCTTGACGAGCGGCACGAACTCGGGCGCGAAAACTTTGTCGAAACGTACGGACGTCCGGCGTTCCCGCACTGCGTTCGCCAGACCATGCCTGAGGCCCGCAATGCTGCGCAGGTCTGCAGGGATGAGCGCGAGCAGGACGGCGAGCAGTTCCGCACTGACTACGGCACCAATGAGAACGGTGCCAACGCATTCGGCAAGTGCGTCAGCGAGAAGGTCTCGCAACACGACGACGCCGACGACGACGAGAACGAGGCCGACGACAACGAGGAAGCGGAGTCGAGCGCCTAGGTCCCGACCTAGCGGGAAGTTGCCGAAGCGGGGCCCTTAGCGGCCCCGCTTCTCGTTTCCGCTGCAGCGTGGTCACGCTTGCCCGAGCGAAGTGATCCAGGCGGTCCGCGGACGCGCCCTCAAACGCCGGGACCAGAGGCGCCTACCGGAATCGAACCGGTGTAAACGGCTTTGCAGGCCGCTGCGTAGCCACTCCGCCAAGGCGCCGGGGCGGATGAAGCGTAGAAAAGCCCCGCGACGTGCGGGGCAAGCGGCTGATGGGATTCGAACCCACGACCTTCTGCATGGCAAGCAGACGCTCTAGCCGACTGAGCTACAGCCGCACGGGCGCGAGTATAGCCGCGGCTCCAGGGCGCGAAGGGGCGCGGAGCCAGCCCGGGAGGGGCGTTTGACCCTCGTCGATATTGGGTAGAGACAGAAGAGGCCCAGGAGGCGGCATCAGCGTGCCGCGCCGCCGACAGAGCGGCCTCGACAGGGGAAACGACGGAAGGACGAGGGTCGATGAGTCGACGTGTTGCCGCTGTCTGCGTGTTCGTTGCCGCCTTGATGGCCGTCGTGCTCGCCCCCAGCGCCGCCTCGGCCTGGGCGCCGGCCGGACAGGCGACGATCCACCCTGGCGTCCAGACCTATACCGAGGGAGCCCAGTGCACCGCCAACTTCGTCTACCAGGACGCCAGCAGCGTCTACCTCGGTCAGGCCGCCCACTGCTCGGGCACCGGTGCCGCCACCGACACGAACGGATGCGACGCCGGCGCCCTGCCGATCGGCACGCCGGTCGAAATCGATGGCGCGACCCGGCCGGGCACACTGGCCTACAGCTCGTGGAACACGATGCAGGCTGAGGGGGAGTCCGACGCCAACACCTGCGACTACAACGACTTCGCGCTGATCAAGGTCGACCCGGCCGACGTCGGCAGCGTCAACCCGTCGGTGCCCGGCTTCGGCGGCCCGACCGGCGT
>DATFPK010000076.1:0-2773 GCA_035264885.1 Solirubrobacterales bacterium
CCAAGGTCGACGGCGGCACCGCCGAGCCTCGCCTCCCCCCGCACCCGCGCGCCCAGCAGGTGCGGATGCCAGTACTGCGGCAGGCCAGGCACGATCTGGGCCGGGCCAATCCCCCCGAACGCCCGCCGCGGCGGCCACGAGAGCGGGTCGGCGAGCTCGAGGTCGAGCCCGGCGTCCGCGCCGAGGTCGACGTGCAGGGCGGCGGCCGAGCCGGTCAGTACGTCGCCGGCCGTCACCCCCGGACCACGCGGGTCGACCGACGCGACCGGCACGAGGCGCGAGCGCACCAGCCCCTCAGGGTGGGCGGCGAGGGCGACGATCGCCCACGTGCCCGCCGCGTCGCGGCAGACGCCACAGAGCACGATCACGACGCGGCCCGCGGCCGCGTCGGTCACCCGCCAGTAGTAGCCCTCGAAGGCGACGCCGTGGGCGCGGCGGGGATCCCCGAAGGGAGGGTCGGCGCCCGTGGAGCGATAGGCCTCGGACAGACGCGCGATCACGGGGCGCCAGGCTAGTGGCCCGGCGCCCCGCTCTCGCGACGGGTTACTTGCTCCAGCTGGTGGACCAGCTCGACCGGCTCCAGCTCGACCGCGAGGGGTCGACGGCGTCGGTCTCGGAGTTCTGCGAGCTCCAGCTCGACCGGCTCCAGCTCGACCGGCTCCAGCTCGAGCGCAGCAGCTCGCCGGCGTCGCTCCAGGAGGAGCGGCTCCAGCTCGAGCGGCTGTAGTCGATCTCGCCCGTGGCCGGGTCGATGAACGAGTTGGGCGTGAGGCCGCCGTTGGCGACGCTCTGGCCCGCGGTGTTGATGTTGTTGGCCGCGACGCGGGCGCTGACCTCGTTGACGCCCTCGCTCAGCGGCCGGCCCCACTTCTTCAGCAGGCCCTTGATCTGGTTGGGGGTGAGCGACGGGTTCAGCTCCAGCAGCAGCGCAGCGGTGCCCGAGACCATCGGGGCCGCCATCGACGTGCCGCCGGCGCGGATGTACTCGCCGTTGACGACGCAGGTCGGGCAGAGGGCGGTGAACGCGCTGCCCGGCGCCAGGTTGGACACGATCTTCGCGCCGGGTGCGAACACGTCCGGCTTGGAGACGCCGTCCTGGGTCGTGCCACGGCTCGACCAGGTCGCGAGCAGGTCGTCGCCGGGGCCCTTGGTGCCCTGGTCGTCGACCGCCCCGACGGAGATGGCGTAGGGGTCGTTGCCCGGCGCGTAGGAGACGGCGTCGGCGGCGCTGCCGCGGTTGCCCGCTGCCGCGACCACGACGATGCCCTTGAACCAGGCGGCCTCGACCGCCGCGTCGAGCGGGTCGGTCTTGTAGGACTGGGCGACCGTCGACTCCAGCGACAGGTTCAGGACGCGGATGTTGTACTCGTCCTTGTGGTCGACGGCGAACTGGATGCCGTAGATCACGTCCAGGATCGTCGAGTTGCCCAGCTCGTCGGACGCCTTGATCGAGATCAGGTTCGCGTCCGGCGCGACGCCGCTGTAGCGCCCGCGGTTCGGGTCGCCCCAGCCGCGGTTGTACGAGTCGCCGGCGATGATGCCCGCGACGTGCGTGCCGTGGCCGTACGAGTCGCCCGCGGTGACCGCGTCGGGATGGACGACCGCGGAGCCGATGACCCGCGAGGTCCGGTCCGACGACGACCGGCGGAAGTCGGGCACGTCGCCCGCGATCCCCGTGTCGACGACGGCGACGCCCACGCCCTTGCCCGTGGCCTGGCTGGACTTGGAGGTCCAGACGCCGTCGGACTGGATGGACTGGTTGAACGAGGTCGCGAGGCTGTCGCCGTCGCCCCACTGCGGCTTGACCGCACCGTTGAGGGAGACCGCCTTGACCTTCGCGCTCGCCGCGAGCTCGCTGGCGCCGGCGGCGGGCAGCTTGGCGACCACGGCGTTGATGATGTGCAGGTCACGCGTGACCGTGCCGCCGAGCTCGCGGACCAGCGGCGCGGCGTCGGCGCGCTTGGCGCCCGCCGTGAGCTGGACGATGACCTCGACCCGCTTGCCGGGCGTGCGCTCGGCCATGTCGGCCAGGGCGGGCGTCAGCGAAGGGGTGATCGGCGCCAGGGCCGGCGTGGAGCCGGCGGAGGGCACCTGGGCCCCGGAGCCGGCGAAGGCCACGGGGAGCGCGATGGCGAGGACGCCGAGCGCGAGCCCGGCCATCCAGCGCATGCGGAAGACGATGTTGCCGGCGAAGGTCATGCTGCCTCCACTTCGGTCGCGCCCCAGCTCGAGCGGGCGACGTCCGTCTCGGCGACGCCCCAGCTCGAACGGGCCATGTCGGCCTCGACGGCGCCCCAGCTCGAACGGGCGACATTGGTCGCCGGGTCGGCGGAGGAGGCGGCCTGCGAGCCGAAGCCCGCGGCGAGAACCACCAGTCCGAGGGCAACCTTCCAGCGAAGTCGTTCCGTGATGCTGTTCGATCGGGGCATGTGGCGCGACCTCCGTGTCGCTCTGCTTGGGCTCGTGTGTCTTGAGGAGGTGAGCCGGCGGCTGGGCTGCCTCCGCGGAGGCCCCTGGCTTTGCGTCCCCGCCTCGCGGCGGGTTTGCCCTTGAGTCGTACAGCTCTCACCCGGGGTATCGACGGCCGCGATCGGCCGCCGTACCCCTCTGGACGTTCGTCCTACCGGCCGGGCGACGGAGCGCCGAGCGGCGCCCGGGACGGTCGGTCCATGCGGATGCGTCCCTCGATGGTCGCGGTCGACAGCGGGGGCGAGAGATGGAAGCCCTGGCCGAGGTCGCAGCCCATCTCGCGCAGGACGTCGAGCTGGTCGGC
>DATFPK010000077.1:0-5938 GCA_035264885.1 Solirubrobacterales bacterium
CGGTGGGGCAGGTTTCCTTCAAATGAGGAGGCGTGGGCGGCGGTTTCCGCCGGGCCCTTTGGTGAGAGACTGCCGCCCATGCCCGCCGGCCGCAGCTACGACCGCGCCCCGGCCGACGTGCGGCCGGTCACGATCGAGCCCAGCTTCGTCCGCACCGCCGACGGGTCCGCCCTGATCTCGGAGGGCGAGACGAGAGTGATCTGCACCGCGTCGGTGACGGACTCCGTGCCGCGCTGGTTGGATGGGAAGGGCAGGGGCTGGGTGACCGCGGAGTACGCGATGCTGCCGGCCTCCACCGGTGAGCGCAAGGCCCGGGACATCAGCCGCGGCAAGCAGGACGGGCGGGGCGTCGAGATTCAGCGCCTGATAGGTCGATCGCTCCGGGGCGTGGTCGACTTCGAGGCGCTGGGCGAGCGCTCCGTCTACGTCGACTGCGACGTCCTGCAGGCCGACGGCGGGACCCGCTGCGCCGCGATCACGGGAGGATTCGTCGCGCTGCAGCTCGCGCTCGCCAAGCTCCTCGAGGCCGGCGCGATCGAGCGGCTGCCGCTCAACCAGTCGGTGGCCGCGATCAGCGTCGGGATGGTCGGTGGACGGGCGCTATGCGACCTCGACTACGCGGAGGACTCGACGGCCGAGGTCGACGCCAACGTCGTGATGACGGGAGATGCCGGCCTGGTCGAGGTCCAGGCCACGGCGGAGCGCACGCCGCTGTCGCGGGCCTCCCTCGATGAGCTCCTCGCGCTCGCAGAGGCGGGCATCGCGCGGCTGCGCGAGGCACAGGAATCAGCTGCGGGATCGCTCCCCGGCTGAGATCCTGAGGCCGGCGATGTCGGCGCTCGTCCTCGCAACCCGGAATCCCCACAAGCTTCGCGAGCTGCGCGAGGCGCTGCCCGGGGTCGAGATCGAGTCGCTTCCCGAAGAGGTCGCGCTGCCGCCCGAGCACGGCGACACCTTCGCCGAGAACGCCCTCGGCAAGGCTCGCGCGGCGCAGCATGCCACCGGCCGTACCGCGATCGCCGATGACTCCGGGATCGAGGCCTACGGCCTCGGCGGCCGGCCCGGGGTGCGCTCGGCCCGCTATGCGGGAGAACATGCGAGCGACGAAGAGAACCTGGCGAAGCTGCTAGACGAGGTCGGCCGGCAGGCCGACCGGCGTGTCGCGTACGTCTGCGTGATCGCCCTGGTCACCGAGGAGGGCGAGGAGTCGCTGTTCGAGGGTCGCTGCGAGGGCACGCTCGCGGAGCGGCCGCGCGGCAGCGGTGGGTTCGGCTACGACCCCGCCTTCGTGCCGGACGACACCGGCCCCGACGACCGGCGGACGATGGCCGAGCTGGCTCCCACCGAGAAGCATGCGATCAGCCACCGTGGGCGGGCCGCCCGGAAGCTCGCCTTGCATCTCGGTGCCGGGGTGCGCCGGTGACTCCGGCGGCTCCAGTCGGGGCGGTCGGCCGGGTCTCGAAGCCCGCCGCGGCGGCGGTCTCGATCGCTTCCAACGCCGCGCTGATCGGGCTGAAGCTCGCGGCGGCGGCGATCACCGGCTCAGTGGCGATCCTCTCCGAGGCGCTGCACTCGATGGTCGACCTGATCGCGTCCGTGATCGCCTTCATCTCGGTGCGGCGCGCCGACGAGCCCGCGGACGTCGAGCATCCCTACGGTCACGAGAAGGTCGAGAGCCTCGCCGCCTCGATCGAGGGGATGCTCATCCTGGTCGGGGCGGGGCTGATCGTCTACCAGGCCGTTCACCGGCTCGCGGCCGGCGCCGAGGTCGAGCAGCTCGGCGTCGGCATCGCGGTGATCGGGTTCTCGGCGCTCGCCAACGGCTGCGTCTCCCTCTTCCTCCGCCGCCAGGCCGAGCGACACTCCTCGCCGGCGCTCTCCGGCGATGCCGCTCATCTCGGCACCGATGCCCTGACCTCGCTCGGCGTTCTGCTGGGCCTGGCTCTGGTGCAGATCACTGGGGCCGACGCGATCGATTCCGCGGTGGCCATCGCCGTGGCGGTCGTGATCGTGATCGCAGGGGTGCGAATAATGCGTCGCTCGGCCTCCGCGCTGGTGGACGAGGCGCCGCCGGCGGCGGAGATGGACCGGATCGAGGAGCTGGTCGCCAACGCCCGTAGCGAAGCCCCCGAGATCGTCGGCTACCACAAGCTCCGGGCCCGGACCTCGGGGCGGCGGCGCTACATCGACCTTCATCTCCAGTTCCGCAGCGGTACCAGCCTCGAGCGCGCCCACGACCTCGCCCATGAGCTGCGCGACGCGATCGAGGCCGACCTCGGAAATGCCGAAGTGCTGATTCACACCGAGCCGGAGAGCTCGCGGCACGACCCGTCCGAGTCGCCCACGCCGTTCCGCGCCGGCTAGCGGCCACCAGGCCGCTCCATGGCGAAGCCGACCTAAAAGAGGTTCACCGCCGCGGCAAGCCCGACGGCGCCGACCACGATGCTGTAGCCGGTGTAGCCGCCGACGGCCAGCAGCACCACGGCGATCCCGCAGGCGATCACGACCGTGAGCCAGGAGCCCTGCTCGAGAGTCACGGCCGCTATTTTGGACCAACAGTGCCCGTCGACGCCCCGACCCTCTCGGATGCCGGCCGCGCCGTCTCATATCTGGAGGGGATCTCGCCCCAGTTGCAGGGCTGCGCGATCCTCGCGGAGGACGGCGAGGTGCTCGCCGCGAGCGGCAACCTCGAGCGCTGGGGTGAGGCAGGCCGGGAGCTGATCGCGGCCGCGGACGCCGCCGGGAACGAGCCGGTGGCGCACGCGCACGTCGCAACCGGCGATGGCGAGGCGTTCTGCGTCCGGGAAGGCGGCCTGGTGGCCGTCGCCGTCGCGGAGCGGTTCACGCTCGCCTCCCTGATGCTCTTCGACATGAGAATCGCGCTGCGGGAGCTCGCCGCGCAGCGTAAGAGCGACGCGTGACACCCAAGCCGCACCGCGTGCTGCTCGACCGCGTCTCGGGCTACGCCGACGAGGCGGCGGCCTACCTGCGCCGCCGCCGGCATCTCCGCAAGCCCTTCGCGAGGACCTATTACGCGGGCGGTCGGAGCTGCGGCTGGTCGGCGGACTCGGAGGAGGGCCGCGCCCTCTTCCTCGCCGCCTCGCGGCTGATCGACGCGGCCGCCGAGCCGCCGCGTGCGCGGAGCGGAAAATGATGCGAGGGTCCGAGCGAGGGCGAGACAGACCCTTTGAAGGCGAATCAATGGACCTAGTCGACAAGGACACGGCCGCCCGCGTCCTCGAGCGGGCCCTCTCGCACGGCGGGGACTTCGCCGAGCTCTTCTGCGAGGAGCGGCGCGGCTTCGGCCTGTCGATCGACGAGTCGCGGGTGGAGCGGCCTCAGTCGGGAAGCGAGCGCGGCGCCGGCATCCGGGTGATCGATGGCGAGGTCACCCGACTTGCCCACGTGGACGGACTCGCCGAGGACGACCTGCTGCGGGCCGCCGATGGCCTGTCCTCGGCCCTCTTCGGCGGGGCGAAGGAGCCGGTCGCGCTCCGTGCGGCGGCGGCGCCCGAGCTCCAGGAGATCAAGGTGGACCCCAGCACCGTGCCGGCGGAGCGCAAGGCGGACGTCCTGCGCGAGCTCGACGAGCGCGCGCGCTCCTCGGCCGCCGAGGTCGCACAGGTCTCGGCGAGCTACAGCGAGGGCCGCCGGCGCGTCGCCGTCTTCAACTCGGAGGGCCTGGTCGCCACCGACGATCGCACCCGAGTCCGGCTCGGTGCCCAGGTCGTGGCCCGCAGGAACGGCACGGTGGAGACCGGATTCGAGACCCTCGGCGCGCACCGCGGCTTCGAGCTCCTCGAGGGCGACCCGGGGAGGGTCGCGGAGCAGGCGGCCCGCAAGGCGCTCGAGCTGCTCGACGCCGATCCTGCGCCGGCAGGCGAGATGACGGTGGTCGTCGGCGGTGGGTTCGGCGGCGTGCTCTTCCACGAGATGACGGGGCACGGCCTGGAGGCGGACGCGGTGCAGAAGGGTGCGAGCGTCTACGCCGGCAAGCTCGGTGAGAAGGTCGCCGAGCCCCTGCTCACCGCCTTCGACGACGGGCGGATGCCGGGAGAGTGGGGGACCGGCGCGATCGACGACGAGGGCACCGCGTGCCGGAAGACCTCGGTGATCGAGGAGGGGCGGCTCACCTCCTATCTCTACGACCGTCTACGGGCTCGCCGGGACGGCACCGAGTCCACCGGCAACGGACGCCGTGCGAGCTTCCGCGACCTGCCGATCCCGCGGATGACCAACACCTACATCGAGCCCGGAGACGCGGACCCGGAGGCGATCATCGGCGAGGTCGATCACGGCTTCTACGCCGTCTCCTTCGGTGGCGGACAGGTCGAGCCGGCGACGGGCGACTTCGTCTTCGGCGTCTCCGAGGGCTATTTGATCGAGGGCGGGAAGGTCACCCGGCCCTGCCGCGGCGCGACGCTGATCGGCAACTGCCTGCAGGCCCTCACCCGGATCGACGCCGTCGGCTCGGACTTCGAGATGAAGACGGGGTTCTGCGGCAAGTCCGGCCAGACCGCGCCGGTCGGGACCGGACAGGGCCACGTGCGGATCCGCGGCATGACCGTGGGGGGCACGGCGGTTTGAGCGCCGAGCTGGAGCAGGCCGCCCGCCGGACCGTCGAGGCGGCGACCGCCGGTGGCGCGAGCGAGGCGGAGGCCTGGGCGGAGGGCTCGCGCAGCCGGGAGGTCCGCGTTCACGACGGGGATGTGGAGAGCCTGACCGAGGCCAGCGGCCGCGGCGTCGGTGTGCGGGCCTGGATCGGGACCCGGACCGGCTACGCGTACGGAACCGACCTCTCGGAGGCCGGGCTCGCAGAGCTGGGCGAGGCGGCAGTGGGTGCCGCGCGAGTCGCCGACGAGGACGAAAGCTCCGCGGCGCCCGAGCCCGCCGGTGAACAGGCTTCCCCGATCGAGGGGCTCCGCGACGACGGCGTCGCCCGTACGGGGACGGCCGAGGTGATCGACCTCGCCAAGGAGGTCGAGCGGGTGGCGCTCGGCCGCGACGACCGGGTGACCTCCGTGGAGGAGGTCGTCTACGTGGACGAGGACACGGATGCGGCGATCGCCACCTCGCGCGGCGTCTCGGGCACCTACGGCGCTTCCGTCGCCTACTCGTTCCTCCAGGCGATGGCGACGCAGGACGGCGAGGTGCAGACCGGCCTCGGCTTCGGGGTCGGGCGCTCCCCGGGTCAGCTCGACGCGAAGGCCATCGGGGCCGATGCGGGCGATGAGGCCGCCTCGATGCTGGGCGCGACCAAGCCGCAGTCCCGGAGCTGCCCCGTGGTCCTCTCCGACCGCGTCACCGCGAGCTTCGTCGGCTTCATCGGCGGAGCCCTCTGCGCTGACGAGGTCCAGCGCGGCCGCTCTCCGTTCGCGGACCGGCTCGGCGACGAGCTGGCCTCGAGGGCCTTGGTCCTGGCGGACGACGGCACGGATCCCGGCGGCCTCGCGAGCGCTCCCTTCGACGGCGAGGGCACGCCGCGGGGACGCACTCCCCTCGTCGCGGAGGGGAAGCTGCTCGCCTACCTGCACGACAGCTACACCGCGCGGCGCGGAGGAGCGACCTCCACCGGCAACGCGTCGCGCTCCTCTTACCGCTCGCCTCCGTCGGTCAGCCCCTCGAACCTGATGCTCGAGCCCGGCGAGCTCACGCTCGAGCAGCTGATCGCCGAGGCCGCCGACGGCGTCTACATCACCGAGGTCGCCGGGCTCCACTCCGGCGTCAACCCCGTCACGGGGCGCTATTCGATCGGCGCCACGGGCCGCGCGATCCACGACGGCGCGCTCGGTGAGCCGCTGCGGGAGTTCACGATCGCCGGGGACCTGCTCGGCACCCTGGCGGCGGTGCAGGCGGTCGGATCGGAGACGCGCTGGGTCCCGTTCGGCGGGTCCGTGAAGACCGCACCGATGCTGGTCGGCGAGATGGCGATCGGCGG
>DATFPK010000078.1:0-2258 GCA_035264885.1 Solirubrobacterales bacterium
CCGACGAGGTCTCATACAGCTCCGCCTTGCGTGAGATGTCGACCGACTTCTTGGGGTCGCCGGTGGAGATCAGCGGCCGCACGCCCGCGTACGCCCCGGTCAGGTCGGCGGAACCCAGCGACACCCCGAAGAAGTCGTTGACGGCGGCGAGCAGGTACTCGACGTCGTCCTCGGCCGGGCGCGGATGGGCGATGTCTCCGTCGTAGTCGTTGTCGGTCGTGCCGATCAGCGTCCGCCCGTACCACGGCAGGGCGAAGATCGTCCGGCCCTCCCCGGCCGGGACGACCACCGCGGCCTTGCCCATGTCGAGGGCGTCGCGGGCGACGGTCAGATGGGTGCCGCGGCTGGGCGAGATCCGCGGGATCTCCTCCTCGGTCAGGAGCTCCTCGGGGCGGATCTGGTCGGCCCAGACCCCGGTGGCGTTGACCACGTTGTCCGCGACGACCTCGTGCCGCTCGCCGGACTCAGCCTCGACGAAGGCGACGGTGTCGGCGCGGTCGCCCTCGCCGGCTACCTCCACCACCTCGGCCCCGTTCAGCATCACGGCGCCGTAGCGCTCGGCCTCGCCGAGAATCGTCAGGACCAGCCGGACGTCATCGGTCTGGCAGTCGTAGAACAGGTAGGCGGAGCGGGGCTCGCGCGGCCCGAGCGCCGGGACCAGCTCCGTCGCCTCCGCTCCCTCGATCGTCCGGTGGCGGTCCGGCGACCAGTAGAAGTCCTCGCCCTCGTCGCGCGAGGAGCGCATCTCACGACGGCTGCGGCCCACCCGCGTCGTCGCCATCGCGTCGTACATGTTCAGGCCGATGCCGATCCGCCTGTCGACCCGGTCCTCGCCCAACGTCGGCACCAGGAAGGGGGTCGGGTAGACCAGATGAGGCGCGAGCTGGACCATGAGCTGGCGCTCGAGCAGCGCTTCGCGGACCAGGCCGAGGTCGAAGTTCTGGAGGTAGCGCAGGCCCCCGTGGACCATCTTCGAGGAGCGGCTGGACGTGCCGACCGCCCAGTCGTCACGCTCGAGGACGGCGACCGAATAGCCGCGCGAGGCGGCATCCAGCGCGACGCCGGCGCCGGTGACACCGCCGCCGATCACGACCACCTCGAAGCGCGCGCCGGAGATCTCCTCGAGCGCCGCGGCCCGGGTCAGCAAGCCTGCGCCCCCGCCATCAGTCGAGCCACTGCGTCGTCAGATCGGCCGGCGGGCGCTGCGGCGGCGGCTGCTCCTGCCGCGGGTAGCCGAGGTGGAGCAGGCCGACGAAGCGCTCCTCGGGCGGCAGCCCGACTGCCTCGCGCCCGCCGTCCTGCCGCAGGAAGCCGGGCGTCCGCCAGTAACCGGCGAGGCCGCGGGCGTGGGCGGCCAGGAGGACGATGTAGCTGGCGACCCCGGTGGCGAGGAGGTCCTCGTCGTCTCGCTCGGGGTCCCCGGTCAGCACCGCCGAGGCGACGACGAGGGTCGGCGCCCGCTCGAGCTTCGCCGCATTCTCCGGCCCCGCCGCCTCCTTGAGCCGATCCAAGGTACGCGGGCCGACGACCCGGAACCGCCAGGGCGCGGTCAGGTGGTGGTTCGGCGCCCAACGGGCGAGGTCGAGCAGCTCCTCGAGCTCCTCGCGGGGGACGGGTTCGGAGCCGTAGGCCTTGTGGGTGCGGCGGGTCCGGATGGCGGTGTCGACGTCCACCCGGGCAACGGTAGCTACCAGCCGCGGCGGTGTCCGACCCACCAGGTCCCGCCCACGGTGAGCGCCGCGGCGCCGAAGCCGATCGCCAGCGGAGGCCCGGGCGACGGCCCGTCGCCGGCCTCGGCCGAGACCTCCGTCGCCCCCCCTTCCACCTCGCCGGCGGTTGCCGCGTCCGGCTCCGGGGCTCCGGCGTCGGCTTCTGGTGCGCCGCCCGGGACGGCTCCTCCGGCGCCGCCGGAGCCCGAGCCCCCTCCGCCACCGCCCGCCGCCGCGCCTCGGCCCCCGCCCCCGACGGCTGCGTCCGGGACCGCCACGCCCGCGCCGACCCCGCCGGCCGACCCGCCGCCGCCACCGGAGCCGGCAGTGCCCCCGTCCGCCCCCCGTGGCTTCCGCGTCTTCTTGCCTCGGGGGACGGCGGCGAGCGGCAACGAGCGCGCGGAGGCCGCGACGAGCGCCTGGCCGGCGACCCAGATCGGGGTCTGATCGCTGTTCTTCGAGTAGCGGTAGTGCCCGTCGGCGGCCTGGCGCGCCGCAAGGTAGTCGTAGCCGCTGCGGCCGCCCTCGCGGACTCTCCCGGCTTCAACC
>DATFPK010000079.1:0-68139 GCA_035264885.1 Solirubrobacterales bacterium
CGCTCGACGTCCGCGCGCACCTCCACGGGGCCTGCCCGCGGGACGCGGAGGAAGTGCATGGTCAACGCGCGCGCCTGGCGCTCGGGATCGGCAACCGCACGCTCGAGGCCGCGCATGAGGATCGCCATGACATAACCGCCGAGCGGGCCGCGCGGCGTCTCCCAGCCGGGGGAGATCTCGCCGATCAGCCGTCCGTCGCCGGCCGGATGAAGCGCGGTCTCGGCGTCGAAGCCCATCCGGCGGGCGAAGATATAGGGGACGCGGGGCCGCCTGGCGGCGGCCCCGCGGCGCGGTCAGTCCTTGGGGTTGACGGTGTCCTTCGCCTTGTCCGCCGCGTCACCGACCTTGTCCTTGACGCTGCCCGTGGCCTTGTCGACCTTGCCCTCGCGCTCGAGGCCCTTGTCTCCGGTCAGGTCGCCGGCGGCTTCCTTGACCTTCCCCTTGGCATCGTCTTTGGTGCCGTCGCCCATGGGTACTCCTTTCAGACGTTGACCCCTATGAGGTCCCCGCCGCAGATTCGATCCAAACTGGCCCGCGCCCTGGCGATCGCGCTCGCCGGTGCGGCGCTCGCCGGCTGCGGCGGCAGCCTCGAGGAGCCACCCCCGCCGCAGATCCCGGCGCCGCCGACGCCGACCGACCGGCTGGAGGCCCGCCGGGTCGAGGCCGCGCTGGGCGCCTACAGCCGCGACAGCCGCCTGATCGACCAGGAGAAGCAGGCCTGCGGCCGGGGCCTCCCGCCGGGCGTCTTCGCGCAAGTTTGCGGGCCCGACGTCCTGCCGCTGGTCGACCAGCGGGCGTTCCGGCTGCGCGACAGCCTCGGCAAGATCAAGGGCCGTCTCGGGCGACGCTGCGAGAAGGCGGTGCGGGTGGTGCTCGCACGGCCGATCTCCGCCACGGGGGGCCCGCTCGCCGCCGCGGCTCGGGTATGCCGTGACGAGTACGAGCGGGCCCGAACCCGCGGTCCCAACTAGCCCGGCTCGCGGGCGAGCTGGTGGCGGATCCGGTCGCGCAGCTCGGCGAACCTCAGGGTCTCGTAGGTGATCACCGCGGTCAGGAGCGCCGCGATCATCGCGACCGTCACCAGCGCATCGACCGCGACCGCGACCGGCACCAGCGCCAGCAATACCCCCGCGCACACCAGCCGCTGGACGTTCAGCGTGCGGATGTTGCGGAGGCGGAACGCGACGTGGCCGATGAGGTAGAGGGAGGTGCCGCCGAGGATCGCCACCGCCGTCTCGGCCTTCAACGGCTCCCCGACCTCGCCGAGCGTCTTCTTCATCCCCAGCGCGATCAGGACGATGCCGGCGACCATCGGGAAGTGCAGGAACGAGTAGGAGTCGCGGGCGATCTCGTTCTGCTCGCGCCCCGGCGTCGCGCGCGAGAGCCTGTGCTCGGCGGCGGTGGCGACGACGTCGAAGTAGAGCCACCACAGGGCCGCGGCGACGACGATGCCGAGAACGGCGGCTGTGATCACGCCGGCGTCGATCTGCGTCTCGGCCCCGGCGCCGATCGCGACGATCGACTCGCCGATCGCGATGAGCACGATCAGGCCGTGGCGTTCGGCGAAGTGGGATGGCATCAGCCGCCACCCCGCGGCACCGAAGAAGGCCGGCTCGGCCATGTCGAGCACGAACGAGAGGATCCAGAGGACCGTCTGGGTCTCGCCGCCGGCGATCGCCCCGGCGAGCAGCAGGCCGACCCCGACCGCGGTCCCCCCGCCGAGTCCCAGGACCGAGCGCCGAAGCTCCGGGTCGTCGCGGCTGGCGATCAGGAACAGAGCGATGTGCGCCGCGCGGACGATCCCGTACGCACAGGCGAAGATGACCGCGTCGTCGCCGAAGGCGTCCGGCACGCAGAGGGCGAGGACGAGGAACGCCGCCATCGACGTGAAGATCACGATCCGCACCACGCCCTCCTCGGGGTCGATGACGCTCGTCAGCCAGGCGTAGCCGACCCACGCCCACCAGATCAGGCAGAGGATCAGAAGCCCCTGCCCGAGTCCCTCCCAGGTGGGATTGGTCGCCATCAGCGCCGTGCACTGGGTCAGGCAGAGGACGAAGACGAGGTCGAAGAAGAGCTCGAGCGGCAGGACGCGCTCCTCCTGCCGGCGCACCGCGGTGATGCGTGGGGCGCGAGCGGGTGCCGAGCTCACGGCCGGCATTTTCCCAGAGGAAGCGGGAGGACCGGGAGTCAGCGACGACAGAGGGGGCTCAGGGACGCTCGATGTCGTTGCCGGGGCCGCCGGACACGCGATCTCGACCGGCGCCGCCCAGCAGGCGGTCGGCACCGGCGCCGCCGAAGAGGCGGTCGAACCCCGCGCCGCCGAACAGCCGGTCGCGGCCGGCGTCCCCGTAGAGCTTGTCGCGTCCCGCACCTCCTCGCAGCCGATCGTCCCCGCGCCCCCCGCAGATCACGTCGTCGCCGCCCAGGCCGTCGATCCGGTTTGCCCGCGGTGAGCCGACGATCACATCGGCCCGCCGCGTCCCGGCCAGCAGGGCACCCGTCGGCGCGTAGGCCGTCGCCGCGCGCCCGCGACAGCGGAACGGCCGCCGGCGCTGCCAGTCCGGAGAGGTGCCGTAGCGGCCTGGCGAGAGGCGGCGCGGCGCCGAGCCGTCGGCCGACATCACGAACAGCTCGTAGTCGCCCTCGCGCGTGCTCATGAAGGCGATCTCCGATCCGTCCGGCGAGAAATCCGGACCCGTGTCGATACTCGGTGTCGACGGCGTAATGTTCCGCTCGACGGTGCCGGTGGAGGCCCTCAGGAAGATGTCGCCGCCGCGGACGAAGGCAAGGGTCCGGCCGTCGGGCGAGAAGTCGGCGCTGTGCTCGTACCCGTCCCCCGGCTCCGTGAGGTTGACCGGGTCGGAGCCGTCGAGGCGCATGGTGTAGACGTCGCCGTCGTCGACGCCGTTCCGCTCCGTGTCGAAGAGAACGCGGTCGCCGTCGGGCGTGAAGCCCCCGGCAAAGTCGAGCGCGGGGCTGTCCGGCGTCAGGTTGTGGGGCTGCGAACCGTCAGGCTTCATCAGGAAAACGTCGCCGTCCGGATCGTCGCGGTAGCTGGTGAAGGCGATCCTCTTCCCGTCGGGGGAGAAGAAAGGAGTGAAGTCGGTGGCGGTGCTATCGGAAGTGAGATTGGTGGCGCCGGATCCGTCGCTGTTCATCACGAAGATGTCGGTGTCGCCGCCATCGAGGCTGGTGAAGGCGATCCTGGTCCCGTCGGGGGAGAACACCGGGTTGTAGTCCTGATCGGTTCGGGAGGGGGTCAGGTTGGTACGGCCGGAGCCGTCGGGGTTGATGACGAACACGTCCTGGGTAGGGGCGCCGTCCGCGTAGGAGGCGTAGGTGATCAGCCCGGGGACGCCCGGCGGAAACGCGGCCACGCTGTGGGAGGGAAGAAGCAGCGCGGCACAAGCGGCGGCGGCGAGCGCCGTCACCAGTCGTGGCCAGCTTCCTGGAAGCCGCGTCCCTCCCATGGGACGAAGGTAGCCCTCAGGCTGCTCGGATGCAAACTGGCTGCGGGCCTTGACGCAGCGTGAAAAGCCGGAATAGGCTCGTCTTGTGCGCCGTGTTGCGACCTGCTGGCTCGCCATCGCCGGTCTTTCGCTGGTCGTGGCTCCGGGCGCCGCTGCGTTCATCGGGCCGTTCACCGGGGTGGTTCATGGCGACCTCGACCGCTTCCACCACCTGGAGAACGACGGCGACCCGACGGACCCGGCCGACGACTTCTTCTCGAACTCGAGCGATCGCTACCGCGTGCGGTTCCTCTACTCGTTCCGCATCCAGGCGGGCGGCCGGGTGGCCGGCACAGGCAACGGCGTCTACCAGTCAGCGACCTGGCACCTGGAGGGAAAGAACGGGACCAGCGGCAGCTTCAGCTGCGACCCGCCGATCGAGACCAGGCCGTTCGGCGTACGGGTCACCGGCCACGCGCGCGACGGGCGGATCCGGCTCCACTTCCATCTCAGCGCCCTCGAGCACAACGACGAAATGGACTGCGGCGGCGACTACAAGGCGCTCGAGACCACAAGCCACTACGTCGAGGACTCACTGGACTTCGTGCAGGGCGACGACGGGATCGTCGTCGACCAGACCGATCCGCGGATCCGGCCGCTGCGCAGGAACCAGACCCTCGGCCCGGACACCGACCGGCGCGTGATCCACCACGAGTGGGAGTTCACGATCAAGCCCCCGCCACCCCCGGTCGAGCCGACCGGCGGCCAGGGCCCGGGGAACGCCCACGGGCCGGGCTCCCCGAATACCGACGTGTGCACGATCGAGGGCACCCCTCGCGACGACCGCCTCGTCGGCACCCCTGACGACGACGTCATCTGCGGCTTCGACGGCGACGACGTGATCCGCGGCCGCGGCGGCAATGACATCCTCGTCGGATCGTTCGGCGCCGACCGGATCAGCGGCGGACCCGGCCGGGACTCGCTGCTCGGCAACTCCGGCAAGGACCTCCTCCTGGCGAAGGACCGCAAGCCCGACTTCCTGAGCGGCGGGCCCGGCTTGGACTCCGCCGAGTTCGACCGCCGAAAGGACGAGACGCACTCGATCGAGCGCCGGCTATGACCATCCGGGCGCCCAGTCACCGACCGGCGCGGACGCAGTTACCGCATAGTCGGTATTGACGGATGAAGAGCGTCGAATACCTTCAGGCCCGCACGGTCGGTCCGGCGGCAGTCGATAGGGATAGGGAGGATCAGTGAACGGAGCATCGACTCGAGTCCGGCAGGCGGCTTTCTCGCTTGCGGCATCGGCAGCGTTCCTGCTCGTCTTCGCGTCGGTCGCCGCCGCCGCGATCACTCCCACCAGGGACGCCGCGCAGGTCGCCGAAGCCCTCTCCGACTCCGCCGGCGGGGCCGTGACGGGCGCCAGCTTCACGGACATCCCGCCGCCGCCGGAGTGCTCGAACGGCGTCGACGACGACGGCGATGCCGATGGCGAGTTCCCGACCGACCCCGACTGCGCCTCTGCTGGTGACGGCGACGAATTCTCCCCAGGCGATCAGCCCGGGGCCGTTCCCGCGGCGGTCGCCGATTCGCCACTGGCCGGCTTTCCGCGCAGCGGGGGGAGCTACGCCATTCTCAGCAACGGGGACGCGCGGTTCGCCGACGACCCGAACTCCGCGGGCAACACCGGCCTCGACACGGACGGCGCCAACTATCCGGCTCACGATCCCGGTGGCGATCAGCTGTACGACCTCGTCACGCTCAAGGTCGACATCAACGTCCCTGCAACCGCGAACTGCATGCGGGTCGATTTCCGGTTCCTGTCCGACGAGTTCCCCGAGTTCGTCGGCCAGCAGGTCAATGACGGGTTCGTCGCCGAGTTGGACAACTCCAACTTCGTCGTCAACTCGGACCAGACGATCAGCGCCCCGAACAACTTCGCCTTCGACGCGAACGGGCGCGTGGTCAGCGTCAACACGGCCGGGTTCTCCCCGGAGAACGCCGCCGGCACGACCTATGACGGGGCGACGCCTCTGCTGACGGCGTCGACACCGATCACGCCCGGCGCCCACTCGATCTACTTCTCGATCTTCGACCAGGGCGACGGGATCTTCGACTCCGTCGCCTTCCTCGACCGCCTCCAGTTCGTCAACGTACCGGCGAGCGCCTGTACCGCCGGCTCCTCCACCGACACCGACCTCGACGGGATCCCCGATCGCAGCGACAACTGCCCGACGAAGCCGAACCCCGACCAGACGGACGTGGACGGAGACGGCATCGGCGAGGCCTGCGACGAAGACGACCTGACGCCGGCGAGCTGCCGTCTGCGCGTGGCCCGGGCGCGGGTCTTCGTCTTCCGCAAGCGTCCGATCGTGCGGCTGGTGGTCCGCTACAAGACGAGGAGACCCGCGGACGTAACCGTGACCTTCAACGCCAAGCTGAAGAACGGCAAGACGCTCCCGCTCGGCAAGGTCGAGCACCGCTTCAAGCGACAGGGCATATTCCGCCTGCGCAAGGTCGATGCCGAGACGGCGGCGACGCTGCGCAAGAAGACCAAGCGGTTCGGGGTCAACTTCAAGATCCCGGGCACGCAGAAGGACTGCGCGCGCTTCTACAAGAAGCGGGTGACCCAGAAGCGCAAGGTCGAGAACCAGTTCGTCTGGTTCCAGTCGGACTCCCTGTTCGCCCGTCGCTGACCGGACCCGAGGGCCGGCGTGGGCTAGCCGTCTGACGGGCGGCGCCTAGGGCTGGTCGGCGACCCAGGACCGGATCGACTTCGAGTGGACGATCACCGTCCCGTCAGCGAGCTTCAGCGCCGGCAGTTTTGTGTCCCCGGTCGCCGCGCGCAGCTCCTCGCGTGAGCCCTTGCGCAGGAACGGGATCGGGCTGCCGTGAGCGGCGATCACCTTCTCGTACTCGACCCCCTTGGCGCGCAGGGCCTCCTGTACCCGCCGGCACGGATGCACTCGCGGGCCCCCGTCGTCTCCGTGACAGACGTACAACGTCGGCTTCTCGGCCATCAGGCCAGGTTATCCAGCGAGTGCCGACCCATTTCGGGGGTCGGGAGTCGGGACGAGAGGCGGATCACTGCTCTTCACCGATGGGCGCGGCTGGTTTCGAACCAGCGACCTCTCGCGTGTGAAGCGAGCGCTCTCCCACTGAGCTACGCGCCCTCGGCGACGGATCTTAGGCGGGGGCTGCCGGGCTTCGTGGTCTAGGGCTCCCGGCGCGCTGTTAAGCGACTGTTGAGCACGTTGGGTCCCAACCGGCCCGGGTAGCGCGAGGGTGTCCATATACATCCAGCTCAAGGAGGAGCGGATGAAGAACGCAGGATCAAGGGGGATGCTGCGTCTAGCCATCGTGGCTGCGCTCGCCGTCTGCGGAGCACTTCTGGTGCCCGCCGCCGCCAGCGCCGCCCCGACCAATGCGACGTCGTTCAACAAGGCGCCGGTGGTGGGCCACGCGAACAATGGGAAGCCGTTCGCGGGGACATTCACGGTGGAAAGGTTCGCCAACCGAAGCGGCCAGCTCTATGCGGTCGGTCGCCTGGTTGGCAAGGCCGGCAACCGGTCCGTTTCGCGGACCGTGTTCATGCCGGCTCGGCTGATCAGCACGGGAGCCAACGGGGCCACGGCCTCGGCCACGTGCGAGATCCTCACGCTCCAGCTCGGCCCGCTCGACCTGAACCTACTCGGGTTGCGCGTCCAGCTGAACCGGATCAACCTGAGGATCACGGCGATCGAGGGCCCGGGCAACCTGCTCGGCAACCTGCTCTGCGCCCTGGCCGGCCTGCTCAACGGGCCGACCGCGCAGGCGCTGCCGATCGGGCAGCAGGCGGGACTGCTCAACATCGTCCTGCAGTTGGTCAACACACCGGCGCTGCTGAACCTCTGACCGCGCCGCCGGGATCCGGACGATCCCGGCCAGGTCCATAGCCAGGGATGGCACGTCCGGCGCGGAGGCAGGGCCTCCGCGCCGGGCCTGGGCCCGCCCCCCCTTGGGCGAGACAGCTGCCCAGACCGCGCTAGGATCGAGCGCGGACCGTGCTAGGCGGGGAATTAGCGGTGCCCTGTGACCCGCAATCCGCTCTAGCGGGGCCGAATCCCGTTCTGAGGGGCTGATCCTCGAGGTCAGTACGCCGACGGCGGCGTTGACGGCCAGGTCCTGCGCGACGTGGGCACGCGAACCAGGTCAGGTCCGGAAGGAAGCAGCCTTAAGCGGATGCCGCGGGTGCCGCAGGCGAGCCTGGCCCGAGCCAAACTCAGCGGACACGCTCGGAGACACGCTTCGAGGACGGGTGCACGGTCCATTTATCCAATTCCGGAGGGTTGCGGTCAGCGGGGAAGCCGCCGCAAGTGATCTCCGATTCCGGACATCAGCGCCGCGGCCGAACCACCGGCTTATTAAGCGGCAGCTCCCGCTCGCCCGCCCAGACGTCGAGGATCGCCCAGCTGTCCGGGTTCCCCGCCAGCGCCGAGTGATTCGTGACCAGGGCGCGGCGGCCGAAGAAGGCGACGCTGCCGGGCGAGTCAACGGGGATCTCCTGCTGCTGGTTCTCGGCCGGAGTGGCCGGGGCCCGGTCGATCTCTTTCCCGTCCGCGGAGAGAAGCGCGATCTGGCTGGCCCCGGCGAGCGCCAGGTAGATCCGGCCGCTGCGCGCGATCGCGAACCCGTCGGGGCCGTCGAACGGCCGGCTCGTCCAGATCGCCCGCGGCTCGCCGGCGCGCCCGCGGCGCCCGACCAGGGGGATTTGGAAGATCGCCCCGGCGCCGGCCTCGGCCCCGTCCGGACGGGTCCCCGTCACCGCGAGCAGGAGCCGGCGCCCGCCGGCCCTGAACTGGAGCCCGTTCGGCCCGAACGGGCTCTCGAAGCGCGAGTCCGTGAGCCAGACCGACGGACGTCCGCCGCCGCGCGGCACCCGCCAGACCAGTGCCTGCTCGATGTCGCTGACGTAGAGCGCGCCCCCAGGGCCGAAGGCGGCGTAGTCGGGCTCGGCGGCGCGGTCCGAGACGGTCGCCGAGCAGTCCCGCCCGGTGCCCAGCGGCGGGCAGGGCGGCACGTCGCGGAATCGGGCGTAGGTGCGCTGGCGCCCGGTCTTCGTGTTGATCACCAGAACCCGCGGGTCGTCGGAGCGGTCGAGCGCGTACAGACGGCCCCGGCCGTCGAAGGCGAGGCCCTGGATTCCGTGCTCGGAGTCCAGCGGCTGCCCCTTGATCACGTAGGTGCGGACGATCCGCCCGCGCCGGGAGTAGGCGAGGACCTTTGACGGAGCGTCGCGGTCGCCGTGCAGGAGCTGGTTGGTGCCGACGTAGATCCTGCGGTCCGGGCCGATCGCGATCGGCTCCGGCTGCCCGGGCTCCGGGACGCGGGCGAAGACCTTGATGTCGAGCCGCTCGCGGCCACCGGCCCCGGCAGTGGCGGCGAGGCTCGCGGTCAGCGCCAGGAGGGCGACCAGCGCCACCACGGGCTTGAATCTGGCGCCTGCCGCTCCCATGGGCGGACGTTACCCGCAGCGGCGGTAGACGATCCAGGAATCGTTGCCCGTCACCCGGTCAAAGCCAGGGGGGACCGTCACCTCGAGGCGGGCCGGGTCATTCGGGTCGAGCAGGAAGTGCTCGATCGCGAAGTCGCTCGCCGGCTCGAGGAACTGCCCGCGCCGGGGCTGGTCGGTCTCGGCGACGCTGACCACGTCGGTGGGGCGCAGCTCCAGCCCGAACGCGAGGCGCGGCACGGCGCGATGGTTCGGCACGGAGATCGGCAGGCAGCTCCGGTCGAACGCCCCCGCGTCGACCAGGGCCTCGAGGTCGTCCTCGACCCGGGCCTGCGCGTCGAGATCCTCGTAAACCGTGTCGAGGAGGTCGGCCTGGTTGGGGATCCAGACCACGAACAGGACCGCCAGCGCCGCCGCGACGGCCTGCCAGGGCCGCCGCCAGGGATGCTCCGGCTCGACCAGTCGCCATCCCAGCAGGCCGGCGGCGGCGAAGACGGCCAGGATCGCCGCGGCGAGCATCGTGTAGCGGGGGATGACCGCGAGGCCGGCGCTGCCGAGGATCGCGAAGGCGGCGAGGGCCAGAACTGCCGCGGCCGTGCCGATCACCGCGCGGCGGCGCAGGAACGCCAGGCACAGCGCCAGCCCGGCTGCGGCACCGACCATCCCCGGCCACTGGAGGACCTCCCCGAGACGCCTCGGCCCGTACAGGACGACGTCGACGGGACCGGTTTCGCGCTCCAGGGTCTCGACCGTGTCGCGGGTCCCGGTGAAGGAGTACAGCGGGTCGCTCGCGGTGGCCCAGTCGAACACCGCCCAGAGGAGCGGCCCCGCCGCGGCGAGACCCACCAGGCCGAACCAGTGAGAGGGAGGGCGCGTCTGGCGCCGACCCTCGAAAAGCGCAGTCTTCCCTCGGCCCGGCGCCAGTCGCGCTATCCAAGGCGCGGCCCATCCGGTCTCCGTGATGAGCAGGTAGACCAGGTAGGCGAGGGAGAAGAGCCAGGCTTCGGGGCGGAGGAGGCCGGCGAGCGCGAGCAGCGCGAGGACGGGCCACCCCGCTCGCGGCCGCCGCGTCTCGATCACCAGGGCGGCGAGCGACAGGGCGATGAACGGGAGGTCGATGTAGGCGCGCAGGCCATTCGAGAGGAACGGCGCCCGCGTGAGGACGATCAGCGCCGCGACGATTCCGATCGCGCGGTCGAACCAGAGGGCGCCGAGCCGGTAGACGAGGTAGGCGACGGAGCCCAGCGTCGCGTAGGCGACGACCATCGTCGCGCTGACCGCGCCATCGCCGAGCGGGTCCGTGACCGCCCCGAACAGCTCGGCGAGCGGGTGCGGTGTGGGGGCGAGCGGGGCGCCGAGGTCGGGGCTCACCCCGTCGGCGATCTCGCCGCCCCAGACGAGCATGTAGATGGTGTCGTAGTTGGGGAAGCCGAACGGGAAGATCAGCCACAGCAGGACCCCGACGGCCGCGACGGCCGCGAGCGGGGCCAGCGGCCTCAGCCTCGCGAGCATCGGCGCAAAGTACAGAGAGGGGCCGTGGATACACTGGCCCGGAGGCGGCCGAGGGGCCGCCTGACCCTGCGCATGACCGACTCCACCTCGCTCTACCGCCGCCATCGCCCGGGCTCGTTCGACGAGGTCGTCGGGCAGGACCACGTCGTCAGGACGCTCCGCAACGCGGTGGACCAGGGCAAGGTCCACCACGCGTACCTGTTCGTCGGCTCGCGCGGCACCGGCAAGACCTCGATGGCCAAGATCCTCGCCCGGTCGCTCAACTGCGAGCGCGGCGGGCCGACCACGACCCCCTGCGGCGAGTGCGACTCCTGCCGCGCGATCGCCGCCGGGACGTCGATGGACGTGATCGAGATGGACGCCGCCTCGAACCGCTCGGTGGACGACGTCCGGGACCTCCGCGAGCGCGTCGCCTACGCCCCCGCGGGCGGCCGCTGGAAGGTCTACATCCTCGACGAGGCGCACATGCTGACCAAGGAGGCGTGGAACGCCTTTCTGAAGACGCTCGAGGAGCCGCCGCCCAACACCGCCTTCGTGCTGGCGACGACCGAGGCCCACAAGGTGATGCCGACGATCGCCGACCGCTGCCAGCGCTTCGACTTCCAGCGGCCGACCCTCGAGCAGATCGCCGAGGTCGTCCGGCGCGTCGCCGTCGCCGAGTCGATCGAGATCGACGACGCGGCGGTGGCGATGATCTCCCGCTCGGCGACCGGCAGCTTCCGCGACGCGCTGGGGACCCTCGACCAGCTCGTCGCCTTCGGCGGGCGCGAGGTGGGTCTCGACGGGGTGCTCCAGGTGCTCGGCGCCGCCGACGCGGATCTACTGTTCGAGGCGATCGACGCCGTCGCCGCCGAGGACCCCAAGGGCGCCCTCGCCGCGGTCGAGCGGATGTCGCGGTCCGGTCGCGACCCGAGCCAGTTCGCCCGCGACCTCCTCGCGCACCTGCGCCACCTCCTCGTCACTCAGACGACCGGGGAGGTGCCCGACGGCTTCGTCGTCACCGCCGCCGACGCCGACCGGCTCCGCGCCCAGGCGACGGAGCTGCCGGCCGCGACCCTGGTCCGCACGATCGACGAGCTCTCGCTGGCGCTGACCGCCGTCCGCGAAGGCGACGAAGCCCGTCTGGCGGTCGAGATCGCCCTGCTCAAGGCGGCCAGGCCCGACCTCGACCCCTCGACCGAGGGGCTGCTGCGCCGCGTGGAGCGGCTCGAGCAGCAGCTCGGCGGCGCTCCCGCGCCGGCCCCTTCGAATCCGGCTGCCGCTTCACCCGCCGACGAGCCGGAGCCGCCCGAGGCCGGCGCCGAGGCCGAGCCCCATCCGGAGACCGAGCCCGAGCCGCAGACCGAGCCCGATCCGCAGACCGAGCCCCAGGCCGAAGCTCAGAAGACCTCCGACGCCGAGGCCGCCGACGTCCCCCAGCTCGAGTCGGTGATGCGGGTCTGGCCGGCGGTGCTCGATCAGCTCCGCCAGTCCGGCTCGGCGATGCTCGCCGCGCTGTTCGAGGGGGCCCGGCCCGTGGCGGTCGAGCCGGATGGAATCGTCCGGGTCGGCTTCCCGGCGAGCGCCACCTTCAACAAGCGCAAGGCCGACGTGGCCGAGCACCGCGACCGCTTCGCCGAGGCGCTGCGGACGGTCGTCGGCGCGCCCCTGCGCCCCGTCTATGTGCTGCTCGACGGCGAGCATGCGGCGACAGCCCCGGAAGGTGGCGAGGGTGGGGAGGGCGTCGACGAGGAGGCGCTGCTGGAGCGCTTCAAGAGCGAGTTCGACGCGGAGGAGGTTTCGTGATGGCGAGAGGAGGAGGGCCCGGCGGCTTCGACATGAACGCGCTGCTCAAGCAGGCCCAGGAGATGCAGGCGGAGATGCTCAAGGCCCAGGAGCAGCTCAAGGACGAGGTGGTCGAGGCCAGCGCCGGCGGCGGCATGGTCAAGGTCAAGATGAGCGGCGACCTCGAGCTGCGCGAAATCGTTATCGACCCCGAGGCGATCGACCCGGAGGAGCCCGAGATGCTGGCCGAGATGGTCCAGGCCGCGGTCAACGAGGTGCTTCGCGCCGCGCAGGAGCTGGCGAGCTCGAAGCTGGGATCCGCGACCGGCGGTCTCGGCGGCGGCGCCGGCGATCTCGGCGGTCTCGGATTGCCCGGAACCTGATGCAGGAGGGCCCGGCGCCGCTCGGGCGCCTTGTCGCGGAGCTCTCGCGGTTGCCGGGGATCGGCCAGCGGACGGCCCAGCGACTCGCCTTCCACATCCTCCGCAGCGAGGACGACGAGGCGAGCGCGCTGGCGGCGGCGATCGTCGAGGTCAAGGAGAAGGTCGGCCTCTGCGAGGTCTGCTTCAACCTCGCCGAAGGCTCCCGCTGCCGGATCTGCGAGGACCCCACCCGCGACCGCAGCCAGATCTGCGTCGTCGAAGAGCCGGGGGACGTGATCCCGATCGAGCGCACTCACGAGTACCGGGGCCTCTACCACGTGCTCGGCGGCGCCCTGTCGCCGATCGACGGTGTCGACCCCGAGGACCTGAAGATCGCCGAGCTGCTGGAACGGGCCGCGGCGGCCGAGACCACCGAGGTGGTCCTCGCAACCAACCCGACCACCACCGGCGAGGCCACCGCTCTCCACATCGCCGAGGCGCTGCGCGGTCAGGTGTCCGTCACCCGCCTGGCCAGCGGCCTGCCGGTTGGCGCCGACCTCGAGCACGCCGACGAGGTGACGCTCGGCAAGGCGCTCGCCGGGCGGCGAGCGCTGGGCTAGCGTCGACAGCGGTAGCCGGGTTATCGGGAAAGCGGTTGCACCAGGCGTCTCCCCGGCGTCGTCAATTCGTCCGCTCAGGCGTCCTGACCCGCAAATACGGACCTCCCCCCTTGCCGTCGCGCCGCCGAAGGGCTAGAAGTCTGGACATCAGGTTCACGGACGGATCTGGGGAGAACAGGGAGCCCGATCACGGGACCGCCGGCACGCGCTCGCGGCGCCGCGAGATCTCGTCCGAGGAGGTCGCGACGCTTCGCGGTGCCATGCCGCTCTCCCAGGGGGACCGAGGCAGCAGGCTGCCGCCGACCGGGAGAGCGGGACTGGCCAGCCTGCGTGGCCGCCTCGCGCGCATCGAGGCCGGTCGCGACCAGATCTCGAAGGCGTGGCTCGCCGATCTGGTTCTGAACTCACCGCTCGAGGAGATCGAGCGGATGCCGATCAGTTGGGCCACCCAGGAGCTGCCGGAGCTGGTCAGCGACATACTCGCCGCGCTCGGCGAATCGACCCCCGGCGCCCACCTGACGAGGGCCGGCCGGGAGCGGGCGGCGCGTCTGGCCGAGCTCCGGGCGAACGCGTCTCCGGGGCAGCTCAGCCGCGAAGTCGGCTACCTGCACGCCAACCTGCTCGCGGCCCTGAAGGGCGAGCTCCTGCCGCACTCGCCCGAGCTGCTCGCCGAGGCCGCCGAGCGCCTCGCCGCGGTCTTCGGCCTGGTCGGCGGCGCCGCCGTCGACGGCCTCTTCGAGCGCAGCGAGACGGGGCGCGACCCGTCCACCGGGCTCTACCGCCCGCGCCAGTTGCGCAGCAGGCTCGACCAGCTGGTCGCCGCGCACCGCCGCTACGGGAGTCCCTTCGCCCTGGTGCTGTTCGACGCCGAGGGCCCCGGCACGCGCGAGGAGTCCTTCGGCGTCGGCAAGCAGGGGATCCTCCAGATCGTCTCCGCGGCGCTGCGCGAGAGCATCCGCGAGATGGACGAGGGCTACAGGCTCGACGAGACCGAGCTGGGCGTCCTGGCTCCCGACCAGACGAGCACAGGCGGCGAGCGGATGGCCGCGCGCCTGGGGGAGAAGCTGAACGAGCTGGAGGCGGCCGGGGGGCTGCGGATATCGATCTCGGCGGGCGTCGTCTCCTGCCCCGAGCACGGCGACGACCCCGAGCAGCTCCTGCGCCGTGCGGACACGGCGATGTGGCGTGCCCGCGCGACCGGCCGGCTCGTTTCGGTCGGACCTGTGCAAGATCGCTAGCCGTTCGCGGTCGATTTTGTGCAAGACCGCTCACAAAAACTGAAAAACCTGCCGATAAGCGGGCTAAAGCTGTGCGGAATGGGGGAATATCCCGTTCCCTCCCGAAAAGACCGGCCGGAGACCGACCCATGCCAGCGATCCGCACCAACGCAGCCGCCGCCGTCCTTGGCGTCAGCCCGAACACGCTCCGCAGCTGGGAGCGCCGCTACGGCTACCCGAAGCCGCAGCGCTCACCGGGCAACCACCGCCAGTACGAGCTGGTCGAGCTGCAGACGCTGCGTGACGCGCTCGCCCAGTCCGGGAACATCACCACCGCGATCGAGCTCGCCCGCCAGCGCCAGGAGGATCCCGCCTCCACCGCCGCGCTCGTCGGCGCGCTGACCGGGTTCGACGAGGCCGCCGCCGATCGCGCGATGGAGGAGAGCCTCGCCGTACGCCCGGTCGAGCGCTCGGTCGAAGAGCTTCTGCTGCCCACGCTCGACGCCCTCGCCGCCGAGGAGGACGGCGAGGCCGAGCTGGAGTTCGCCTGTCGCTGGGCGATGGGATGGCTCCACGGCGCCCGCCGTCTCGCTTCGGCCGCGTCGCGTCCGGCCGGCGTCGTCCTGCTCGACTCGTCATTCGGGGAGCCCGTCGAGGGGGTCTACGCGCAGGCGCTCGACCTGGCGCTGCGCCGAGCCGGCTTCCGGGTCCTGACCCTCTCAAGCGAGTTGCCCGAGGATCGCCTCCAGCGTGCGATCGAGGCGCTCGAGCCCACCGCAATCGTGCTCTGCGGACCGGGCGCCGACGCCGGCGCGGCCGGCCGTCTCCTGACCGGGATCCGCCGGCTCGGAGTCGACGCCCCGCTCTACAACTTCCGCGGGGCCGACCTCGCCACCAGCGCGATCGCGATTCCCAGCGCGGGTGAGCAGCCGAGCGCGGTCACGGGCCTGCTGGGTGCAGACCTCCGCCAGCGCGGCCGCGCCATCGCGCCCGTGCCGGCACCAGCCACCGTCGGCTGACCCTCTCGGTCAGCCCGTGATCGGGGCGGCGCCCGCCTCCTCGATCCCCGCCGACCGCATCCGCTCGAGCGAGTCCGCCAGGCTCTGGGTGTCCAGGTACGCGCGGATCGACTTCGCCTTTCCGCGCTGGAGGCGGATCCAGTGCGCGCCGTGATTCTCGTAGGGCTCGCCGTCGGCCATCCGGCCGAAGTCCCGCCACTTGACCGCGACCCTCATGTCCCACGGCAATCCACGGACCGCGACGCTCTCGACCTCGAACTGGAGGTCGGGGATGAGCCGGTAGACCCGCTCGAACCAGCGTCCCATCGCCTCCTTGGAGTGCCGCTCCCCGCCGAGCGCGTGGTCGCCCGGAAAGACGTGGTGGACGTCGTCGGCGGCGTCGGCCAGTCCCGCCTCCCAGTCGCCGCGCCCCAGCGCGTCGAACACGCCGGTGACCTTGCGCTTCGCGATCGTCTTGTACATCTCGCCTCCTTCCGGGTGCCTCAGGGAGCACCCTGTGCCATCGGTGCGGACTCGCTGAGCCCGATCCGCTCGTGCAGGCGCCGCAGCGGCCGCGGCGCCCACCAGTTCCACCTGCCGAGCAGCTCCATCAGGGAGGGGACGAGGAGGGCGCGGATGATCGTCGCGTCGATCAGCACCGCAAGCGCCGTCCCGATGCCGTTCTGCTTGATGAAGATGATCTCCGAGGTCGCGAAGGCTCCGATCGCGATTGCGAACAGGAAGGCGGCCGCGGTGACGATCCGGCCGGTCCGCTCGAGACCGATCGCAACCGACTCGCGGTCCGAGGCGCCGCCGTCCCGCGCCTCCTTGATCCGCGACAGCAGGAAGACGGCGTAGTCGGTGGAGAGCCCGAAGGCGACGGCGAACAGGAGGATCGGCATCGTCTGCTCGAGCGCTCCCTGGCTGCTGTAGTCGAGCAGCCCCTCGAGCCGGCCGTCCTGGAAGACCAGGACGAGGATGCCGAATACGGCGCTCAGGTTGAGCACGTTCATCAGCAGCGACTTGACCGGCAGCACGACCGACCCGGTCATAAGGAAGAGGATGAGCAGGGTCGAGCCGACGATGATCCCGAAGGCGATCGGCAGGTGAGCCGTGAGGCTGTCCTGGAAGTCGAGGAAGTCGGCGGTGGCCCCGCTGACCAGGACGCTCGTCCCGGCGGGCTCGCGGAGGCCGCGAACGCGCTCGACGGTGGCCTGGCTGTCCTCGGTGATGAAGCGCGAGGCGGAGATCGCCTCGATCACCGTCACGCCGCCTTCGAGGCGCCGCGGCGGCCGCACCGCGGCGATGCCGTCGACCTCTGCGAGATCGGCGCGCACCGCGCCGGCGGCCGCCGGACCTCCGCCCTCGAGCACCACCCGGATCGGCGTCTCGCGGTTCGGCGGGAACTCCGAGCGCACGGTCTCGAATACCTGCCGGGCGGTCGCGCTCTCGGGCAGGACCTCCGGGTCGACCGTCGTGAACTTGAGTGACAGGAAGGGGATGCCCAACGCGATCAGGAGGACGGCGCTCGCCGTCGCGATGCCGATCGGCCGCCGCATGACGAACCGCGAGAGGCGGTACCAGAAGCCCTCCTCGTCGGGCCGGGCGTCGGCCTCGGCACGGCGGCGGAGGAACCTGGGCGCGAGCGCGTTGACGCGGTGGCCGAGCAGCGTCAACACAGCCGGCAGCACGGTGAGCGCGACCGCGGCCGCGATCAGCGCGACGAAGCCCCCGCCGATGCCCATCGAGTAGAGGAATCGCTGGGGAAACACGACCAGCGAGAACAGCGCGGCGGCGACGGTCAGCGAGGAGAAGAGCACCGTGCGGCCGGCCGTGGCGAGGGTACGCCGCATCGCCGCGAGGCCCGGTCCGTCCTTCGCGATCTCCTCGCGGTACCGGGAGACGATGAACAGCGAGTAGTCGATCGCGAGGCCGAGCCCGAGCCCGGTCGTCAGGTTGAGGGCGAAGATCGAGATCGACCCCACCTCGCTGGCGATCCGCAGGGTGAGGAAGGTGCCGACGATCGCCAGCGCGCCGATCATCAACGGCAGCAGCGCCGCGACGAGGCTGCGGAAGAAGAGCAGCGAGAGGAAGAAGAGGAGCGGGAAGGCGAGGAGCTCGGCCCGCCGCAGGTCGGACTCCACCTGGTCGTTGACCTGCTCCTGGGCCAGCGCCGGCCCGCCGACCTGGATGCCCGGGCGGTCGGCGAGCCGCTCGTCGAGGTCGGCCGCGTCCTCCTGCCACTGCTTGTCGTCGGTCGCGGTCAGCGCGACCGCCAGATAGGTCGAGTCGCCGTCCTTCGAGACGAAGTCGCGGGACCCGGAGCCGAAGTAGCCGGTGACCGAGGCGACGGTCGGCAGGCGGCGAAGCTCGCCGGCCACGTCCTCCACCTCACGGCGGGTGTGGGCCGAGCCGACCGGGGCGTCCCGGAACAGCACGAGCACCGCGGTGTCGCGGTAGCCGGCCTCCTCGAGCGTGTCCTCGGCCTTGACGCTCTCCGTCGCGGGATCGTCGGCGGCGTAGGGGTCGAGCTTGTCGGCGACGCCGCCGCCGATCGCCCCGGCAAAGAGGAAGAAGACGACCGCGATCAGCGCGACCCTCCGGGGCCGTGAGTCGGCCAGCCTGGCGAGGGCGTCGAACATCATGTCCTCGGGGCCGCCACCCGGTTCCATCGGGCCGCCGCCTCGCGCTCGCACCAGTCGGCGATCCACTCGTTCGACTCGATCCCGAAGCGAAGGACGAGGTAGGGGAGGCTGTCCGGTGACTTGCCCGCGGCCTCCTCGACCTCGCGCAGGGCCGAGACCTTGCGGCGGTGCTGCTCGGCCATGTCGCGCAGGCGCTGAACCTGGCCCGCCGGCTCGAGGCCCCCGGCGAAGAAGACCTTGAGCATGCCCTCGTGGCGCATCTCGTAGGTCTCCGGCGGCGAGTCGAGCCACCGCAGGAGAGCCTCGTGCCCGGCCCCGGTCAGCCGGTATTCCTTGCGCTGGCGACCGCCCTGCGGCGCGTCGGTGCCCTCGATCAGCCCGGCGTCGGCCAGCCGCCGCAGCTCGGGGTAGATCTGGCCGTAGCTCGCCGCCCAGAAGAACCGGGTGGAGCGATCGACCATCGACTTGATCTCGTAGCCCGTCTTCGGGCCGAAGCTGAGGGTGCCGAGGATCGCCTTGCCGGTGGGGCCGAGCTCCATGACCGTAGATGTATCGCCCCGATACATCGCCGTGTGTGAGGCCCATCACGCTCGCAGCGCACCCCCGAAGGGCAACACGGTCGGGATCCCGACCCGAGAACGAGTTCTTCAGCCTTCTTGAAAAGGTGACTGGCCGAGCAGGCCGTAAACGGCCTGCCTCGAAAGACCAGCGACCTGTGCGATCTCGCTGATCGGTACGCCCGCAGCCTGGGCTTCCCTCGTGTACCGCTTCAGTTGCTCTCGCGCTTGTCGGCGCGACTTGTCTGCGCGGTCGCGCCGTTTCGCGGCATTGCGGATGCCCTTGAGCGCTTCGTCCCTCTCGCTCATTTCGCTGACCTCTGCACCAGCGAGCGGAACATAGGGCGCGGCTTGTTGCGCTCTAGCAGCAGTCGTCCGGGCAGCCGTCAGGAGGACAGGCTTCGCAGCACTCCTCGGGGCAGCAGTCGGACTCGATCATCGGCAGCTCGGCCATGTCGCAGAGATTACGGGCTTCTACGATGCTGACCCAACGGCAGCGGCGCCGGGGCCCCCGCGTATCCTCAATCCCGCCGTGGAGCGCTCGAACGACATAGTCGTGATGAAGTTCGGCGGGACCTCGGTCGCCGGCCCGGGGGAGCTGAAGCGGGCGGCCGGCAGGATCGTCGCCGCCCGGGAGAGCGGCAACCGCGTGGTCGCCGTGCTCTCCGCCCGGGGGAAGACCACCGACGAGCTGGTCGAGGCCGCGTACGAGATCTCCGACCGCCCCGTCGCCCGCGAGATGGACATGCTGCTGTCCACCGGCGAGCGGGTCTCATGCGCGCTCTGCGCGATGGCGATTCACGACCTGGGCCACGAGGCGATCTCGCTGACGGGCTCCCAGGCGGGCATCGTCACCGACTCCTCGCACACGAAGGCGAGGATCATCGACGTCCGCGCCGACCGGATCCGCGAAGCCCTCGAGCAGGAGCGGATCGTGCTCGTTGCCGGCTTCCAGGGAGTCTCCACCGACTCCAAGGACGTGACCACGCTCGGCCGCGGCGGTTCCGACACGACCGCCGTTGCCCTGGCGGCGGCGCTCAACGCCGGCGTCTGCGAGATCTACACCGACGTCAGCGGCGTCTTCACCGCCGACCCGCGGATGGTCGCCGACGCCCGCAAGATCCCCGTGGTCTCCTACGAGGAGATGCTCGAGATGTCGGCCTCCGGCGCCAAGGTGCTCCAGCTCCGCTCGGTCGAGTACGCCCGCAACCACGGTGTCCCGATCCACTGCCGCAGCTCGTTCGAGGAGGGTGGCGGTACCCTCGTCGTCTCCGAGGCCGAGACCATGGAACGACCCCTCGTAACCGCAGTGACCCACTCCGACGGGGAGGCGCGCGTCACCCTGACCGGCGTCACCGACAAGCCCGGGATCGCCGGGCAGATCTTCGGCGCGCTGGCGGCGGCCAACGTCAACGTCGACATGATCATCCAGAACGAGCCGATCGGCGACGACCAGCTCGCCGACCTCTCGTTCACTGTCGAGCGGTCCGACCTCGAGACCGCCGAGGAGACGATCCGCGGCCTCGGCGAGGTGTCGAAGGACATCCTCAAGGACGAGCGGATCGGCAAGGTCTCGGTGGTCGGGGCGGGGATGCGCAGCCATCCCGGCGTCGCCGCCAAGGTGTTCGAGACGCTCGGCGACAGCGGCATCAACATCGAGATGATCTCGACGTCGCCGATCAAGATCTCCTGCGTGATCGACGCGGCCGGGATCCCGGCCGCGGTCAAGGCGCTCCACGAGGCCTTCGACCTCGGTGCCGACGGCGTCCGCGAGGAGGACCCGATGGGCTCCGAGCACCGGCCCACGGTTCCCTCCTGAGGCGCCGTTCATACTGAGGCGATGAACGGCAACGGCTACAGGGTCGGCGTCCTCGGCGCGACCGGTGCGGTCGGCTCCACCATCCTCGAGGTCCTGCGCCAGCGCGGCTTCCCCGCCGCCGAGGTGGTGCCGTTCGCCTCGCAGCGCTCGGCCGGCCGGCAGATCGACTGGAACGGGTCGCGGCTCGAGGTCCGTCGGCTGGACGACGACACCATCGGCGGCCTCGACGTCGTCCTGTCCTCGGCGGGAGGGGCGGTCAGCGCCGAGTGGGCGCCGCGCCTGGTCGACGCCGGTGCCGTGGTCGTCGACAACACCAGCTACTGGCGGATGCACGAGGAGGTCCCGCTGGTCGTCTCCGAAGTGAACCCGGCCGCGGTCGACGAACACCACGGCATCGTGGCCAATCCGAACTGCACGACGATGCAGATGGTCGTCGCGCTGGCGCCGATCCACCGCGCCGTCGGCCTCGAGCGGGTGATCCTCTCCTCCTACCAGTCGGTCTCCGGGACGGGCCAGCGGGCGGTCGAGGAGCTGAACGCCCAGACGCGTGACGTCCTCGAGGGCCGTGAGCCGGCGGCCGAGGTCTATCCCCGCCAGATCGCCTTCAACGTGCTGCCCCAGGTGGAGACCTTCAAGGAGGGCGACGACTACACCACCGAGGAGCGCAAGGTGATGGCCGAGACCCGCAAGATCCTCGGGATCGGCGACGAGGTCGGCATCAGCGCCACCTGCGTCCGGGTGCCGGTCATCGCCGGCCACTCGGAGTCGGTCAACGTGCAGACGGGCGAGGACCTCTCGCCCGAGGATTGCCGCGAGCTGCTCTCGGCCGCCCCCGGCGTGACGGTGATCGACAACCCCGGCGCCGGCCTCTACCCGACGGCGATCGACGCGGCCGGGCGCGACGACGTCCTGGTCGGTCGGATCCGTCGCGATCCCAGCGCCGAGCGGTCCCTCAACCTCTGGATCGTCGGCGACAACCTCCGCAAGGGTGCCGCGACCAACGCGGTCCAGGTCGCCGAGCTGCTGGTCGAGCGCGACCTGCTGCGCCGCAGCTGACCCGGGCAGGGGTCGGGCATGGAACTCGGCTTCGGCGAGGCGCTCCTACTGATCGGCGCCCTCCTCGCGGTGTCCGCGGCGCTGTCGGGCGTGATGAAGGGGACGGTGCTGTCGATCTCGGTCCTCTCCGTGGGACTGGGGATCGCCCTCGCCGCGGCCGGCGTGGTCGAGGTCGACGCCCGCGACACGACGGTCATCTACCTGATCGAGCTCGCCCTCGTGCTGACCCTCTTCTCCGACGGGATGTTCGTCGAGCGTGAGCTCCTGCGCCGCCACTGGAGCCCGGTCGCCCGCTCGCTGGTCCTCGCGATGCCGATCACCCTGGGTCTCCTCGCCCTCGCCGCCAAGGCGCTCTTCCCCGCCCTCACGTGGGCCGAGGCGTTCCTGCTCGCCGCGGTCCTCACGCCGACCGACCCCGTCGTCACCTCCTCGGTCGTGACGGCCCGGAGGGTGCCGGGGGTGGTCCGCCACACGCTCAACCTGGAGTCCGGCCTGAATGACGGCCTCGCGCTCCCGTTCGTCCTGTTCTTCCTCGTGCTGGCCTCGCCGGGAGGGGACGCCGGGAGCGAGGCGGCGAACCTGGCCGGCGAGGCTGCTGTCGGGGCCGCGATCGGCATCCTCCTGGGGGTCGCCGGGGGACGCCTTCACGACCGCCTGCCGGGGGGCGGCATCACTCCCCGCTACGAGGGCATCTACGCCGTCGGCTTCGGCCTTGCCGCCTTCGGCCTCGCCGACGTGACCTTCGGCAACGGCCTGATCGCCGCCTTCGTCTGCGGCATCGCCATGGGCGCCGCCGAGCACCGCGTGCCCGACGCGTTCGTCGAGTTCGCCGAGAACACCAGCGTGATCTCCCAGCTCCTCACGTTCTTCGTCTTCGGCGCCCTGATCGTCGGCACCGGCTACGACGGGAGCATCCCCGCCCTGGCCGCGTTCGTCCTCTTCGCTCTCGTCCTCGCCAGGCCGGTCGCGGTCCTGCTCTCCTTCCTGCGAACCGGGCTGCCGCGCTCACAGCAGCTCTTCATCGCGTGGTTCGGGCCGAAGGGCGTCGCGTCGATGCTGTTCGCCCTGTTCGTCCTCAAGTCGGGCGTCGGCAGCAACGAGGAGATCTTCGACATCGCCGCGTTCGTGATCCTCTCGTCGATCGCCGCCCACGGGCTGACCGACACCGTCGGCGCCGGCTGGATCGGGCGCCGCGAGAACGCCGGGCCCGGCTAGGCGGTTGCCGTCGCGCCCTCTTCGAGGCGCTGCTCGACCCAGCGGGTCGGGGCGATGTGCTTGCCCATGCCGAGCTCCTTCGGCGAGGCCCCGAGCGCCAGACCGACGAGCTGGGGGAGGTGGAGCACGGCCAGGCCGAGGTCGCGATCGACGATCTTCGCCGCCTCGGGCTGTTGCATGTCCAGGTTCAGGTGGCACAGGGGGCAGGGCGTCACGAGGCAGTCGGCGCCGGCGTCGAGGGCGTCGCCGATGTGGGTGCCGGCCTGGCGAAGCGAGGTCTCGCGGTTCATGGTGATCACCGGGAAGCCGCAGCACTTGCGGGCGCCGTCGTACTCGACGACCTGGCCCCCGAGCGCTTCGATGACCATCTCGAGGTAGAGGTCGCGGTCGGGGTGCTCGGCATAGCCGAGCCTGGGCTTGGGGCGGACTACGTAGCAGCCGTAGAACGGGCCTACCCGCAGTCCCGACAGCGGCCGCTGCACCAGCCCCTTCAGCCGGTCGAGCCCGTAGTCCTCGACCAGCAGCCAGAGGAAGTTCTTGTTGGTCCATCCGTCGGGGTCGCGCCGGTACTCGAGCCCGTCGGCGAGCATCTCGTTGATGTGCTCGCGGTAGGCGGCATCGGCGTCGAGCCGCTGCTGGCACTCGGACTGGGCGCCCTGGCAGGTCGAGCAGATGTTCATCATCGCCAGACCGGTCTGCTGGGCGAGCGCGAAGGTCCGCGCGTTGAGCGAGTCCGCGAGCTCCTGGTTGTGTTCGGCGATCACGCCGGCGCCGCAGCAGTTGGCGCGGTCGAGCTCGACAAGCTCGATCCCGAGGCGGTCCGCGATCCAGGCCATCGAGCCGTGCAGCTCGGGGGTGAAGCCGCGCGAGACGCAGCCCGGCCAGTAGGCGACCTTGATGCGGCCGTTGCCGGAGCCGTTCCCATTGATCACTCTGGCTTCTCCTCCTGGGTCTCCTCGCCGGCTCCTATCTGACCGCTGCCGCCGTGGGCCTGGGCGGCGCCGGAGCCGTCGCCGCGCTCGGGCTCGACGCCCTCGGCCGCGTCCTGCTCCTCGCCCGCGTCGACGTCGTCGCCCTCCTCGCCCTTGATGTAGAGGTTGAGCTCGGTTCGGTGCTCCTCGGCGTGCTCGTAGAGCGCCTTGACCTCGGCCTGGGCTTCACCGGGCAGCTTGGGGTGGACGCCGGGGATCAACTTCGGCAGCGAGCGCATCTTCCCGGTCCTGACGCCGCGGACGGCAGTCGGGATCGACCCCAGCAGTCCCTTGATCGCGTCGGGTCTCGGCATCAGCTTGCCCTTGACCCCCGCCGCATAGGACTCCTGGAGCAGCAGCGACTCGTCGAGCGTCCCCTTCTTCTCGATGATCTTCGTGAAGGCGACCTCGTGGCGGTGGCCGTTGTTGACGTCGTCGATTCCGGCCTCCCCGGCGAGCCGCCGCAGCCGCATGATCTGGTCCATCGGCGCGACCCCCTTGGGGCAGGCGTCGATGCAGCTGAAGCAGTGGGTGCAGTCATAGATCCCGTGCGGGTCCTGCGCCAGGTCATAGAGCCGCTCCTGGGTCTCGGCGTCGCGCGGGTCGCCGACGAACCGGTAGGCCTTGGCCAGCGCCGCCGGGCCGATGAAGTCCGGGTCGACCTCCATCGACAGGCACGAAGACACGCAGGCACCGCACTGGATGCAGGCGATCTCCTGGGTCACGTCGACCATCGATTCGGGGTCGACGACGTACTCGCGCTCCGGCGGCTCGCCGGCCGGCAGCAGCCAGGGGGTGACCCGCCTGATCTTCGCCCAGTGCGTCGACTCCATGTCGGTCACCAAGTCCTTGATCACCGGCATGTTCCCCATGGGCTCCACCACGATCGGATTGGGCCCGCCGCCGCCCGAATCCGGCGGCGGCTCCTCGGTGGCGCCGCGCGGCGGCGGGGTGGCGCCGTTGCCCGACCGCCGGTTCGCTGCCTCGTGGGCCTCGCCGATCTGGGTCTTGCAGGCGAGGGTGGAGGAGCCGTTGACCTTCATCCCGCAGGAGCCGCAGATCGCCGCCCGGCAGGAGCAGCGCACCGAGAGCGTGCCGTCGTCGCGGTCGCGGGCCTGGAGGATCCCGTCGAGGACCGACAGCGACTCGTCGAGCTCCACGTCGAAGGTCTCCCAGTAGGGCCCCTCGCCCGACTCCGGCTGATAGCGCCTGATCTTGAGTGTGTATTCCGGCATGACGTCAGTTCTGGCGACCGGTGACCGGCGACCGGCGGCCCGTCAGTACGTCCTCTCCTGCGGCTCCCACTGGGTCATCGTGACATCCGAATAGCTGATCTCCGGGGCACCGCCGTCGCGCGAGATGTCGATGTGCTTGAGCCACTCGTCGTCGTTTCGCTCCGGGTAGTCGGTGCGGTACTGGGCGCCGCGGCTCTCCTTGCGCTCGAGGGCGGCGACGCAGGTGCACTCGGCGTTGTCGAGCATGTACCCGAGCTCGATCGCGCCCAACACGTCCTGATTGAAGACCGAGCCGCGGTCGTCGACGTAGACCGACTGCGCTTCCTCCTTCAGCCGGCGAACCGCCTCGAGGGCGGTCTTGATGCCCTCCTCGTCGCGGAACACGGCGACGTACTTGTCCATCGTCGCCCCGAGCTCCTTGCGGATCTCCGAGACGCGGCGGCCGGACCCCTTCTCGCGGCTCACCAGGTCGTCGATCTTCGCCTCCTCGTCGTCGAGGACCGCGCGCGAGGGCCGCGAGAGGTCGATCCGCTTGGCGCGGACGGCGGCGTGCTGGCCCGAGCGGCGGCCGAAGATCAGCGTGTCGAGCAGCGAGTTCGCGCCGAGGCGGTTGCCGCCGTGGACCGAAACGCAGGCGACCTCGCCGGCCGCGTAGAGGCCGGCGATGCTCGTGCGCCCCTCGATGTCTGTCTTGACGCCGCCCATCGTGTAGTGGTTGCCGGGCTTGATGTGGATCGGCTCGCGGGTGATGTCGACTCCGGCGAAATCGCGCCCGACCAGGACGATCTCGCGGAGCGCTTCGTGGATCCGCTTCCTGGGCACGACCGTGATGTCGAGCGCGACGGTGCCGTCGGGAAATCCGCGCCCCTCGTCGATCTCGGTCTGCTCGGCGCGGGAGACAACGTCGCGGGAGGCGAGCTCCATCTTGTTCGGCGCGTACTTCTCCATGAAGCGCTCGCCTTCGGCGTTCAGCAGGTGGGCCCCCTCGCCCCGGGCTCCCTCGGTGATCAGGAACCCCTTCCCGGCGAGGGTCGTGGGGTGGTACTGGATCATCTCCATGTCCATCAGCCTCGCCCCGGCGCGGTAGGCCATCGCGATGCCGTCGCCGGTGCAGATCAGCGCGTTCGTCGTCGGCTGCCAGACCTGCCCGTTGCCGCCGGTGGCGAGGATCACCGCCTTGGCGCTGAAAAGCTCCATTGAGCCGTCGGACACGTTGCGAGTGACCACCCCGCAGCACTCGCCGTCCTCGTCGAGGGCCAGGGCGGTGCAGAACCACTCCTCGTACCGGGCGACCGCCTCGGAGTACTTCATCAGCTGCTCGTAGAGGACGTGCATGATCGCCTGGCCGGTGATGTCGGCGACGTAGTAGGTCCGCGCCGCCGAGGCGCCGCCGAAGGCCCGGGTGCCGAGCTTTCCCTCCTCGTCGCGGTGGAAGGGCACGCCGAGGTGCTCCAGGTGGAGGATCTCGTCCGGTGCCTCGCGGGTCATCACCTCGATCGCGTCCTGGTCGCCGAGGTAGTCCGACCCCTTGACCGTGTCGAACGCGTGGGATTCCCAGGAGTCGTCCGGGTTCAACGCGGCGTTGATGCCGCCCTGCGCGGCGTTTGAGTGCGAACGGACCGGGTGGACCTTGCTGATGATCCCGACCGAGACCCCCTCCTCGGCCGCGGCCAGCGCGGCACGCTGGCCCGCCAGCCCCGCTCCGATGACGAGTACGTCGTGCTCAGGCATGAACCGCGCCGCATCCTATAGGGCCGGTCGCACCGCTCCGGAGACGGAAGAAACCAGCTCTGGGCTAGGAATTCAGCGCGCCAGCCGGCGGGCCGGGACCCGGTGGAGGACCTGACGCGGGCGGTTGTCGGAGTCGGTCTCCTCGGCCACGAGGTCCACCTTCCTGCCCAGCGCGCGGGCCGTCTGTCGCTTGGTGAGGTCGAAGCGGAGCAGCGTCGCCTTGCCCGGCAGCAGGCGATAGCTGCGGGCCCCCAGCCTGCGGGCGCCGAGCATCAGCCGCAGCACGCCCTCGCAGGGCTCCGCCTTCGCCGCCGGGCAGACGACCCGGGCGGCGGTCCTGCCCTCCTTGCTCAGCCGCAGGCGGCGCTGGGGCAGCGTGGTGTCGAGCCTGTGCTTGGCGGCGGCGGTCGAGACGCTGGAGCAGCCGGCGGTGTTCGTGACCGAGTCGGTCAGGTCGTTGACGACGACGTTCGACAGCCGGCAGGCGACGGTCTCCTGGTAGCCGTCGCGCATCAGGAAGGTGTCGCTGGTGCTGCCCCTGTAGGTGTCGACGCCGGTCCCGCCGTCGAGCACATCGGTGCCTCCGCCGCCGAGCAGGTCGTCGAGGCCCGGCCCGCCGCTCATCTGGGCGTCCCCTGTGCCCCCGATCAGATTGTCCGGGCCCTCCCCGCCGATCAGCTCAGACGGGTTGGGGCCTCCGGCCAGGACGTCGCCGTAGGGTGTTCCCTCGAGGCGCTCGATGCCGACCAGGGTGTCGGTGCGGTGGTTCGACACGGTCCCGTTCAGCTCGTTGCGCTTCAGGACGACCTGGTTGGTCGCCAGCGAGCCGGAGATCGAGATCGGGTCGCCCCCGCTCAGCGTCCGCATCGAGGAGAAGCCGGCCAGATCGGTACCCACGCCACCGTCAAACGTCGTCGTCGCGGCCCCCTGGAGGCCGAAGATCCGCAGCTGGTCATCGCCCGCCTCGCCGTTCAGCGTTAGCTGCCCCCGGATGGCCATGGCGGCGACGTCGTTGCCGGGACCGGCGCTGAGGGTCGAGGTCTGCACGGCGCCGACATTGTCGTCGATCTGGACGGCGTCGTCACCACCCCGCAGGTTCACCACGAGGCTGGTGATCGTGCCGGTGAAGCAGTAGTTCCTGACCGGCCGGCCGGTCTGCGGGTCGTTCTCGATCGTGCACGTGCCGTTGCCGCCTGTGGACGTGACGGTCATGGCCGGCTCGACGATCATCTCCGGCGACGAACTGGTCGGGTTGATCCGCACCCTGAAGTCGTCCTTGCCCTCGGTTCCGGTGATCGTCACGACTCCGCTGATCGTGGGCCCAGCGGGAGCGGGCGCAGTCGCCGGCAGCGCGAGGCAGGCAATGACGACCAGGGCGGTAGGGAGGACTCGCTTCATCCGGGACTGGGGCCAGCTTATACGCCGACGACAGCGATGTCGATGGATGCGGCTAACCGGGCGCCACGAGAGACCTGAACTCCGGGCTATCCCGGAGCGGCTCAAGCAGCGGCTCCTCCCGTGCTGCGTCCGCGGCCTCTCGGTTGCGCTCGATCGACTCGCGCAGGCGCGCAAGTGCAGCATCGGTGTTGCCCTCCACCGCCTCCAGGCAGGCGAGACGGAACCGGATGCCGGCGTTCTCGGGCCGCTGGGCGAGACCGTCCTCGAGGATCTCCCGCGCCCGTACGGGCTCGGTCGGGATCAGCGGCGCGGCGCGGAAGCTCCATTCCCAGCCGGAGGGCTCGAAGCGGGGAGGGCCGCCGAAGCTGAGCACCGTCGTCCCGGCCTCCCTGGCGACGGCGTGACGGTGGGACGCGGGGTCCGGCAGCCAGACGTAGGTCCCCTGGGGGGCGTCGAACGTCTCGCCGTCGATCGTGAACCGGGCGCTGCCCTCGTGGACGAAGTAGAGCTCCTGGTGGCCGGGCGGGTCGTTGGGGTCGGCCTCGTCATGGGGCTCGACGACGTCCTCGCCGGCGCCCTCGGCCCTGTAGGCGTTGCAGCCGAAGGCGCGGATGTCGAAATGCGCGCGTACGGGCCGCCAGGTGAGGGTGCCTGGGCCGGGAATCGACTCGAGCTCGTCGAGATGCGCTACCCGGTGCGAGCCCGGTGTCAACCCTGCGCCTGCGCGGTGGCGTCGCGGAGGGCGCGGCCGACCTGCTCGGCAGTGACGACCCCGCGCAGCCGGCCCTCGCCGTCGACGGCCATGAGGGCGCCGAAGTGGCGCAGGTTGGCGTTGCCGAGCAGGGAGTCGAGCGGTGCGTCGACGCTGACGTGCATCGCCGCCTGCTCGGAGTCGAGCAGGTCGCCGACACTCGAGCTTCCGCGGCTGACCTCGGGCACGTCGTCCGCTCGGTCGCGCTCGAGGAGCCCGCGGAACTGCTCGGCGGCGTCGACGACCGGGAACCACGGCCAGCGATAGCGGAGGAAGTACTCGTCGAGGGCGCGCTCGACGCTGAGCTCGGCCGGGATCGCCACCGGCTCGGTGTCCATCACGTCGGCCACGCGGACGCCCTCGATCCGGCTCGTGATCGCGGTCTGCACCGTCGCCGCCCGGGCCGAGCCGTTGATGATCATCCCGATCAGCGCCAGCCAGACGCCGTTGAAGACGTAGCCCTGGACGATCAGGAACAGACCGGCGCCGATGAAGAGGTAGGCGAAGCCGCGCCCGAGGGTGGCGGCGAAGCGGGTGGCTCTGGCGCGGTCCCCGCTGCGCTTCCAGGCCAGTGCCCGGACGACGCGGCCCCCGTCCATCGGGAACGCCGGCAGCAGGTTGAAGACCAGGACCAGCGCGTTGATCGACGCGAGCCAGGCCATCATCGCCAGGACCCCAGAGGTGTCGGCGCCTCCGTCGACCACCATCGCCTCGGTGAAGTCCTTCCAGCCGGCGGCGAGGATGCCGACCGCGGTGAGCGCCAAGACGATCGCCAGCGTGACGAGCGGGCCGGCGATCGCGATCCGGAACTCGGTGCCCGGGTTGTCGGAGTCCCGTTCGAGCCGCGCCACCCCGCCGAAGATCCAAAGCTGGATGCTGGAGATGCCGACCCCCTCGCGGAGCGCGACCAGGGCATGCCCCAGCTCGTGCAGGAGGATCGAGCCGAAGAACCCGATCGCGCTGGCGACCGCCAGCGCGTAGGGGCCGAGGTCGGACCCCGGGTTACCGAGGATGTCGGAGTAGAAGTCCGAGAGCCAGACGATCACCAGGAAGAGGACGACGAACCACGACCAGTCGACCGCGATGCGGATCCCGCGGACGTGGAACAGGGTGATCGAGCCGCCGAGCACGGTCACATGGTAGGTGGGGGCCGATTCCGCCCAGCGCGGGGCGGTGTCGGCCGGCTCAGACCTGAACCGCGTGCCGGGCGACGATCCGCTCGAGATCGGCGCCCGCCGGCAGGGTGCCGAACGCCTGGCCCCAGTCGCCTGAGAGGCGGGACGCGCAGAAGGCGTCGGCGACGGCCTCGTCCCCGTAGCGCAGCAGGAGCGAGCCCTGCAGGGCCAGCGCCAGCCGCTCGACCACCCGGCGGGCCCGCGACTCGAGCGTCTCCGGGTCTGAGGCGATCTCCTCGCGGAGGGCCGCGACGAAGCTCTCCAGCCGCGGTTCGGCGGCGGCGCCCTCGGCGACCTCGGCGAAGAACGCCTCGGCCGCGGCCGGGCTGCGGACCATGGTCCGCAGAACGTCGAGGCACTGGACGTTGCCCGACCCCTCCCAGATCGAGGCCAGCGGGCTCTCCCGGAACAGCCTCGGCATGCCCGACTCCTCGACGTAGCCGTTGCCGCCGAGGCACTCGAGGCACTCGACCGCGTGAGCCGGAGCCCGCTTGCAGATCCAGTACTTGAGGACCGCGTTGGCGATGCGGCGGAAGTCAACCGCGCCCGCGTCGCCGGCGGCCGCCTCGTCGTAGGAGCGAGCCAGGCGCATCGCCGAAACCGTCGCCGCTTCGGACTCGACGCAGAGGTCGGCGAGGACGTTCTGCATCAGCGGCTGGTCGATCAGCCGCTTGCCGAACGCCGAGCGGTGCGCGGCGTGGTGGGTCGCCTGCGCGACACCCGCCCGAAGACCCGCGGTGCAGCCGATCACGCAGTCCAGACGGGTGTGGTTGACCATCGAGATGATCGTCGGCACGCCGCGCCCCTCCTCGCCGACCATCCGGGCCCAGGCCCCGTGGAACTCCACCTCGCTCGAGGCGTTCGAGCGGTTCCCCAGCTTGTCCTTGAGGCGCTGGATGTGGAAGCGGTTGCGCTCGCCGTCGGGCATGAAGCGCGGCATGAAGAAGCAGGAGATGCCGGCGTCCGTCTGCGCGAGCACCAGGAAGGCGTCGCACATCGGCGCCGAGCAGAACCACTTGTGGCCGGTGATCTCGTACTCGGCGCCGGGACCGCCACCGTTCACAGGCACCGCCGCGGTGGTGTTCGCGCGGACGTCGGAGCCGCCCTGCTTCTCGGTCATCGCCATGCCGGAGAGCGCGCCGGCCTTGCGGTTGGCGGGCATCGGACGGCCGTCGTACTCCAGCGAGAGGAAGCGCGGCTCCCACTCGGCGGCGATCTCGGGCTGGGCGCGCAGCGCCGGCACCACCGAGTAGGTCATCGACAGCGGGCATCCGACGCCGGCCTCGGCCTGCGTGAGCAGCATGAACATCGCCGCCCGGGCGACGTGGGCACCCGGTCCTGGGTCACGCCAGGGGGAGGCATGAAGGCCGTTGCCGACGCCCAGCGCCATCAGGCGGTGCCAGGATTCGTCGAACTCGACTTCGTCGACACGGTGCCCGAAGCGGTCGTGGGTCCGCAGCTTCGGGGTCTTCTCGTTCGCCTCGAAGCCGAGCCGGATCACCTCGGCCGAGCCGGCGACCGCGCCGAACTCACGGCAGCGGTCCTCGGCCCATTCGGCGCCGTCGCGGCGCAGCGCCTCGGCCAGCGGCCGGTCCTGCTCGAACGGGTTGTAGTCCTCGAGCGGGACCGACTGGTTGAAGACCTCGTGGGTGGGACCCGCCTCGGAGGGGCGGCGCTCGACGGTGGCCATGCCGGAATGGTACGGCGCGGCCCCCGGTGGGCGCTGACCGAGGGCTACGCCGCTGCGGGCTCCGGGTCCGGCCGGATCACGACCGTGTCGACGATCTTCTCGATGTCCTCGGCAGGCATGCCGACCCGAGAGGCGTGCTCCCGGACCTTGTCCTCGCTGCTCGCCTGGTACACGCAGAAGGTCCCCAGGCTGCCGTCGTCCTCCTGAACCACGTAGCTGCGGATCCAGGCGATGTCATCCGGAAACTCGTCCCCGGCCACCTCGCCCGAGCGTTTTGCGGTCGCCTCGAGCTCCTCCGGCGACTGCCAGGCCTTGCGGCGGCGGATCATGTAGGTCTCCATTTACTCCTCCTCGGGCGCGGATTGATCGGTCGACGGACGCTCTCACGGGCAATTCGGCCGGTCAAGTAGCGGTAGGGTGCGCGGCCGCGGTGGAGAAGATCGAGGTCAAGAAGCCGGTCGTCGAGCTCGACGGCGACGAGATGACCCGGATCATCTGGGCCTTCATCAAGGACAAGCTGATCCTGCCGTACCTCGACGTCGAGCTGATCTACTTCGACCTCGGGATCGAGAGCCGTGACGCCACCGAGGACCAGGTCACGGTCGACGCCGCCAACGCGATCAAGGAGCACGGGGTGGGGGTGAAGTGCGCGACGATCACGCCCGACGAGGCCCGGGTGGAGGAGTTCGGCCTGAAGGAGATGTACCGGTCGCCGAACGGGACCATCCGCAACATCCTCGGCGGCGTCATCTTCCGCGAGCCGATCGTGATCTCGAACATCCCGCGGCTGGTGCCGAACTGGACTAAGCCGATCGTGATCGGGCGCCACGCGTTCGGCGACCAGTACAGGGCCGAGGACATCGTCGTGCCCGATGAAGGCAGGCTGACGCTCACCTACACCCCGAAGAACGGCGGCGACCCGATCGAGGTCAACGTCTTCGACTTTCCCGGCGGCGGGGTGGCGCTGGCGATGTACAACCTCGACGCCTCGATCCGCGACTTCGCCAGAGCCTCCTTCCGCTACGGCCTCGAGCGCGAGTACCCCGTCTACATGTCGACCAAGAACACGATCCTCAAGCGATACGACGGGCGCTTCAAGGACCTGTTCCAGGAGGTCTACGAGGACGAGTTCAAGAGCGACTTCGAGGAGAAGGGCCTGACCTACGAGCACCGTCTGATCGACGACATGGTCGCGGCGGCGCTGAAGTGGGAGGGTGGCTACGTCTGGGCCTGCAAGAACTACGACGGAGACGTCCAGTCCGACACGGTAGCCCAGGGCTTCGGCTCCCTCGGATTGATGACCAGCGTCCTGATGACGCCCGACGGGCAGACCGTGGAGGCCGAGGCGGCCCACGGAACCGTGACCCGCCATTTCCGTCGCCACCAGCAGGGAGAGGAGACCTCGACCAACCCGATCGCCTCGATCTTCGCCTGGACGCGGGCGATCGGCGCCCGCGGGCGGATGGACGAGACACCGGAGGTCTGCGAGTTCGCCGAGACTCTGGAGCGGGTATGCGTCGATACGGTCGAGGCCGGGAAGATGACCAAGGACCTCGCCCTCCTGGTCGGCGAGGACCAGGACTACCTGAACACGCAGGAGTTCCTCGACGCGATCGACGAGGGACTCCGGACGGCGATGAACTGAGGAGATCCGAACTTGGCTGACAGTCCAGTGAAAGTCACCGTCACCGGCGCCGCCGGCCAGATCGGCTACGCGCTTCTGTTCAGGATCGCGAGCGGCGAGATGCTGGGCGACGACACGCGCGTCCACCTGAACCTGCTCGAGATCCCCGACGCCGTGAAGGCCGCCGAGGGCACGGCGATGGAGCTCGACGACTCCGCCTTCCCGCTGCTCGCGGGGATCGACATCTCCGACGACCCCAACGCCGCCTTCGAGGGATGCAACATCGCGCTGCTGGTCGGCGCGCGCCCGCGCGGCCCCGGGATGGAGCGCTCCGACCTCCTCGAGGCGAACGGGGCGATCTTCAAGCCGCAGGGGGAGGCGATCAACGCCGGCGCAGCCGACGACGTCAAGGTCCTGGTGGTCGGGAACCCCGCGAACACCAACGCCCTGATCGCGATGTCCAACGCACCCGACGTGCCGCGCGAACGATTCACCGCGATGACCCGGCTCGACCACAATCGGGCGATCGCCCAGCTCGCCAAGCGACTCGACGCGCAGGTCACGTCGATATCGAACATGACGGTGTGGGGCAACCACTCGACGACGCAGTACCCCGACCTGGTCAACGCCACGGTGGACGGGCGCAGCGCCTGGGAGGCGGTGGGGGACGAGAGCTGGATCGCCGAGGACTTCATCCCGACCGTGGCCAAGCGCGGCGCCGCGATCATCGACGCGCGCGGCGCCTCGAGCGCCGCCTCGGCCGCGAACGCGGCGATCGACCACGTCCACGACTGGGTGCTGGGCACGGCCGAGGGCGACTGGGTCTCGATGTCGGTGCCGGCCGACGGCTCCTACGGGATCGGCGAGGGGATCATCTCCAGCTTCCCGTGCACCTGCACGGGCGGCGAGTGGACGATCGTGCAGGGCCTCGAGGTCCCAGGGTTCTCGCGGGAACGGATCGACGCCAGCGTCATGGAGCTGCAGGACGAGCGTGACGCCGTCCAGCAGCTCGGCCTCATCTAGCGCTCAGCCCGCCGGGTGGTACTCCCGGCCTCGCTTCGTGACCCGCCCCTCCTTCTCGAGGTCGCTCATCACCCGGTACAGGTAGTTGGGCTTGATGCTCATCCGGCGGGCGATGTCCGACGCCGAGATCCCGGGGTTTTGATCGACGAGCTTGACCGCCTGATCCGCCCGGGTGCCACCACGCCGCCGGCGCCGGCGCCGTGTCCCCGAGGAACCGGAGCCAGAACCCGCGCTGCGGCCGCGCGGCCGTCCGGGGCCGCGTCGTCCCGACCTGCCGTCGGTGACCGCGGCGAGGGCCCGTTCGAGCTTGCGGCGCTCTCCTTCGATCGCGTTCAGCCGCTCCTCGATGTAGGCCCTGGTCTCCTCGAGTACGTTGCCTCTCTCTGGCATTCATCCCTTTCGTGGGTTAGTTACACACACAGACTATTGAATGGACAAGTAAGAGTCATAGAACGTAGTACTTTGATGAAATCTTCCATTGCACGGAGTAAGGGTGTCTGACCTGCCGACCGTGGTGGTGGGGCGTCTCTTGCTCCCGGCGGGGATGGAGATGCTCACTGGCCGCTGCGAAGTCAGGTCGGGTGGAGCGGATCCCACCCGTGAGGAGATCCTCGCGCTGGTGCGCGGCGCCGCCGTAATCGTCGCCGACCCCACCATCGCGGTCGACGAGGAGCTGCTCGCTGCCGCCGGACCCGGACTCCGCGCAGTCGCCAACTTCGCCGTCGGATACGACAACATCGACCTCGAGGCCTGTCGGGGCCGTGCCGTGGTCGTGACCAACACGCCGGACGTCCTCACCAACGCGACCGCCGAGCTGGCGTTGGCCCTGACGCTGGCCGCCGCCCGCTTCGTCTCCGGCGCCGAGCGCGACCTCCGCGCAGGCCACTGGCGCGGTTGGGACCCAGCGGCCTACCGCGGCCTCGAGCTGAGCGGCGCCACCTTCGGGATCGTCGGTCTGGGCAGGATCGGCGGCAGGTACGGGACGCTGCTGGCGGGGTTCGGTGTCGACCTCGTATATGCGTCACCGCGGCCGAGGCCGCAGCGAGCCGAGCGCCTCGGCGCGCGGTGGGTCGAGTTGGAGGACCTGCTGAGGTCCAGTGACGTGGTCAGCCTTCACGCACCGGGTACGCCGGGCAACCGTCACATGATCGACGCCCGAGCGCTCGACCTCATGAAGGAGTCAGCCGTACTCGTCAACACCTCACGCGGGGTCCTGGTCGACTCCGAGGCCCTGGCGGATGCCCTGCGGGAAGGGCGCATCGGCGCCGCTGGCCTCGACGTCTTCGAGGGTGAGCCGGAGCTGCCGCCGGCGCTTGCCGCCGCTCCGAAGGCTGTGATCACGCCCCACATCGGGTCGGCGACAGTGAAAGCCCGCGACGCGATGGCCCGGACCGTGGCCGAGAACGCGATCGCCGTCCTCGAGGGGCGTGACCCGCCGAACCGCATCGCCTGACGGGGCAGACGCCCCCGACCCCGGTCAGCGGCGCTTGCGCGGAAGGGTGCGGAAGACCACGTCCCAGACCGGCGAGGAGACGCCGTAGCCGAAGCGGTGATCCTGGAAGTGGTGGCGCATGTGCTGCTCGCGCAGCCGCTTGCCGAGCTGCGATTTCGGGACGAAGTGATGCACGTAGTAGTGCGTGTAGTCGTAGGAGAGGTAGCCCGCGATGAAGCCGGCGAACAACGGATAGGCAGCCGGCGTACCGAACAGCGCCGCGAACCCGAGGAAGAAGAGCACCGCCAACGGGATGCTGACCGCGGGGGGCATGACCAGCCGCAGCTTGTCGTTCGGGTGGTCGTGGTGGACGCCGTGGATGATGAAGTGCATGCGGCGGCCGAAGGCGTGGTCGGGTTCCCAGTGAAAGACGAGCCGGTGGAGCCAGTACTCGGTCAGCGTCCAGATCGCGAGGCCGCCGAGGGTCAGGAGGCCGAGCTCCCACGCGGCCTGGCCGCGGCCGGCGCCGAGCCACTCCATCGCGATCACCACCGGCAGGAAGATCCCCGCCGGGATCGCGGGATGGACCCGCGAGAAGAAGTTCAGGAAGTCGCTCTGGAAGAGCTGCGGCGACGCCGCGAGGTTCTCGGTTCGCTGATGGGACATGGGCGCCATGGTAGCGCCGGCTCTCGCGAGTCCGCAAAGCGCGAAAACACCGGCGGGCGCGGTGGAGAAGAACCCCCCGATTTGCGGTTTCGCGCCCGCGGAGCGGTCGTCGCGGTGACATGATCGCCACCGGTTCCGGCGGTCCCAGCGAGACGCCAGGGAACCGAGAGAGAACCACTGATCGGGCGAGAACCCCGTGGGCCGGGAGAGGAGCTGGCGTGGCGAAAAACGGTGAATCGAGGAAGGCCGGACAGCCGAAGTGCGAGGACTGCTACTTCCGGCGCAACATGCTCTGCGCCCTCGAGAGCGACGGGCCTTGTGCCACCTTCCGGCCGGACCGCCCCGAGGGCCTCGTGCCGCCCCGGCAGCCGGTCCTACTGATGCGCGCACCGCGCTGGGCGGGGCGCCAGCCGGCCGGCGTCTAGAGAAGGGCTCCGGCGCACGCGGCTAAGGTCTCTGCCGGAAGGAAGGGACTCGAGGGGCCGTTGAAGATCACCGTACTGGGCAAGTCGCCCTCCTGGCAGGACGCCGGCGGGGCGTGCAGCGGTTACCTCGTCGAGGGACGTGAGGCGCTCGTCCTGATGGATTGCGGCAACGGCGTGTTCGCGAAGCTGCGCCAGTTCGCCGACTACGTCGACATCGACGCGGTCGTGCTCTCCCATCTTCACGCCGACCACTTCCTCGACCTCGTCCCCTACAGCTACGCGCTCACCTACGCGCCGCGGCAACAGCCCGTTCCGGTCGCGCAGTACCCGGGCACCGACGCTCCGGCCCGCCCGCGGCTCGTCGCCCCTCGGGGCGCGACCCGGCTCTTCCGCCGCGTGGTCGGCGCCTGGGGAAACGACGATCTGATCGAGAACGCGTTCGCGATCGAGGAATACCAACCCGACTCCACCGTGAAGGTCGGCGACCTGAGCTTCCGCTTCCATGAAGTGCCGCACTTCACCGAGACCTTCGCGATCGACATCAGCTCGGCCGACGGAGGCCGGATCACCTACGGGGCGGACAGCCGCCCCGCCGAGGAACTGGTCGACATCGCCCGCGGTACCGACCTCCTGATCGTCGAGGCGACGCTGCCGCGACCCGAGCGGACCGGGATCCGCGGTCACCTCACCCCCGGGGAGGCGGGCGACCATGCCCGCCGCGCGGGCGCGAACCGGGTCGTCCTCACGCACATCTCGGACGAGCTCGACCACGAGTGGGCGCGGGAGCAGGCTGAGGAGGCGTTCGGCGGGCCGGTCGAGATCGCCCGCGAGGGCGCCGTCTACGAGCTCTGAGCCCGTCCGCTGCGCAGGAGGTGCGGGCGGTCGCAGGCGGCCGGGGGGTCGCGGGTGGCATCGATTTGGGGGACCGCCCCGAGCACCCGCCGGGAGCGCAGGGGTGGTGGATCCAAATCGATGACGGGACCCGCGAACCCCCTACCCTCTTTGACCGGATGACCGAACGCGACCTGTTCGCCAACTTCGCCCGCATGCGCCGGGAGATGGACCAGCTCATGGGAGACGCGTGGGGGCGGGCCGGATACGTGAGCCGGCGCGCCTCCGGGTTCTCGCCGAGCGTGGACGTCTACTACTGCGGGGACCCGCAGCGGGCGATCGTCAAGGCCGACCTGTCGGGCATCGACCTCGCCGACGTCAACATCGAGGTCAGCGGCCGCCGGCTCGTGATCTCCGGACAGCGCCCGGTCCAGGAGACCGAGGGCCGGGTCTACCAGCAGGTCGAGATCGTCTCCGGCCCCTTCCGGAGAATCATCGAGCTCCAGGTCGACGTCGATCCGGAGCGCGCCAAGGCCACCTACCAGGACGGCGTCCTGCGGGTCGAGCTCCCGCTCCGCGATGCCGAGACGGCCTCGCGCCGGGTGCCGATCGACCGGGCCTGAGCGATGGAGTCCGGTGGAAACGGGGTGGGGCGGGACGCGCTGGAGTCAGATCTCGAGATGCTCGAGGACGCGCCGGTGCTGGAGGTCGTCGAGGCGGGTGACGAGGAGCAGGCGATCCGCTCCAGCGAGCCCCTGCCGGACGCGATGCCGGTCCTGCCCCTGCGCGAGACCGTCACCTTCCCCGACACCCTGACGCCGCTCGCGGTCGGCCAGGAGCGCTCGATCACGCTGGTGGACGACGTCCTCGGCGCCAATCGGATGCTGGTCATGGTCGCGTCCCGCGATCCCGAGGAGGAACAGCCGGGGCCCGACCAGCTCTATGACGTCGGGGTCGCGGGGGTCGTCGCCCGGATGCTGAAGGTTCCCGACGGGACCATCCGGATCCTCGTCCAGGGGACCCAGCGGGTCCGCCTGGGCCCCTATGTCGCCGAGCAGCCGTATCTCGTGGCCCGGGTAGAGGCCCTGCCCGACGTCGTCAACGAGGGGCCCGAGCTCGCGGCGCTGACCCGCAACGTGCAGCGCACCTTCTCGGAGATCATCGAGCAGATCCCGTACCTCCCGGAGGAGCTCCAGATGGCGGTCGCCAACCTGGACGATCCCTCGGCCCTGGCCCACCTGATCGCCGGCGCGCTGCGGATCTCGATCGAGGAGAAGCAGCAGCTGCTCGAGGAGGTGGACGTGACCCGGCGGCTGCGGCGGCTCTCCGAGATCCTCGCCCGCGAGCTCGAGGTGATCCAGATCGGCTCCCGAATCCAGTCGCAGGTCCAGTCCGAGCTCGACAAGGGACAGCGCGAGTTCTTCCTGCGTCAGCAGCTCAAGGCGATCCAGGACGAGCTCGGCGAGGGCGACGAGCAGCAGGCGGAGGTCAACGAGCTTCGCGACCGCCTCGAGGAAGCCGGGCTGCCCGAGCACGCTCGCAAGGCGGCCGACCGGGAGCTTTCGCGGCTGGAGAAGCTGCCGCCCCAGGCGGCGGAGTTCGGCGTGATCCGCTCATACCTCGAGTGGCTGGTCGAGCTGCCGTGGTCGCGGGAGACCGAGGACAAGCTCGACATGGAGAACGCCCGCACCGTCCTCGACGCCGACCACTACGACCTCGAGATGGTCAAGGACCGGATCCTCGAGTACCTCGCGGTGCGCAAGCTGAACCCGGAATCCCATGGGCCCATTCTCTGCTTTGTCGGGCCTCCCGGCGTGGGCAAGACCAGCCTCGGAAAGTCGATCGCGCGGGCTCTCGGGCGCAACTTCCAGCGGATCTCGGTGGGCGGCGTGCGCGACGAGGCCGAGATCCGGGGCCACCGGCGCACCTACATCGGCGCGATGCCGGGCACGATCATTCGCGCCCTGCGGGACGCCGGTTCCCGCAACCCCGTGTTCATGATCGACGAGATCGACAAGATGGGCGCCGACTTCCGCGGCGACCCGGCGTCGGCGATGCTCGAGGTTCTCGACCCGGCGCAGAACGACTCGTTCCGCGACCACTACCTCGACCTCGAGGTCGACCTCTCCGAGGTCATGTTCATCTGCACCGCGAACATCCTCGAGACGATCCCGATGCCGCTCCAGGACCGGATGGAGGTCATCCAGCTCGCCGGCTACACGATCGACGAGAAGCGGCACATCGCGAAGCGGTACCTGGTCCCGCGCCAGGTCCGTGAGAACGGATTGACCGCGTCGCAGATCGAATTCGCCGACCCGGCGCTGACCGCGATCGTCGAGGAGTACACGCGCGAGGCCGGCGTCCGCCATCTCGAGCGCCAGATCGGCACCGTGTGCCGCAAGATCGCCCGCGAGGTCGCCGAGGGCAAGGTCGACGGCAAGGTCCGGGTCTCCGCGAAGCGCGCCCGCGAGCTGCTGGGCAAGCGCGTCTACTTCGCCGAGCAGCGGCGGCGGACGCGGATGCCGGGAGTCGCCACCGGCCTGGCCTGGACGCCGGTCGGCGGCGACGTCCTCTTCATCGAGGCGACGGCGATGCCGGGCCAGGGCAACCTGACGATCACGGGCCAGCTCGGCGACGTGATGAAGGAGTCGGCCCGCGCTGCGCTCTCCTACGTCCGCGGGCACCAGTCGGCGCTGGCGCCCGATCTGCCCGAGAACTGGTTCGCCGATCACGACATCCACATCCACGTCCCGGCGGGCGCGGTCCCCAAGGACGGCCCGTCCGCGGGGGTCGCGATGGCGATGGCCCTGGCGTCCCTGGTCAGCGACCGCCCGGTCTCGAACGAGGTCGCGATGACCGGCGAGGTCACTCTGACCGGACAGGTGCTGCCGATCGGCGGCCTGAAGGAGAAGTCGCTGGCCGCCCAGCGAGCCGGGATCAAACGGGTGATAGTGCCCGGCCGCAACGAGGGCGACGTCGAGGAGATCCCCGAGCACGAGCGCACGGACCTCGAGTTCGTCTTCGTCGACGAGATCTCCGACGCCCTCAATGCCGGCCTCGATCCTGCCTGAACGGGTTGCGCCGCGCAGGCGTAGCCGGTTTCGCAGCCGGGTATATCCTCAGCAACCGACCGTGAAACTGCGAGGGAGTTGACGAGGACATGGCCAAGACCACCAAGGCGGGGAAGGCGGCCGGCGCCGCCGGCAGCGCCTACGCGACCGCCCGCGGCAACCAGTACGTACAGCGCTTCATCGAGGACGACGAGCTGCGCGACAACCTGCGCGACGCCTACGACGCCGCCCGCCACGCCTATGACCGGATCACGGGCAACGGCAAGGGACCGGTCAAGGCCGTCACCAGCGACAAGAAGGTCCAGCGCGATCTGCGGAACGCGGCCGACTCGCTCCGCGAGGCGTCCGAGCAGCTGCGCGGCCGCAAGCGGAAGCGCCGTCTGGGGCGGGTGCTGCTGTTCGGCGCGGTCGCCGGCGGCGTTGCGCTGGCGGTCTCCGAGAACGCGCGCAAGACCGTGATGGACACCGTCTTCGGCGCCGAGGAGGAGTTCGAGTACACCTCGACGACGTCCTCCTCGGGCTCGGACTCCGGCAACTCGTCCGGGTCCGGCACCGGCTCCTAGAGGTGCCGTCGGTACACCTGCTGATCCCCGCCCAGCGCTACGTGTTCGCGCTGGACGGGGAGGAGGCCGTGCCCGCCGGCCCGGGCAGCTCGGCCGACGGCTTCCGGGCCTACAAGCGGCTCCAGGGCGAGGGGAAGCCGGCGGGGATGGTCGCGTTCCCGAACACGCTTTTGGTCCGCGGCGGAGAGGACTACCTCGTCGACCCCGGGCTGATCATGCAGGGCGGCCCCGTGTTCACGGCCCTCGCGGAGATCGGGGTGGACCCCGGCGGGGTCCAGCGGGTGATCCTCACCCATCTCCACTTCGACCACGCCGAGGGTCTCGCCGCCTGGCCGGGGCGGACCGCCTACGTCCACCGGCGCGAGACCGAGGCGCCCTACGCGCAGATCGTCGCCGGGCAGCTCGAGACCGTCGACCTCCACGTCCTCGAGGGCGAGGAGGGGGAGATCGAGCCGGGGATCCGGTGGATCCGGACACCCGGGCACAGCGACGGGCTGATCACCGTCCTCGTCGACACCGAGGAGGGGCTCGTAGCGATCGCCTCCGACTGTGTCGGGCCGCTACCCGAGTACTTCGAGGACATGGACCTGCCCGAGGACTTCGGGCCGGAGCGCGAGCAGCTGCTCGAGCAGTGGCGGCGGATCCGCGAGCTGGAGCCGGCCGTAGTCGTGCCCGGACACAACCCTCCGGTTCGCCTGGGCTGAGGCCCACCGGGTGGGCCGGGCCCGGAGACCGGCGAGTCGGTCCGTCGCCTTAGACTGGCCGCGATGGAGGCGGCGGCAGGCGAACGAGAGCTCACCGGTGAGAAGGCCCAGCGGATCGTCGATGCGATGCGCAAGAGCGTCGCCCGGCGCGGGGCCGCCGGCTCGACCTTCGAGCACGTCGCCGCCGAGGCCGGCGTCAGCCGTGGGCTACTCCACTACTACTTCGGGACCAAGGAGCGGCTCCTCGTCGAGGTCGTACGTCGCGACGCCGAGTTCCGGGTCAACCGGCTCGACGCGCCGCTGGCCGACGCACGGACAGTGGACGACGTCCTCGACGTCCTGGTCGCCAGCCTGATGGACGCGCTGGAGAACGAGCCGGACAGCTTCCTGCTGCTGTTCGAGCTGTTCAGCGCCGGGCGGCGCAACCCCGACATCAGCCGCGAGCTGGGCCAGCTCTTCGGCCGCATCCGCGGTCACCTGGCCGAGGTGCTCAAGGCGAAGGAGCGCGAGGGCGTGCTCGACCTCCGCTACGACGCGGAGGCCGTGGCCTCCTACCTCCTGGCGATCGCCGACGGCTTCGCCGTCCAGGCGCTCTCGGATCCGGGCCGCGACCACGCGACGACGATCGCCGCGTCGGTGGAGTCGGCCCGCCACCTTCTGACGACCGGCTAGCCGCCGGGCAGCATGAGCGGCGCGGAGATCTGGCAGGAGGAGCCGGTCGGCGGCTTTGCCGACCGGTCGGTGCTCGGCCTCGCGAGCCTCGAGCGCAATGCCCTGGCCCGCCAGGGGCGGCTGCCGATCGCCCCGATGACCTACCTGACGGAGATGAGCTTCGACGAGGCGTCGGCCGGGCACACCGCCTTCTCGGTCCCGGCTTCGCCCTGGTTCGCGAACTCGGCCGGCCTGATCCCCGGTGGCATGCTGGGCCCGGTCGCAGACGCCGGCCTCGGGGCGTCGGTGGGGACCGAGCTGGGTCCCGGGACCCTGTTCACCACCGCCGAGCTGTCGCTCAGCTTCGTCCGTCCCATGCAGCCCCGGAGCGCTGAGCGGATCGTCGCCGCCGGCCAGGCGATCCACGTCGGTCGCTCGATGGGGATCTCGGAGGCCTTCATGCTGGCCGAGCCGGGCGGCCGCCTCCTCGCCCACGGCACCACCCGTTGCGCGATCTTCCCGCCTCTCGACCCGCTGCCCCAGCCTAAGGACGAGTGGCCGGTCCTCGACCAGCCGCTGCCCGGCACCGACCCCGACCACCCGCTGCGGCGCCCGGTTCGAGGCGAGATGCTGGACCAGGAAGTCTTCGACTCGCGCTCGGGGCTGGAAATCCTCAGGGCCGGGATCGACGGCAAGCTGCCGGCGCCGCCGCTCCACCACCTGACCGGGATGCGGTCGACCTGGGCCGAGGAGGGCCGCTCGGAGTGGCTCCTTCCCTGTACCGGCTGGCTGAGCAGCCCCGCCGGCAGCGTCCAGGGCGGCTTCATCGCGATGCTCGCCGAGGCGGCGCTGTCGGGAGCGGTGTTCACGACCGTGCCGCCGGGCACGGCGGTCGCGACTCTCGACCTCAAGGTCAACTTCCTGCGGCCGGTCCTGCCCGATGGCGGCGAGCTGCTGGCCTCCTCGCGGGTCATCCACAGCGGCCGGCGCCTCGCGGTGGCGTCGGCGGAGCTGGTCAAGGACGGTGAGGCCGCGGCCCTCGCCACCGGATCCTGCATGTACCTGCCGGGCCGGCCGGCGAGCCTCAGCGGCGTCGAGCTGCCGGCCGAGGAGGAGTGAGGCGGGTGAGCCGGGTCAGCCGATGCCGCCGGTCGGCGGCCCGCCGCCGCCCTGGGCGGGACAGCCGCTGACGACCCTCGCCGAGGGCAGCCTGATGTAGCGCGTCGCCCTGTTGTTGCGCTCGTTCAGCTCGCGGATGTGGTTCTTCGGGTCGGCCACGTGGACGAAGGCGAAGCAGCCGCGCAGCCCGGTCACGTTGATCCAGTTCTGATGGTAGGTCGAGGGATAGATGTCCGACCACCCGACCGAGGTGCCGAGGACTACAGCGCGGCGGTCCGGGTCCTGGCTGCAGCCCGGATAGACGCGGTGCGGAGGCGAACGGCGCCCGGGACGGGTCCGCTCCAGGTCACGCAGGCAGTAACGCTGCTTTGGCCCGACTCGGACACGCCGCAGGCGCGAGCCGCCGGCGCCCACGGTCCAGAGCTCGAAGGCGGCGGCGTCGCGGTACTTCCAGTAGCGGTACTGGCCCGGGATCCGGGTGAAGTCCAGCCGGCCGGTCGTCTTGATCGCCAGCTTGCCGCCGCCCTTGCGGTGGATCCGCTGCGTGAGGTCCATCGAGAGCTGGGTGATCCGGCGGCCGCGGATCTCCACCGGGCCGACGCCGCGGCTGCGCAGGTTGTTGGTCGCGTGCAGGAGCCGTTTGCCGGGGTTGGTGAAGGTGTCGATGTAGAGGTCGCTCGGCTTGGCGATCTTGAGGTCCGGGCAGAGGAGATGGCGCCGCCGCGGCGTGAGGCACGGGTTGCCGCGCGTGGTCTCGGCGGCGCCGCCGCCGGCGAATCCGGGTGGGTAGCCGGACCCGTAGCCGCGGCCGGCCGGATCGGCACCGCCCGCCGGCACGGCGACGGCCAGGGCGGCGAACAGGACCAGGGCTGGTGCGAGGAGCTTGCGGGTCATCGGCATGGCGCCGGACCCCCCTTGACCGGCGCGCGGATACTAGGAAACGCCGGGGAGGGCCGGCGGTTGCGGTCCCGGCGCCGGCCCGGCGTCAGTAGGGTCACGGCGTGAGCGACGAAATCGCTTTCGCCGGCGCCGCCAGGATGGCGGCGATGGTCCGCAACGGGGATGTCTCGCCGACCGAGCTGGTCGATCTCCACCTTGAGCGGATCGAGCGCCTCGAACCGCGACTGAACGCGTTCCGCGTCGTGCTCGCCGAGCGGGCCCGGGCGGAGGCCAAGCAGGCCGAGGCGCGCCTCAAGGCGGGCGATGAGCGGCCGCTGCTGGGCGTGCCGGTGGGGCTGAAGGACTCGGTCGATCTGGCCGGGGAGCTGACGGCCCACGGGACCGACGCCTTCGACGCCCCGGCAAGGGGAGACAGCGAGATGGTCGGCCGTCTGCGGGCGGCGGGGGCGATCGTGATCGGCAAGACGAACCTGCCGGAGCTGGCGATCCACGGGTTCACGGAATCGGCCACCTGGGGGATCACCCGCAACCCGTGGGACCCGCAGCGAAGCTCCGGCGGGTCAAGCGGCGGCAGCGCGGCGGCGGTCGCGGCCGGGCTCGCGCCGCTCGCGAGCGCGTCGGACGGCGCCGGGTCGATCCGGATCCCGGCCGCCGCCTGCGGGGTGTTCGGCCTGAAGCCGCAGCGCGGCCGGGTCAGCCTCATGCCCGACCTCGAGCACTGGCACGGGATGTCGGTGAACGGGTGCGTGACTCGGACGGTGGCGGACACGGCGCTCTTCCTCGACCTGGTGAGCGGGGAGTCGATGGAGCAGGGGGCGCCCGAGCCACCGGAGCGCCCCTTCTCCGATTCCGCGGGAAGCCCGCCGGGGAGGCTGCGGATCGCCTGGTCGGTGACCCCGCCGGCCCTGATCGCGCCGCCGCCGCCCGTCGCACCGGAGACGGTCCGGGCCGTCGAGGAAACGGCCGGCCTGCTCGGGTCGCTTGGTCACGCGGTCGAGCGGCGTGACCCGGACTGGGGCGGGGTCGGCAGGAACGTAATGGTCCGGTACCTGCGCGGGATCCGCGACGACGTGCGCCGGGTGCCGCACCCCGAGCGCCTCGAGCGGCGCACCCGCGGCTATGCCAGGCTGGGCGCTGCCTACACGGACGGCCTGCTCGCCAAGGCGCGAGCCGCCGTCGCCGCTGACGGGGAGCGGATCGGCGCCATCTTTCGCGACCACGACGTCCTGATGACCCCCGTAGCCGCGGGGCCACCCCTCAAGGTCCGCGCCTTCGAGAGCCTGGGGGCGATCCGCACCGTGCTCGGCTCGAGCCGCCGCTATCCGTTCACGGTGGTGTGGAACCACCTCGGCAACCCGGCCGCGTCGGTGCCGGCCGGCTTCGACGCGAACGGCCTGCCGTTGGCTGTGATGCTGGTCGGCCGTCCCGCCGACGAGGGCACCTTGCTGTCGCTCGCCGCCCAGCTCGAAGCCGAGCGCCCCTGGGCCGATGCGCGGCCGCCGATCAGCTGGCGGCCCGGTTCTTGACGACGCTCGCCCTGGCGGGTTTGTGCCGGAGAGCGAGACAAACCCCCCAACGACCGGCTCTTACCGCGCTCGAAACACCTTGCGGAAGCGGGTGAAGCCGGTCGCTGAGCCGAACGGCCGCAGGCGGCGGTTGAGCAGCGAGCGGAGCGGGTTCTTGCCGTGCATCGAGAGGTTGATCCACTCGGCCCAGTCGGTCTCGAAGGTGAGGTCCGGGTCGGGCGCGAAGCCGGGCTCGGCCCGGGTCGAACCGTTGTCCACCACGAGGTGCCAGGGATCGGCGTCGGCGAAGCGCCACTGGACCGTGAGCCCGTCGCCGTTGATCGAGTCGGTCCGCGCCGACCGGGCCATCGATTCGAAGTAGAGGCGCTGCACTTCCTGGTCGGAGGACGGCCGGCCATTCGGCTCGCCCAGCACGCCCGCCTTCAGCAGCTTGATCTGCTGCTGAGCGCGCTGCTCGTGGGGCAGCGAGCGGTCGACCGGGTAGACGTCCGCCGGCATCTCCTCGAGGGGGAAGCCGGCCGCCCGCCACTTCGCCTCGATCGATCGCATCCCGAACGAGTAGATCTCCTCGAGCGTGAAGCCCCACTCGGTGGTGTAGCGCTCGTCCCAGCCCGGCGGGGTGAACACGGCGAGGGAGTAGGGGAGCACCTCGCGCAGCAGCTCGACCACCGCCGCCTTGCACTCGTCGGACTCGGCGAACATCTCGGACAGCGCCTTGACGCCGAAGCCGATGTGCCGCTGCTCGTCGCGCGACACGTTCGCCATGCCCTCGCTGAAGCCGGGCATCGTGCCTTCCTTGATGAAGAAGTCCTCGATGTAGTGCTGGCCGGGCTGCGCGAGCGTCGCCTCGACGACCATGTGGTACAGCGCGATCGCCTGGGCGAACTTCGGCAGCGACCGATCGCGTCGCAGCTCCTCGGCCATCCGGTCGAGCCGCTCGAAGACGCCCCGGTAGCCCCAGCCGAGCTGCGGCGTCGTGTACGCGAGGGTCGAGGAGATCGATTCGCCGGCGCCGATCACCTCTTTGAAGAAGCGGTGAAAGAAGACGGCATGGCGAGCCTCGTCGACCTGCTGCGTCGTCAGGAAGTATTTCTGCTCCTCGCGCGGCGCCGCGTCGATGTAGGGGGAGAGGTTGTCGGCGACCGAGTCCTCGCCGAAGAAGAACATCGAGTAGATCCACAGCGCCGACTTCTTCTGGATCTCGTTCAGGGCCTCCCAGCCCTCCCGATCCTGCGAGAAGTCGAGCTCCGAGGCCTTCCAGTTGTTCTCCTCCCAACGCCGGTAAAGGTCCTCGTAGGTGATGTCGGACGTGCTGGCCCCTTGCTGCGCTACTGACACTCGGACCTCCTCGGCGCTCGTCTGCGGATGCCCCTAAGGTAACTGACCGATGAGTCAGTTACGAGGTCGAACTGTGAGATCGCTCACGCTTGACTTATCTCTGTAGAAACGCGCTTGACCTCAACTCCTGGCTTTACCCCGACGAATCCGCGTGCGTAGGCGATGATTGCGGCCACGGACTGGACCATCTGCACGAGGCCGTTGAGGGGAACTGGCTTCCAGCCGAAGCCTACGTCCATGGGAAGCGTGCCCTCCAGTTTGACTTCTGGATTCGGTCCGATGATCTCGACGGGGGCCTCCAGCACAAGGTCATAGCTCTTGAGCGCACGCCCGGCATAAACCTGACCCCCCTCGACCGGGGTACGGACATCACGAACGCCGACAACATCGATCTCGATGGGCTCGCGGTGTTCAATGGCGGAAAACGCCGAGAGAATCGTCCGATGTTTGTCTTCGTTGGACAGCTTTCTGAGGGCGGTGAGGACGTTGCGGCTTGGGCCGTCCCCTCCAGGGCTGTAGGGCTGCAACCTCTCGATGAATCTGAGGGCGGCCGGATGGACGCCGCGAGTCATCGCCTTCCATCGCTCTCGCTCTCGGTGCCCTCGCCGCATGGGGGGCTCTTGGTCGAAGATCGGAAACGCGATGCTGCGCCCCGGTTGTTGTCCGTTCGCTCGGACGAGTTGCCAGACCAGATGGTCGAGCGCGGCTCTGAGGTTCTGCACGAAATCTCCGACGATCAGACTCCATCCAACGGGAGGCTCGCGCTCGATCACGATGCGCAGGAGATAGCGCGAGGTCTCCACGTCTACCTTGGAGACGAATCGATAGGGCTTGGGTTCCGTCTCCATGAAGGGCTTTATCCGTTTGTAGAGCGAGTCAAGATGAAGACCCGCCCGTGTGACCTTGGCGGCTGGACCCGCCAGGGGATCGCTTCTTAGCTCGCTAGTCTCGGACTCCATGCCGCGTGATCAGCGTAAGCAGAAAACCCGCAAGGGACTAGAGATTCCCGTCCCTTCCAAACAGGACTTTCTGGACGTCGTGGAGCGCGTCAGTCGCCCAGATAGGCGTAAACGGTCGGACGAGAAAGACCAGCCGCCTCCGCGATCTGAGTGATGGGAACGCCCGCAGCCTTCGCCTCGCGGCAGTAGCGGCGTAGATCATCGTCGGCGCGGCTCCGCTGCTTCACGGCTTTCTGGATGCCCCTGAGCGCCGCGTCTCGCGTCATTCTGCCGACCTCTCGACCAGCGAACGGAACATGCTGCGCGGGTTGTTGCGCTCGTTGTAGCGCCAGGCGTACTCGTCCAAGTAGGACTGCAACCAGCGGTCGGAGACGTGCTTGTAGGCGCCGCGCATGCCTGTCTTGAGGTTGCCGAAAAAGCCTTCAATCGTGTTCGTATGCACGTCGCCGACGACATACGAGCCGGCCGAGTGGTTGATGATGCGGTGGTCAAGGAACTGGCCCTTGAGCGGCTTGTACGCCTGCCAGTCGTCCGTGAAGATGAAGGCTGAGGGATTGACGTGGGTTCGGACTTCTCTACTAAGGCCAGGACCGCGCCGTGAGGGGATGATCCGCAGCCGCACACGCCCGCCGCGCTCGACCATCCCGAGAATGGTTGCCTTGCGCTCGCGGAACCGCGCAGCCTCCGAGGGGGTCAGCTTGTAGCGGGGCTTCCCGCCCCAGGCGGTTTCATCAATCTCTACGTCGCCCGCTAGCTGCTCGGCCTCCGCGTCCGACATGAGCTTGTTCCGAATCTTGTTCAGCATCCGCCAGGCGGTCCCGTAGGACACCCCCAGCTCGCGCTCTAGGTGCTTCGCAGACAGGCCGGTGCGGGTGCTGGCGACGAGATACATGGCGTAGAACCACAGGTGCAGGGACGTGGAGGACTTGGCGAAGATCGTCCCCGCCGTGGGATGGACGTGATGCCCGCAGCCGGTGCACGTCCACGACTGACGCCCCTGCTTCGTCGCGTACTCTTGAACTTCCTCTCCCGCTCGCACTTGGGGCACTCCGCATGCTCGCCGTCCGGCGAGTAACGCGAGCGCCACAGGTGCTCTAGGCATGCCTGATCGTCGGGGAACTCGCGCATGAACTCCATGAGCGAGTAGGACGAATCCGATGAAGCTTGCCGGGTTGGATTGTGCCGGTTGGCGGGGGGCATCGTGTAAAAACACTTTACAGACACCATCGGACGGTGTCAAGTCTTTTTACACGCGGGTTAGTTGAAGAAGACCGTCACGAGAGCCACAAGGACGGCGATCGCGACGGGAATCCAAACCACCTTGACGTAGCGGGCGAGCTGTCCCACATCGTTGCTCAACTCCGAGACGTTGTCGGAGAGGCGGAGAAGGGCACGCGTTAGGTCGGACACGCTGAGCGTTTCAATCGTGCGGAGGTAGTCCGCGTCCGCGCGCGGGATCTCTGGGGACGTTTGCTGACCTGCATATACCCCCGAGTATGGCTCTGCCGCCGGACGGTTGAGGCGTTGGATTTCGAGGGTCGCAACCGCTTCTTCGTAAGAAATGTGGACTGATCGGGGCGAAACGTTCGCGAATCCCAACACAAGGTAGCCCTCAAATCCCGGGTCCACCTGCAGCCCAGAGAGAAGCAGTACCCCTTTTCGAGCGAAGTAGCTGCGGAGTCCTAGGTGGCCTGCGTATTGCGCCCCGAAGCGCACCCGCTCGCGCGTCACGATCAGCGCGAATGCTCCGGCCGGGATAGAGATGGATCCCGCTTCGGCCACGTCCGTTTCTTGAGCCTCGTCCTGCTCGACCCGTTCGCGCACCTTGTCGATCTCAAGGGTCCTGGTGACGATGGCCTTCTCCCCGAGGCGAAGGTCATAGCTCGCCGGTTGAACGCTCTCGGGCCCGAGCGGCTCAATCTCGATCTCGCCCTCTTCGACCGCCTGGCGGATCTCGCTATCCGTAAGCAGGGCCATGCGGCAAGTCTAGGCTGAATCCCCTGGAAACCGGGCCGATTCACCCCCCACTGGCAGCCCAATGCACCTGCAAACCTATGAAAATCGACTTCTACAGAGATGATCCAAGCGTGAGATCGCTCACACAGGCGCCGCCGCGTCGGCGGATGGCGGCCGCCGACCGCCGCGAGGCGATTCTCGCCGCGGCGCTCGACGCCTTCGCCACCGGCGGCTACCACGAGACCTCGCTCGAGGACGTGGCCGAGCGCGCCGGGATCTCCAAGGCGCTGATCTACGAGCACTTCCCCTCCAAGCGCGACCTGTTCGGGGCCCTCCTCGACACCTACGTCGGCGAGCTGATGCACCGCGTGGTCGGGACGATCACCGCCGCCGAGCCCGGCGAGGAACGGCTGCGGGCCGGGATCGAGAGCTTCCTCGCGTTCGTCGAAGAGCGCCGGGAAGCCTGGCGGATGCTCGTCCGCAACGTCTCCGACCCCGAGATCGCGGCGGCCCTGGAGCGGCTGCGCCACGAGGTGGCCGGATCGATCACCGTGCTGATGGCCGAGGAGGCGCCGCCAGAGCTCTACACCGGGGTCGGCCGCGAACAGGCGATCACCCTCGTCGCCGAGCAGATCGTCGGCGCCGTCCAGGCGCTGGCCAACTGGTGGGACGAGAACCGCGAGGTGCCGCGCGAGCGCCTTCTCGAGATCGCGATGGACTTCATGTGGCTGGGGATGGACCGGCTTGGCGAAGGCCGTCGCTGGTCGCGCTGAGGCTCGCCTCCGTCGGCCATCCTCGTCAAGAGCCCCGTCGGGTCTCGGATAACGTGGCCGGATGGAGCAGGCCACGGGCCCCCGCGACGCGGCGATCTCCGCGCTCCCCCCGCTCGACCCGCACGTCATCGTCCTGTTCGGGGCCACCGGCGACCTCGCCTGCCGCAAGCTCCTCCCCGGTCTCCTTCACCTCTCGCAGGCCGGACTCATGCCCCACTTCGCGGTGGTCGGCACCTCGCTCGAGGACCTCGACGACGACGGCTTCCGCGACCTCGCCCGCCAGGCCTGCACCGAGTTCGCCCGGCATCCCGTCAGCGAGGCCGACCTCGACACCTTCGCCGGCCGGCTCAGCTACGCCGGGCAGTCGGGCGGGGTCGAGGCTCTGTCCCAGACGGTTGCCGCAGTCGAGAGCGGGCTGGGTCCGGCGCCGCGGCGCCTCCACTACCTGAGCGTCCCCCCGGCCGCCGCGACCAGCGTCGTCCGGTTGCTGGGTGAAGCGGGCCTGGCCGACCGGGCCCGCGTCGTGATGGAGAAGCCGTTCGGCACCGACCTCGCCAGCGCGCAGGCCCTCAACGCGGCCGTCCACGAGGTCTTCGCGGAGGGCCAGATCTTCCGGATCGACCACTTCCTCGGCAAGGAGGCGGCGCAGAACATCCTCGCGCTGCGCTTCGCCAACGGCCTCTTCGAGCCGATCTGGAACCGCAACCACATCGACCACGTCCAAATCGACGTCCCCGAAACGCTCGGGGTCGGGTCCCGGGCGGGCTTCTACGAGTCGACCGGCGCCTACCGCGACATGGTCGTCACCCACCTGTTCCAGGTCCTGGCCTTCGTCGCGATGGAGCCTCCGACCGCTCTCGCGCCGATCGCGATCACCGAGGAGAAGAGCAAGGTGTTTCGCTCGCTGCGCCCGCTTGACCCCCGCCGGGTCGTCCGCGGCCAGTACGAGGGCTACCGCGCCGAGCCCGGCGTCGCGCCGGACTCCGAGACCGAGACTTTCGTAGCGCTGCGCTGCGAGGTCGACAACTGGCGCTGGTCCGGCGTCCCCTTCTACCTGCGGACCGGTAAGCGCCTCGCCGAGGGCGCCCGGATCATCTCGATCGCTTTCCGCGAGCCGCCCCAGAGCATGTTCCCGGCCGGGTCGGGGGTCGGCGCGTTCGGGCCCGACCACCTGACCTTCGACCTCGACGAGTCCTCGCGCCTCTCCCTGTCCTTCTACGGGAAGCGCCCGGGCCCGTCGATGACGCTCGACAAGCTGAGCATGCAGTTCTCCCTGGTCGAGACCGGCCACGCCGACGACACGCTCGAGGCCTACGAGCGCCTGATCCGCGACGCGATCAACGGCGACCACACCCTGTTCACGACCGCGGAGGGAATCGAGCGGCTCTGGCAGGTCTCCGAGCCGCTCCTCACCGACCCGCCCGGGGTGCAGCTCTACCCGCCGGGATCCTGGGGGCCGGGCTCGATCCGTGACCTGATCGCCCCGCACGAGTGGCGCCTGCCGTTCAAGCGGCGCTGGCGCGAGGCCAAGGTCAGCTACGCCTGAGGCAGCGGCGCCCGCGCGGTCAGGCGGCCCGCAGCCCGGGACTTCGCCACTCCTCGCCGAGCTTCAGCTCGAGCCGTTCCGCCAGCCCCTCGACCGGGACGCGGACCTGCTCGAGGGAGTCGCGGTCGCGGAGCGTCACCGTGTCGTCCTCCAGCGTCTGGCCGTCGACCGTGATCCCCCAGGGGGTCCCGATCTCGTCCTGGCGGCGGTAGCGCTTGCCGATCGAGCCGCCCTCGTCGTACTCGGCAGGGATGCGGCGGCGGATCGACGTGAAGACCTCGCGCGCCTTCTCCGGCATGCCCTCCTTGGAGACGAGGGGCAGGACCGCCACCTTGACCGGTGCCAGCCTGGGATGGAGGCGCAGCACGGTCCGCCGTCGTCCCTCGACCTCCTCGGTGTCGTAGGCGTCGACGAGGAAGGCGAGGGTGGCGCGGTCGGCACCGGCGGCGGGCTCGATCACGTGGGGGACGTAGCGTTCCCCGGTCCCCTGGTCGAAGTACTCGAGCTTCTCGCCCGAGAACTCCGCGTGCTGGGTGAGGTCGAAGTCGCCGCGGTTGGCGATCCCCTCGAGCTCGGACCAGCCGATCGGGAACAGGTACTCGACGTCGCTCGTCCCCGAGGAGTAGTGGGAGAGCTCGTCGGCGTCGTGGGGGCGAACGCGCAGGTAGTCGGGCCGGATCCCCAGGCCGACGTACCAGTCGCGGCGCACGTCGATCCACTCGCGGTACCAGCGCTCGGCGTCGGCCGGCGGGACGAAGAACTCCATCTCCATCTGCTCGAACTCGCGGGTCCGGAAGATGAAGTTCCCGGGGGTGATCTCGTTGCGGAACGACTTGCCCACCTGGGCGATCCCGAACGGCGGCTTCTTGCGCGCGAACTGGAGGACGTTCTTGAAGTTGATGAAGATGCCCTGCGCGGTCTCGGGGCGGAGGTAGGCGACCGAGGCGTCGTCGCGGACGGGCCCCACGTGAGTCTCGAACATCAGGTTGAACTGGCGGGCCTCGGTCAGATCGCAGTCGGGGCCCTCGCCGGGTCGCTTCGACGGCTTCTGGCCACACCGGCCGTCCTCGAGCTTGTCGGCGCGGAAGCGCCGCTTGCAGGTCCGGCAGTCGACGAGGGGATCGGTGAAGCCGGCGAGGTGACCGGAGGCCTCCCACACCCGCGGATGCTGGAGGATCGCCGAGTCGAGGGCAACGACGTCGTCGCGCTCCTGGAGCATCGAGCGCCACCACTCGTTCTTGACATTGTTCTTGAGCAGGACCCCGTAGTGGCCGTAGTCATAAGTCGACCCCAGCCCCCCGTAGATCTCCGACGACGGAAAGACGAAGCCGCGCCGCTTGCAGAGCGACACGATCTCCTCCATCGAGACCTCGACCGGCGGCTCCTGAACCGAGCTCTCCATGCGGGCAAACGGTATAGACCCCGCCGCCCGGCGCCGTCGCGGCCCACGCGGGTCCGGCCGGGGCGCCCTGCGATAATCGCGCGCCTCGTGCCGATCTACGAGTATCGCTGCAAGAACGGGCATACCTTCGAGGTGTTCCAGAAGATGACCGACGATCCCGTCGCCGAGTGCGAGGTGTGCGGTGCGCAAGTCGAGCGCGTCTTCCATCCCGTTGCCGTCCACTTCAAGGGGTCGGGCTTCTACACGACCGACTACGCGAAGAAGAAGGCCAAGGCGGGGGCGGGGTCAACGAGCGATACAGGGGACTCCGGGGGCAGCGACTCAGGCGGGGGCGAGTCCGGCTCGGACTCGGGCAAGGCCTCGGACTCGAAGTCGAGCAGCACGGGCGGGGGCGACAAGGCGAAGAGCTCGTCGGCCGACTGAGGACTCCGGCACAGCACGAAGCGAGCCGATCCCGGCAGCACCGTACGGGAGGCCAGCTAGCCGAGCAGCTTGTTGACGGCGCGGCGGCGCTCGGAGTCGGGAACCTCGATCGAGCCGAAGGGCCCCGGCCCGCAGGCTGAGCCGTCCTGCTTGCAGACGACGTCCTCGGAGGTCGAGGCGACCACGGTGGAGAGGACGAGCTGGGGCATGGTCAGCGCCCCCATGTCGCTGACGAACGCCTGGGGAGCCGTCCAGCCGATGATCGGCCCCTTGACGAAGTTGTAGGGCAGGCGGAAGGGGCTGAGGAAGCGGCCCTTGATCCCGTTCAGCACCTCCTGCTGCGCGCGGGCCCGGTCGAGGTCGTCGTAGGAGGGGTCGCAGTCGTTCTTGCGGGTCCGGGCGAAGATCAACGCGTCCTCGCCGTTCAGCGTGTGCTCGCCCTTGCCGAGCTTGAGGCTGAAGCCGCCCTGGCCGCCGCCCTGGCCGCCCGAGATCTCCGAGCAGACCTTCCCGTCGATGTCCACCTCGACGCCGCCGATCGCGTCGATCAGGTCCTCGAAGCCCTCGAAGTCGATGATCACGACGTGGTCGATGTCGACGTTCAGAAATCGCTCGACTGTCTGGACCTGGAGGCGGGCCCCGCCAAGCGAGTAGGCGGCGTTGATCTTGCTCGCGCCGATCCCCTCGACCTCGGTGAAGGCGTCGCGGGGGATCGAGAGCTTTCGGAACTTGCCGCCGCCCGCCCGTACGACCATCAGCGTGTCCGCCCGGAAGCCCGGGCAGCCGCCGCTCGGCGGGGCCCCCTCGGCCTGCTGGTTGAGGCAGCGACCCCGCGTTTCGGCGCCGGGCTCCTTGGTGTCCGCGGTCCGGGCGTCGGTCCCGATCACCAGGATGTTCTGCGGGCTCGCGAGCAGGAAGGGGTTGCCGCCCAGCACGAGCTTGGCGCTGTCGTGGAGCTTCATGCTCTGGAGCTGGGCCGAGATCGCGAAGGCGGCGATGCTGATCAGCACCCAGACGCCGGCGAGGATCGCGATCCACTTGAGGACGCGGCGGCCGGACCAGCCCTCGCCCTCTCCTGGCGGGGGCGCCGCTTTCGGGGTCTTGCCGCCGCCCGGACGGGCCCCGCGGGCCCGGTCGCGAAGCGCCGAGAGGTTCGGGCTGCGGAACCGCGAGAAGAGCCCCCGCCGGGACCTGTAGACCTTGTACTCCGGGTCGCCGGAGGGATTCTGCTCGCCGTTGGCCCCCATGAAAGGCTAGAAATCATGCCGATGCCCGAGGGTTCCTGCGCGCCGACCCCTCGCCAGCGCCGGGGACGGCGGTGAGCGGGCCGCTGACGATCGGCGCCGACCTCGGCGGCACCAAGATGCTCGTCGGCGTGCTGGACGCCGATCGCGAGGTCCGCTACGAGAGCCGCGAGACCTCGCGCGGGCACAGCGAGGACGAGCTGATCGGGCTGATCGTCCGCGAGGTCGCCGATGCCCGCAAGGCCTGCCCCGACACGGTCGCCGTGGGTCTCGGCCTTCCCTGCACGATCGACTTCGAGCACGGCATCGCGATCGCCGCGGTGAACCTCCCGTTCACCGACGTGGCGGTCCGCGAGATGGTCCAGGAGCAGGTCGGCTTGCCGGTCTTCCTCGACAACGACGCCAACGTCGCCGTCCTCGCCGAGCACCTCTACGGCGCCGCCCAGGGCGCTCGGAACGTCGTGATGATCACGGTCGGCACCGGCATCGGCGGCGGCCTGGTGCTGAACGGAGAGGTCTACCGGGGCTCGACGGGAGCCGGCGCCGAGTTGGGCCACGTCGTGCTCCAGCTCGACGGGCCCGCCTGCCAGGGAAGCTGCCCCGGCTTCGGCCACGCCGAAACCCTCGCCTCCGGTACGGCTCTGGGCGCCGAGGGACGCAAGGCGGCGGAGGGCAGCCCGGACTCGGTGCTCGGCGGGCTCCTCGCCCAGGGCCTGGAGATCGACGGCAAGGCCGTGACGGCGGCGGCCATGGGAGGCGATGAGGCGGCGCGCGGCGTCGTCGCCGAGATCGGGCGCCGCATCGGCGCCACCCTGAGCGGCTTCGCCAACATCTTCGAGCCCGACGTGATGGTCGTCGGCGGAGGCGTGATGGCCGCCGGCGACCTGCTGCTGGAGCCGGCTCGGCGCGAGGTCGAGGCGAGGGCGCTGCGGCCGATGAACCGGACGCCGGTCGTCGCCGCCGAGCTCGGCAACGACGCCGGCATGATCGGCGCCGCCTCGATGGCGCGGATCGAGTTCGAGCAGCGGGGGTAGGACCCGCCCGTGCCGGGAAAGCTGACGGTCTGCCCGACGCCGATCGGGAACATGGGCGACGTGACGCCGCGGGTCCGCGAGGCCCTGGTCGGCGCCGACTACATCGCCTGCGAGGACACGAGGCGGACCGGGACCCTCCTCGACCGGCTCGGAATCCGCCCAGCGCCGCGCCTGGTCTCCAACCACGAGGGCAACGAGACCGCTCGCGCCACCGAGCTCGCCCAGCGGATCGAGCGCGGCGCCCGGGTCGCCCTGGTCAGCGACGCGGGGATGCCGGGGATCTCGGACCCCGGGTACCGGCTGGTGCGGACCTGCATCGACCGCAACCTCGAGGTCGAGGTGCTGCCGGGCCCTTCGGTGGTGCCCGTCGCGCTGGTCGCCTCCGGGCTGCCCACCGACCGCTGGCGCTTCGAGGGGTTCCTGCCGCGCCGGGCGGGGGAGATGGAACGGGTCCTGCGGTCGACCGAGACCGTCGTCGCCTTCGAATCGCCGCGCCGGGTCGGCGAGTCCCTGGCGGCGCTGGCGGCGATCGCCGGCGACCGCCCCGCCGCGGTCTGCCGTGAGATGTCAAAGCTCCACGAGGAGGTCTCCCGCGGCACCCTCGCCGAGCTGGCCCGGCGCTACTCGGGCGACAACGTGAAGGGGGAGATCGTGCTCGTCATCGCCCCTGCCCAGGACGAGCGCCACGACGAGGACATCAGCTTCGCGGTCGACGCGCTGCGCCACCTGGTCCAGTCCGGCGCTCGCCCGCGGGCCGCGGCCACCGTGGTCGCTGCTCTGACCGGCACGAGGGCGAACGACCTCTACCGCGCGCTGACCGGCCGCGAGCCGCGGCGTTGAGGGTCGCCCTCGCGACCTGCGCCCCGCTCCCGGACGGCTACGAGGACGACCGGCTGCTCGCCCGCGCCCTGGAGGCGGCGGGGGCCACGGCGCGGTTCGAGGTCTGGGACGACGAGCGGGTCGACTGGGAGAGCTTCGACCGGGTGGTCGTTCGCTCGACCTGGGACTACACGGACCGGCGCGAGGAGTTCGTCGCCTGGGCCGAGCGCGTCGGGCCGAGGCTGGAGAATCCCGCGCCTCTTCTCCGCTGGAACAGCGACAAGCGCTACCTGCGCGAGCTTGTCGCGGCGGGCATACCGACCGTTCCGACCGCGTTCGTCGAGCCCGGTGACCCGATCCCGCCGCTCGAGGGCGAGGTGGTCGTCAAGCCGGTCGTCTCGGCCGGGGCCCGCGACACCGGGCGGTTCGCGCCCGGCGCCCATCCGCAGGCGCGCGATCTCCTCGAGCGCCTGGCGCGCGAGGGACGGACCGCGATGATCCAGCCCTATCTCGAGCGCGTCGAGATCGAGGGCGAGACCGCGATCGTCCTCTTCCGGGGCGAGGCCAGCCACGTCCTCCGCAAGGGCGCGGTGCTCGGGCCCGACGAGGAGGCGCCGATCCGGGAGGACGAGCTCCGCGCCGCGGCGATCATGTGGGAGGAGGACCTGGTCGGGCCGGGCGAGGCCGACACCGAGCAGCGCCGGGTCGCGGCCCTGGTCGTCGACTGGCTGCGGGCGCGATTCGGCCGCTGGCCGCTCTACGCGAGAGTCGACCTCCTGCCCGGCCCGGACGGCGCGCCGGTGCTGGGTGAGCTCGAGGCCGTGGAGCCGAACTTCTACTTCGCCACGAGCCCCGGCGCGGCGGAGCGGTTCGCCGCGGCCGTCGTTGCCGGCGCCTGAAGGGACGGTACGGTTTGCGTATGCCCAAGCGTGACCCCCGCATGGTGGCGCTCGGCTACGGCAGGTTCGTCCGCGCCGACCGCGTCTTCGCCCTGGTCCCCCTGGCGCCCGAGGAGCGGGGCGAGGGACGCCGGACCTACGTCCACGTCGAAGGGATCGCGGAGCCGCTGGTCGCCTCGCGCTCCGAGCGGGCGATCATGCGCGACGTCGAGGCGGCGCTGGCCGAGGCGGCGGGGGTGCCGCAGCGGAGGCGGAACCGCGACGCGAAGGGCCAGGAGCGGCTCGTCTGAGTGTCGCCCACCGCGCGCGTCGAGCCGCGCGAGGACGCGGTCTCCGCGGCGGGGGGCTGAGGCTCCGTCTAGGCTCAGCGCCTCTTGGCCTTCTACGTCACGACCCCGATCTACTACGTCAACGGCGAGCCCCACCTCGGGCACGCGTACTCCGACATGGCCGCCGATGTGCTCGCCCGGCACATGCGCCAGCGCGGCGAGGACGTCTTCTTCCTCACCGGAACCGACGAGTTCGGCGAGCCCGTCGCGCAGCAGGCCGAGCGCGAGGGCGTGACGCCGCGCGAGCTTGGGGACCGGCTGGCGCCGCGGTTCCAGGAGATGGCGGCGAAGGTCGGCGCTTCCAATGACTTCTTCATCCGGACCACCGACGAGGGGCACATGGGGCGGGTCCAGGAGGTCGTCCAGCGGGTCTATGACAACGGGCACGTCTACGAGGGCACGTATGAAGGCTGGTACTGCCCGCGCTGCGCCGACTTCAAGACCGAGAGCGAGCTCGGTGAGGGCAACACCTGCCCGATCCACAAGATCGAGCTGACCCGCGAGACCGAGCAGAACTGGTTCTTCGCGCTGTCGAAGTTCCAGGAGCGGCTCGAACGGCTCTACGAGGAGCGCCCGGACTTCGTCGCGCCGGACTTCAGGCGGAACGAAGCGCTCTCCTTCATCAAGGGGGGCCTCCAGGACGTCTCGCTGTCGCGGCCGAACCTCAAATGGGGCGTGCCGGTTCCCTGGGACGCCGACCAGGTGATCTACGTCTGGTTCGACGCACTGCTCAACTACTACACCGCCCTCGGCTACGCCCGGGACGAGGACCTGACCGACCGGTTCTGGCCCGCCTTCCACGTGATCGGGAAGGACATCCTCAAGTTCCACGCCGTCTACTGGCCTGCGTTCCTGATGGCCGCGGAGATCGAGGTGCCGCGCGGGATGTTCATCCACGGCTATCTGCTGATGGGCGAGCACAAGATGTCGAAGTCGCTGGGCAACGTGCTGGACCCGTTCGAGGTGATCGAACGCTTTGGCTCCGACGCCCTGCGCTTCTATTGCTTCCGCGAGGTCAGCTTCGGGCGGGACGGCCAGATCTCCACCGCCGGGTTCGAGCAGCGCTACGAGACCGAGCTTGCGAACGACTACGGCAACCTCGCCAGCCGGACGCTGGCGATGATCGACCGCTACCGCGGTGCGGTCGTACCCGAGGCCGAGCCGGCACCCGACCTGGCGGCCGACTTCGACGGTGCGGAGGAACGGGTTCGAGCGCTGCTCGACGGGGCGCGGATCAGCCAGGCGCTGGACGAGGTCTGGGGACTCGTCCGGCGGCTCAACCGCTACGTCGAGGAGACGCGGCCGTGGGACCTCGCCAAGGACGGCGCCGCGGCCGGGCCTCTCGACACCGCGCTCTACTCGTTGGCCGAGGGACTGCGGGTGGTGACGCTCCTGCTCCTGCCCTTCCTGCCCGACACCGCCGAGAAGCTGCTCGCCGCGCTCGGTGAGGAGGACCAGGATCTGAGCCGGCTCGGTGCCCGCGGCGGCGGCCAGAAGGTCGAGCGCCTGCCACCGCTCTTCCCCAAGATCGAGACCTAGACTCATCACGTGGTCGACACGCACGCTCACCTCTCGGTCTGCGAGCCCGGGGACGACGAGCTGGTGGTGGCGGCGGAGGCAGCGGGGGTGCGCCGGATCCTGACGGTGGGTCTCGACGAGGCCCACAACCGGGCCGCGGTCGAGGCCGCCGAGCGACATGAGGCAGTATTCGCCAGCGTCGGGCGCCACCCGAACTCGGCAGGCGGCTTCGGCGACGCGACCGCCGCCGCAATCGACGGCCTCGCCTCGCACCCGATGGTCCGGGCGGTGGGTGAGACCGGCCTCGACTACTACCGGGATGGATCTCCGCGCGAGGACCAGCGCGCCGCCTTCGCGGCGCAGGTCGAGATCGCCCAGCGCCACGGGCTGCCGGTCGTGATCCACGTCCGCGACCCGGACGGCAGCAGCGACGCGGTCGACGAGGTGTTCGCGACCCTCGACGAGATGGGGACGCGGGACGTCGTCCTGCACTGCTTCTCGGTCCCCGGCAGGGTACGTGACGCGGCCGAGCGTGGCTGGCACTGCTCGTTCGCTGGCAACGTGACCTATCCGCGTGCCGAGGAGCTGAGGAGGGCGGCGGCGGAGGTGCCGGATCACCTGATCCTGGTCGAGACCGATGCCCCCTTCCTGGCACCGCAGCCGGTCCGCGGCAAGCCGAACCAGCCGGCGCATGTAGTCGCCACCGCGGAGGTCGTCGCCGCGGCGCGGGGCGCCTCGTACGCAGAGACCGAGGCGCTGGTCGAGGCAAATGCCGCGAGGGCCTTCGCGTGGTGAGGCTCGGCCAGAACTTCCTGGCCGACACGAACCTGCTGGACGCGATCGTTCGCGAATCGGGGGTCGGGACGGCGGACGTGGTCCTCGAGGTCGGCGCCGGCGAGGGGGTGCTGACCCGGCGCCTCGCCGCGGCGGCGGGGCACGTGCACGCGATCGAGCTCGACCGGGGCCTGTCGGGAGCGCTGTCCGACATCGGGGCCCGGCCGAACGTCGACCTGCACTGGGCCGACGTCCTCCGGTTCGACCTGGGGGAGCTGCGGCCGGCGCCGACCGCCGTGGTCGCAAACCTGCCCTACTCGGTGGCGACGCCGGTCATCGTCCGCACGCTGCTCGAGCTGCCGTCGGTCGGGACGTGGACGGTGATGGTCCAGCGCGAGATCGCCGACCGGCTCCGGGCCCAGGCGGGGAGCCGGCTCTACGGCGCCCCCAGCGCGATCCTCCAGACGGCCGCCGACGTGACGCTCGCGCGCAGGGTCGACCCCGCGGTGTTCAAGCCGCGGCCGCGGGTGGAGTCGGCGATCCTGCGGATCGAGAGGACGGCGCCGCCGCCGCCGCAGGGAGCGCGCACTCTGGTGCGGGAGGCGTTCGCCCACCGCCGCAAGTCGCTGCCCCGGTCCCTCGAGCTGGCACAGCCGGGGCGGATCGACGCGGTGCGGTCGGCACTGCGTGACCTCGGGCTGCCCGAGGACGCGCGAGCCGAGCGGCTCTCTCCCCAGGACTTCCTTGCCCTCGCCGCGAAGATCGATTGAGATGCGGCTGCTCGCGCCGGCCAAGCTGAACCTCTGCCTCTACCTCGGGCGGCGCCGGAGCGACGGTCTCCACCAGCTCTGCTCGCTGTTCGAGCCGCTGACCCTGGCCGACGTCCTCGAGGTCGAGGAGGGCGACCGCGACGAGGTCCGCGTCGACGTGATCGAGGGCGAGGACCTGGCTGCGCGGGCCCTACGGGCCCTGCGCGAAGCCGGGTTCGACGGGCCTCCGCTGCGAATCTCGGTGAAGAAGCAGATCCCGGTAGCGGCCGGCCTCGGCGGCGGCAGCGCCGACGCCGGCGCGGTGCTCCGGCTCGGGGCGGGCGAGGTGGCCGGTCTCGAGGCGGTGGCGCAGTCGCTCGGGGCGGACGTCCCCTCGCAGCTGCGCCCGGCGACGGCGCTGGTGACGGGCGCGGGGGAAGACGTCCGGCGGCTGCCGGATCCGGCGCCGCATGCCTTCGTGCTGCTTCCCGGCGGCGGCGGGCTGCCCACCGCCGACGTCTTCGCCGAGGCCGACCGGCAGGGGCTCGGGCGGTCGGCGGGCGAGCTCGCGGAGATCGAGTTGCAGCTCGCCGAGGCGGCGGGCGACGGAAGCTCACCGCTCACGTACACCAGCCTGCTGGCCAACGACCTGGAGCCGGCGGCGCTGGCGCTCCGGCCCGGCATCGGCGAGGGACTGGACGCGCTGCGCGCCGCGGGGGCCGCGGCAGCGCTGATCACCGGATCCGGCCCGACCGCCTTCGGCCTCTTCGAGGACCTGGGCTCGGCGCGCCTGGCCGCCGATCGGATCGGCCGCGGCGACGCGATCGTCTGCGCCAGCGGGGTGCCGGCATGAAGCTGCCCGAGACGCGGCGCAAGCGGCTCGTGCTCGCGCTGCTGGTCGCGGCGATCGCGACCGCGTACTACGTGATCAGCCGCGCCGTGCCGCACGACGACCTCCAGCAGATCCTCGAGGACGTCTCGAACACGCTGGGGGGCTGGACCTACGCGCTCGTCGCCGCCTTTGCGTTCCTGGAGACCGGGGCGTTCGTCGGGCTGGTCGTCCCCGGGGAGACGATCATGCTGCTCGGCGGCGCGGTCGCCGGGCAGGGCGCGGTCAACCTCTACGTGCTGATGGCGATCGCCTGGTTCGCGGCCTGGGCCGGGGACACGACCAGCTTCTTCCTCGGGCGGCGGCTGGGACGGTCGTTCATCCTCCGGCGCGGCCCCCGGGTCGGGATCACGAAGGAGCGGTTCGAGCGGACCGAGGGCTACTTCGAGAAACACGGCGGCAAGACGATCCTGATCGGGCGCTTCATCAGCCTGGTCCGGGCGCTGGCGCCCTTCATCGCCGGCACCTCGGGCATGCGGTACCGGGCGTTCGTCCCCTACAGCGTCCTCGGCACCGGGATCTGGTCGATCGTGCACATCCTCATCGGCTACTTCTTCTCGCGGAGCATCGAGACCGCGGCGAAGTACGCCGGCCGGGGCTTCTTCATCCTCGGCACGCTGATCGCGCTGATCGTCGGCGGGGTCCTCCTCTACCGCTACCTGCGCGAGACGGAGAACCGGCGCCGGGTCGTCCGGTGGCTGGAAGGCCGGCGGCTGACCAGGTGGATGCCGGCTCTGGGGCGCCGGATCGGGCCCCAGGCGCGGTTCATCTGGAACCGCGTCACGCCCGGCGGCACGTTCGGCCTGGAGTTCACCAGCCTGATGGCGATCCTCGCGGTCAGCGCCTTCGCGCTCGTCTCCTACACCGTGATGGTCTCCGAGGATCCGGGCCCGACGCCCGGCGACGAGACCGCCCAGACCATCGTCGACGACATCAGCACCGGCTGGCTGACCGACGCCGCGGAGGTCGTGACCGACCTGGGATCGGGCGCGGTGGTCTGGCCGCTGGCCTTCCTCTGCGCCGTGGCGCTGGCGCTGCGGCGGCGATGGTCGGAGATGCTCGTACTGGTCGCGGGGATGCTGATCACGGTCATCGGGGTCGATCAGCTGAAGGCGGCGACCGACCGCCCCCGGCCCCCGGGGGGACTGACGGAAGCGACGGGGTCGGCGTTTCCGAGCGGCCACGCCGCCTACTCGATGCTCTACGTCTGGCTGGCGATCACCGCGGTCCTGCGCCTGCGGCCGGGACTGTCGCGACTCACCCGCGGTGCCCTGCTGGTGCTGGCCGCCGTGCTCCTCGCCGGCCTGATCGGGCTTACCCGCGTGTACCTGGGGATCCACTACATGAGCGACGTGAGCGGGGGCTGGGCGTTCGGCGCGGCGGCGTTCTCGCTCTGCGCGGCGACCGCTCTCGTCGTCAACGCGTTGCGAGACAATCAACGCCGATGACGGTGGCCGAGGTCCCGACCGAGTTCTGGCTGTTCGGCGGCGCCGGGCTGATCAGCGTCGTCGCCTTCGTCGTGCTGATCCTCGTGCCCACTCTGGGCTCGTTCGGGCGGCCCTGGGAGAAGGCGGCGGCTTCGTTCCTGTCGCTCTTCGTGCTGGCGACCCTGGTGCTGGTCGGGGTCGCCATCGGCATCGCGATCGTCTACTACTACCCCGAGCTCTCGCACTTCTTCGGCGGCGACTAGGGCGACGGCGGCCTGCCGCGGGCGACCGGGATAATCAGCCGGTGTCGCCTGCCGGACAGGAGAAGAAAGCGCCCGCGAAGCGGGGGGGCGCCGAGCAGCTCGACGCGCTCGCCGAAGCGGTCGAGTCGGGCGCCGGCCTGCCTGCGGTGGCGCGCGCCGCGGCGCGGGTCCTGGACGCGAGCGTCGCACTGATCGACCGGTCGAGCGCGGTCCTGGCCGTGGCGAGCGCGTCGCCCGACCAGGAGCGCAAGCTGCTGTCGGGAGCGGACGGGGTCAGGACGGTGGAGCTGCGGGTGGCGGACACTGCGGTCGGAGAGATGCGTTATCGCGCCGCCGAGGACCCGGACCCGGCGATCGCGCGGATGGTGTCGACGTTGATTGCACTCGAGCTCGAGCGCTCGCGGGCGCCGGACTGGCAGAGCGAGGAGGCCGCGTCGGGGTTCGTGCGCGCGGTGTTGTCGCGGGAGGTGACCGATCGCGGCGACATCGTCGCGCGGGGCGCCGAGGCGGGGGCGGACCTGGAGAGCGGGGCGGGGGTGCTGATCGTGCGGGCGGCGCCGCGGTCGGCGCAGACGGGCGAGTGGAGGGCGCGGGTGCTGATGCTGGTGGGGCGGGCGCTGCGCTCCGTCGCACCGGGGTCCTTGCCCGCGCTTTCGGACACCGAGGTCGCCGAGGTGACGGTGATCGTGCCCGCCGCAGATCCGGAGCCTCTGAACCGAGCGAGCGCGGCGCTCGAGCGCGAGCTGGCCGAGAGCCTGTCGGGCTTCCATGTGAGGATCGGGCGGAGCCGGCCGGCGTCGGACCCGGCCGACCTCTACCGGGCGGGGAACGAGGCGCGGTTGGCGGTCAACGTCGGCGAGGCCGAGGGACGGGTGCTGCTGGCGTTCGAGGACACCGGCGCGTACCGGCTCCTCTTGCCCGCGATGAGCGAGGACCCGGGGGAGCTGGAACGCTTCTACGCGGAGACGATCGAGCCGCTCGCCGGGTACGACGAGCAGTACGAGACCGAGCTCGTGTCGACGATCGAGGCCTACCTCGACAACGACGGCAACGTGGCGGCGACCGCCAAGCAGCTCTTCACCCACCGCCACACGATCCGCTACCGGTTGGAGCGGGCGCGCGAGCTCTGCGGCCACGACGTCTCGGCAACCGAGGGGCGGGAGAAGCTCGGGCTGGGGCTCAAGGCGATGCGGGTGCTGGGGATCGCGTCGCCGCGCGGCCCGGCGCTCGAACCGGGCGCCGAGGCCGGCAAGGTCCCGCGCGGCTCAGAGGACTAGCGGGCGCGACGCTTGGTCTCGCAGCCGATCAGGCGGTCGAGCCTGTCGGCCACGGCGACGTCGTCACCGGTCCCGCAGCGCACGGCGTCGCGGGCGCCGTCCCGGGAGAGGATGAGGTCGTCGCCCGGCCCGCCCCCGATGCAGTCGCGCCCGGCACGGCCGCGAATGCGGTCATCACCGCGCCGGCCGCGCAGCCGATCGCCACGGGGGGTACCGACGACCCTGTCGTCGCGCCCGGTGCCGCGCTTGCGGGCGCCGTCGCTGCAGGGGGGTGCCGGCTTGGGCACGGGCTGGGGAATCGGCTCGCCCCCGGGCCCGCCGCCGGCGGAGCGGAAGTCGGCGGCGAGCTCGTAGCCGTCGGGCACCGGCTTGGGCGAGGGCCCGGTCACCATGCCGCCGGCCGCGCCAGGCTGCTCGAGTACCGGGAGCCGGAGCTCCAGGTTGGCGACGGTGAACGCGGCCTGGCCGTTGGTCGGCCGGCTGTAGGGGGAGTCGGAGGGCAAGAGCTCGAGCTTGGCCACGTGGCCTTCCTCGAAACGGTAGCCGTTGGGGTGCAGTTGGAAGACCAGGCGGACGGGGGTGCTGCCCTGGCCGAGCCGGTACAGGGCGCGGGCGACCAGGGTCTGCTGACCGTCGGGCGCGACGTCGAGGAGCCGGGCGGCGAGCTGGGAGTGGGGGCCCGGGGACGTGATGTCGGCGATGACGGTCGGCGCGCCCATGAGGGTGTAGCCCCCGGCCGGCGCTGGATCGAGACGGTAGGTGGCGGTGCCGGGGGAATCGGTGGCGTCGGTGCGGGCGCACGCGCCGGAGCCCGCGATGGGGTCGAAGGCCTCGTTGGTCTGGGGATTGCCGGCGGCCGGGGCGATCGTCTTGGCGGTGGCCGCGTTCATGCGGATCTCGCCGGGGGCGAGCTGAGCCCAGTTGGGAGCGGAGAACGGGCCCTGGGAGGGGGCGCCGGCGGGGCAGGTCTGAGTCAAGGTGGTGACGCCCTCGGCGGGGGCGGGGCCGTCGCCGCGGAGGAAGTGGGCGAACCAGGCGTCCTCGGCGGCGCGCAGCTGCGCCTCGTCGGCGTCCTTGCCCTGGCCGCGCTGATGGCCGTAGTCGAGGAAGAAGAGGGAGATGTCGGTGCCGGGGTGGCGGGTGCGGGTGCGGTTGTAGAAGCGGATCGCCTCGTCGGCGGGGAACAGGTCGTCGGTCCAGCCGTTCGAGATGTGGAGTGGTGCGGGCGTGACGCTGTCGTCGATGTAGTACGAGGAGTGGTAGGTGGTCAGCTGGCCGGCGATGAAGGCCGGCATCGGATCGCCCTCATAGGGCTCGCCGGCGTTGATCCGGAGGAACCAGGTGGTCAGGTCGGCCTGCGGATCCTGGCCGGCGACCGCGTAGTTACCGGTGGCGAGACCGGACGCGTAGAGGCCGCTGACGAACGACTGCTTCTCGATCCCGAAGGGGGCGCCGTAGGGGGCGTCGGCGACGTAGTCGAGGGTGCGGCCGTTGGGGGCGAGGGAGTAGGCGAGATCGGTCCAGGGGATCTCGGGCGCGGCGGCGGCAAGCTCCATGTCGGTGCCGCCGGGGCTCTTCCAGGCGACCAGCGTGCCGTCGGGGAGCATGGTGCGGTTGCGGAGGGCAGCGAGGGCCATCGACATGCCGCCGCCGTAGGAGCCTCCGGTGGCCGCGACCTTGTCGGGGGGGACCAGGTCCTCGTCGGCGAGGAGGCCGGCGAAGTGCTGGGCGTCGCGCACCTCGTAGCGGGTGTCGAGGAGGCGGATGTATCCGTTGGCGCAGCCTGCCGGATCGGCGGCGCGGGATACGGGGCTGCCGCAGGACTCGCCGAAGCCGCGGTCGCTCATGCTGAAGGCGGCGTAGCCCTGATCGGTCCATCGGTCGAGGGCCGAGAAGCCGAGCTTGGAGCCGCCCCAGCCGTGGAAGTGCATGACGAGGGGGTACGGCCCGTCGGGGCCGGACGCCGGCACCGGCGGGAAGGCGACGTTGACGTCGATCGGGGTCCCGTCGAAGGTGGCGACCTTGCCCGCGCACTCGCGATCGCCGTCGCCGGCGGTGTTGCAGGTGAGCCCGAGGGCGCTGGGGATGGCGGCGCCGGCCGAGGGCGCGCCGATCAGCGCGGCGGCGACGGCGAAGAGCGCCGCGACGGTTGTTCTGCGTGTTCCTCCCCGGATCACGACGCCCAAGGGTAGAGGGGATGTGAGGGCGCCCGCGCTAGCTGCCGGTCGAGGAGAAGTGCTGGTAGTCCCCGGTCCCGTGCCAGTTGCCGGCCCATTCCGAGCCGATCTGGCGGAAGGCGCGCACGACGAAGCCCCTGCGGTGGATT
>DATFPK010000080.1:0-18401 GCA_035264885.1 Solirubrobacterales bacterium
GCCCGTCAGGTCAACGTGCCCCACGTGGTCGTCTTTCTCAACAAGGTGGACCAGGTCGACGACGACGAGCTGATCGAGCTGGTCGAGGAGGAGGTCCGCGACCTGCTCAAGGAGTACGAGTTCCCCGGCGACGACACCCCGATCATCAAGGGGTCGGCGCTGAAGGCGCTGGAGGGGGACGAGGACGCCAAGGCGGCGATCTTCGAGCTCGCCGACGCCCTCGACTCCTACATCCCCGAGCCCGAGCGCGACCTCGACAAGCCGTTCCTGATGCCGATCGAGGACATCTTCTCGATCACCGGCCGCGGCACCGTAGCCACCGGCCGGGTCGAGCAGGGCGTCGTCAACACCGGCGAAGAGGTCGAGATCGTCGGCATCAAGGACACCACCAAGACCGTGGTCACCGGGGTCGAGATGTTCCGCAAGATCCTCGACCAGGGGCAGGCCGGCGACAACATCGGCGCCCTCCTGCGCGGGACCAAGCGCGAGGAGATCGAGCGCGGGCAGGTCCTCTGCAAGCCCGGGTCGATCACGCCCCACACCAAGTTCAAGGCCGAGGTGTACTGCCTGAAGAAGGAGGAGGGCGGCCGTCACACGCCGTTCTTCTCGGGCTACCGCCCACAGTTCTACTTCCGGACGACCGACGTGACCGGCATCGCGAACCTCCCCGAGGGGACCGAGATGGTCATGCCGGGTGACAACATCGAGATGACGATCGAGCTGATCCAGCCGATCGCCATGGACCAGGGCCTCCGGTTCGCCATCCGCGAGGGTGGCCGCACCGTCGGCTCGGGGGTCGTCTCGGAGATCATCGAGTAAGACCCACAAAGGGCGGGCCGCGGCCCGCCCTTTCGCTGCCGGGGCACCGGCGGCACGACAACTGCAAGGACATACGACCGGGGCGGCGCCCCGCCCGAGACCTTTTGGGGCGGCGCCCCGCTCGCACGAGAAAGACCAGGACAAGAGAAGACGCACCAGTGGCGGCGATTGCAGCCCAGAAGATCAGGATCCGGCTCAAGGCGTATGACCACGACGCCATAGACCGGGCTGCCCGCGAGATCGTCGAGACCGCGGAGCGCACCGGCGCCAGCGTCTCCGGGCCCGTGCCGCTGCCGACCGAGAAGAACGTCTACGTCGTGATCCGGTCGCCGTTCAAGGACAAGGACTCGCGCGAGCATTTCGAGATCCGCACGCACAAGCGGCTGATCGACATCCACCAGCCAACCCCGAAGACCGTGGACTCCCTGCAGCGCCTCGACTCGCTACCCGCCGGAGTGGACATTGAGATTCGTCTCTGAACAGCGGTCACCAGTCACCAGTCACCAGCCGCGCGCAGTCATGGGCGGCGTGTTGGCGACCGGCGACCGGCGGCGGGCGACTTGAACATGGCCGCGATCATCGGCAAGAAGCTCGGCATGACGCAGGTCTTCCGCGAGGACGGGACGGTCGTCCCGGTCACGGTTGTCGAGGCCGGACCCTGCAAGGTCACGGCGATCCGCAAGTCCGACCGCGACGGCTACGAGGCCGTCCAGCTCGGCTACGGCGAGGTCCGCAAGTCGAAGCTGACCAAGGCGGAGCTCGGACACCTGGCGAAGGCGGGCGCCGGCCCGCTCAAGCACCTCGCCGAGTTCCGCGACGCGGACGTGTCGGCCGCCGAGGGCGAGGACGAGGACGGCGGCGAAGGGCCGAAGGTCGGCGACGACGTCACGGTGGCGGCCTTTCAGCCGGGCGAGAAGGTCAAGGTCTCGGGCACCTCGATCGGCAAGGGCTTCCAGGGCGGGATCAAGCGCCACAACTTCAGCCGCGGCCCGGTGACCCACGGCTCCCACAACGTGCGCGCGCCGGGGTCGATCGGCGCCAGCGCCTTCCCAGCCCGGGTCTTCAAGGGCATGCGGATGCCGGGCCGGATGGGCGGCAAGAGGGTCACGCAGCGCGGCCTCGAGGTCGCCGACGTGGACGCCGAGCGCAACCTCCTCCTGATCAAGGGTTCTGTACCGGGCTCGCGCAACGCGATCGTCGAGGTGCGGACCGATGGCTAAGGCGGCCGTGCTCGGCAAGACCACCAAGACCGACCTGCCGGAGCTGTTCGGCGAGCCGTTTCACCAGTCGCTCGTCCACGAGGCGGCGCGGGCGGACCTGGCGGCGCGCCGCCGGGGCACCGCCTCGACCCGCACCCGCGGGGAGATCTCGATGACGACCGCCAAGGCCTGGCGGCAAAAGGGCACCGGTCGCGCCCGGGTCGGCGCGATGAGCGTGCCGCACCGGACCGGCGGCGGTGTCGCCTTCGGCCCGAAGCCGCGGCACTACACGGTCAAGGTGAACCGCAAGGCCCGGCGCCGGGCGATGCGGGCCGCGCTCGCGGTCCACGCCGAGCGCGGCAGCATCGCTGTGCTCGACGGGTCGGACTTCGACACCCCCTCGACCAAGCAGGCCGCGCAGGCACTCGAGAAATGGGGCGGCCGTGGCCCGGTCCTCGTCGTCCTCGCGCTCGAGGAGACCGGCGCCGTGAAGAGCTTTCGCAACATCGACTTGCTCAGGGTCGCCGAGGTCAGCCGCATCGGGGTCGCCGACGTAATCGGCGCCGGGTCGCTCGTCCTGTCCAAGGAGGCCCTCGCGAAGCTCGAGGAGAGGCTCGGCTGATGGACCCGCGCAACGTGATCATCAGGCCCGTCATCTCGGAGAAGAGCTACGCCCTGATCGCCGAGGGCAAGTACACGTTCCGGGTCGACGACCGCGCCCACAAGACCCAGATCGCGCAGGCGGTCGAGGAGGTCTTCGGCGTGACGGTGGCCGGCGTCCGGACCGCCAAGGTCCGCTCGAAGCCGAAGCGCCGCGGGCTCCAGAAGGGGAAAACGCGGTCCTGGAAGAAGGCGGTCGTCCAGCTCGCCGCCGGCGACCGGATCGAGCTGTTCGAGGGCGCCGCGGCCGAGGGCTGACGCCCTAGTAACGAGCAAACGAGCAACGAAACCGATGCCCAACCGCAAGACAAAGCCAACGTCTCCGGGCCGCCGCTTCGCGACGTACCCGCTGCGCGAGCAGGTCACGGCCGACGCGCCGGAGCGCAAGCTCACCGAGGGCCTGCGCAAGACCGGTGGCCGCAACACCGGCGGCCGGGTCACCGCCCGTCACCGTGGCGGCGGCGCCCGGCGGCGCTACCGCCAGATCGACTTCAAGCGCCGCAAGGACGGCGTGCCGGCGAAGGTCGCGACGATCGAGTACGACCCGAACCGGAGCTGCTACATCGCGCTGGTCCACTACGCAGACGGCGCCAAGAGCTACATCCTCGCGCCACAGCAGATCAAGGTCGGCGACGTCGTCCAGTCCGGTCCCGGCGCCGACATCCGCGCCGGCAACTCGCTGGCGCTGCGCGACATGCCGACCGGGACCGTCGTCCACAGCGTCGAGATGGTGCCGGGTCAGGGCGGCAAGCTCGGCCGGGCCGCCGGGACCGCGATCCAGGTCGCCGCGAAGGAGGGCGACTACGTGACCCTGCGGCTGCCGTCCTCGGAGATGCGGATGGTCCGGGCCGAATGCCGCGCCACGGTCGGCTCGCTCTCGAACCCCGAGCACCAGAACGTCAAGATCGGCAAGGCCGGGCGTAACCGCCACAAGGGCAAGCGCCCCCAGACCCGCGGCGTGGCGATGAACCCGGTCGACCATCCACACGGCGGCGGCGAGGCACACCACACGCCCGGCGGCCACCCCGTGACCCCCTGGGGCAAGCCGACCCTCGGCTACCGGACCCGCAAGAAGGGCAAGGCTTCCGACCGATACATCGTGCGCGGCCGCCGTCGCGGGAAGAAGAAGAGGTAGCGGCGATGGGTCGATCGACAAAGAAGGGGCCGTTCGTCGAGGAGCGCCTGATCCGGCGGATCGAGGCGATGAACGAGTCCGGGCAGAAGCAGATGGTCAAGACCTGGTCGCGGCACTCGACGATCTTCCCGGAGATGGTCGGGCACACGATCGCCGTCCACGACGGCCGCAAGCACGTGCCGGTGTTCATCTCCGAGTCGATGGTCGGCCACAAGCTCGGCGAGTTCGCGCCGACCAGGACCTTCCGATCCCACTCCCGAGGCGGCTAGCGATGGCCGAGGAGAAGAAGACGACCGGGGCGAAGGAAAAGAGCGGCGCGAAAAAGCCGGCTCGCAGGCCCGCGGCGAAGAAGACCGACTCGGGCGCCAGGAAGCCGGCTTCGAAGAAGAGCCAGCCGGCCACCAAGAAGGCCGCCTCGAAGAGGGCCGAGTCGAAGCCGAAGAGCCGCGCCAAGCCGGAAGCTCCGGCCCTGCCCGTAGTGCGGGCGAGCGCCCGCTACGTCCGGGTGGCTCCCAGGAAGGCTCGCCTGGTCGCCGACCAGGTCCGCGGAATGCAGATCGAGAGGGCCCGGGCGCTGCTCGCCTTCTCGCCACGCAATGCCGCGCGCGACATCCAGAAGCTGATCGAGTCGGCCGCCTCGAACGCCGAGAACAACCACGACCTGGTCGCCGACGAGATGCGGGTGGCCGAGATCACCGTCGACGAGGGCCCGACGCTGCGCCGCTATCGCCCTCGCGCCCTCGGCCGCGCGACCCGGATCAACAAGCGAACGAGCCACATCTCGGTCGCCCTGAGCCCCGAGGAGGGCCGCTGATGGGACAGAAGATCCACCCCGAGGGGTTCCGGGTCGGCTACATCCACGACTGGAAGTCCAACTGGTTCAACGAGCGCGACTTCGCCGACGTCCTGCTCGAGGACCTGGCGATCCGCGACCACATCGAGGGCAAGCTCGCCCACGCCGGCCTCTCGGACATCACGATCGAGCGTCGCGGCGAGATCTCGGTCGACATCCACACGGCTCGTCCCGGGATCGTGATCGGCAAGTCGGGCAGCGAGGTCGACGCCCTCCGCAAGGACCTCCACAAGCTGACCGGGAAGCCGGTCAAGGTCAACATCCGCGAGGTCAAGCGCCCCGAGCTCGACGCCAAGCTCGTCGCCCAGTCGATCGCCGAGCAGCTGCAGAACCGGGTCGCCTTCCGCCGGGCGATGAAACGGGCGCTGACCTCGGCGATGCGCTCTGGCGCGAAGGGCGTCCGGGTCCAGGTCTCCGGCCGTCTCGGCGGGGCCGAGATGGCCCGCACCGAGGGCTATTCCGACGGCCGGGTGCCGCTCCACACGCTCCGGGCCGACATCGACTACGGGTTCTTCGAGGCGCGCACCACGACCGGCCGGATCGGCGTCAAGTGCTGGATCAACAAGGGCGAGGTGATGCCCGAGGGCTTCCGCTCCGACCGCATGTCCGACGGCGACTCGCCCGGCGGACCCGGCGGACCCGGCGGCGGCCGGCCGCCCAGGGGCGGCGGCCGCGGCGGCCCGCGCGGAGGTGGGCGCTGATGCTGATGCCGAAGCGGGTCAAGCACCGCAAGGTCATGCGCGGCAGGCGCCGCGGCAACACCAAGGGCGGCAGCACCGTCGCCTTCGGCGAGTACGGCCTGAAGTCGCTCGAGCGCGGCTGGATCACCAATCGCCAGATCGAGGCCGCGCGGGTGGCGATGACCCGAAAGATCAAGCGGGGTGGGAAGGTCTGGATCAACGTCTTCCCGGACAAGCCCTACACGAAGAAGCCCGCGGAGACCCGAATGGGCTCGGGCAAGGGCAACCCGGAGGGCTGGGTGGCCGTCGTCAAGCCGGGCCGCGTGATGTTCGAGCTGGCCGGCGTGCCCGAGGACCTCGCTCGTGAGGCGATGCGGCTCGCGGGTCACAAGTTGCCGGTCAAGACCAGGTTCGTGAGCCGCGAGGGAGCCACCGAGTGAAGCCTGCGGAGGCCCATAATCTGAAGGACGCGGACCTTGTCTCGCGCCTGCGCGACGCCAAGGAGGAAGCGTTCAACCTGCGCTTCCGCCACGCGACCGGAGAGCTCGAGAACACCGCTCGGCTGGGTGAGGCCCGGCGCGACGTCGCCCGCCTGCTGACGATCGCGAGGCAGCGGGGGATCGACGTGGACAGGGAGTTGACGCGTGAGTGATGGCTGAGGAAGAGAAGAACGAGACAACTGGGCAGGAGCAGGAGCAGGAGCCTCAGGCTGAGGCTCCCGAGCCCGACCCCACGGACGAATCGGCGGCGGGTCCTGTTGCCGATGACGCCTCCTCCGCTGACGCGGAGGATCCGCCATCCGCGCCACCCGCGGATGAGGAGTCCGAGGAGGCGGCCTCAGACGAACCAGTGGCTGAGCAGGGTTCCGCTGGCCCGGCTGCGCCCGGACGCGAGAGCGAGGGCTCGCAGACCGATTCGGAGGTTGAGGCGAGCCCGAGCGAGAGCGAGGACGCAGCCGGCGGTGATTCTGAGGATGATCCGCTTGCCGATCTGCCCTGGAAGGACAGGGCGAGGCTGCTGCGCTCGCGGGAGCCCGGTGAGGCGCGGCCGCAGCGGTCGTCCGAGGAACGGGCGACTGAGCGGGCCGAGCAGCGCCGGGCGCTGGCCGAGGCACGGCGGCGCTACCGCCAGTCGGCGCGGGCCAAGCGCCAGCCGGGCACGGGCACGCCACCGGCGGAGCGCGCCGCAAACGCGCCCAAGGTGCGGCAAGGCGTCGTCGTGTCCGACAAGGCCGACAAGACGATCACGGTGCGGATCGACATCGCCCGCCGCCACCGGGTCTACGAGAAGGTCGTCCGGCAATCCCGCACCCTGCATGCGCACGACGAGCGCAACGAGGCCGGCGCCGGCGACGTCGTCCGGGTGGTCGAGACCCGGCCTCTCTCGAAGCTGAAGCGCTGGCGTCTCCTCGAGGTCGTGGAGAAGGCGAGGTAGGACCACGTGATCCAGCAGGAGACGAAGCTGCGGGTTGCGGACAACTCGGGCGCCCGGGTAATCCTCTGCATCCGCGTCAAGGGCGGATCCCACCGCCGCTACGCCGGGGTCGGCGACGTGATCACCGCCACGGTCAAGCACGCGAGCCCGCAGGGCGGCGTCCGCAAGGGCGAGGTCGTCGAGGCCGTCGTCGTCCGAACTCGCAAGCAGTTCGGCCGCCGGGACGGCACCTACATCTCGTTCGACGAGAACGCAGCCGTACTGATCGACCCCCAGAACAACCCGCGCGGGACGCGGATCTTCGGACCCGTCGCTCGCGAGCTGCGCGACCGCAACTTCATGAAGATCGTTTCGCTCGCCCCAGAAGTCCTATGAAGAAGATGAAGATCCGGACCGACGACCAGGTGGTCGTGATCAGCGGCAAGGACGCGGGCAAGACCGGCCGCGTGATCCGCACCGATCCCAAGCGCCAGAAGGTCTACGTCGAGCACCTCAACATCGTCAAGCGCCACCAGCGCCCGCGCTCGGTCAAGGACACCCAGCGCGGCGGCGAGGCCGGCGGGATCATCGAGAAGGAGGGGCCGATCCACGTCTCCAACGTGATGCTGCTCGACCCCAAGGACAACAAGCCGACCCGGGTGGGTGTCCGCCGCGGCGCCGACGGCGGCCGCGAACGGTACTCGAAGCGCAGCGACTCCCCGATCGAGTGATGGAAGCCGGGACCGCGACACCCGAGAGCACCCAGGCGGCCCCGCCGCCGCGCCTGCGCGAGCGCTACGAGCAGGAGATTTCGCCGGAGCTCACCCGCCGTTTCGGCTACTCCTCGCCGATGGCCGTTCCGCGGGTCGAGAAGATCACCCTGAACATGGGGGTCGGCGAGGCGAAGCAGGACTCGAAGATGCTCGACGCCGCCACCGAGCAGCTCGCGACGATCGCCGGCCAGCGCCCCAGCGTGCGCCGGGCGCGGAAGTCGATCGCGTCCTTCAAGGTCCGCGAGGGCATGCCGGTCGGCGTGTCCGTGACGCTCCGCCGGGCGCGGATGTGGGAGTTCCTCGATCGCCTGCTCTCGATCGCGATCCCGCGGATTCGCGACTTCCGGGGCCTGAACCCGCGATCTTTCGACGGGCGCGGCAACTATTCGATGGGAATCCGCGAGCAGCTGATCTTCCCCGAGATCGACTACGACTCGGTCGACCAGGTCCGCGGCCTCGACGTTACGATCACGACGAGCGCCGCCACCGACGAGGAGGCGTTCGAGCTGCTTCTCGGGCTCGGCATGCCGTTCGCGGCCGAGGGCCGTCCCGGGAGCGGCGACCCCGAAGCCGAGGCCGCCGCCGAGGAGGAACGCCGTCGCGAGGAGGCCCGGCAGCGGGCGGAGGCCGAGCAGGCGGCGCTCGAGCAGCTCAAGGAAGAGAACCCCGAGGCATATGAGAAGCCGGCCGAGCCCGAGGAGGGCGAAGAGGGCGGAGAAACCCCGGCCGAAGCGGACGCGGGAGCAAGCGAGAAAGAAGATGGTGATGACTGACTCGAGCGAGCGAAGCCAGAGCATTCGGGCGGCGTTTGACTGATGGCAAAGACGTCGAAACTCGCCGCCCAGCGGCGCAAGCCCAAGTACAGCACGAGGCAGCACAACCGCTGCCGGCGCTGCGGCCGCCCCCGTGCCTACTTCCGCAAGTTCGGCCTCTGCCGGATCTGTCTGCGCGAGGCCGCGCACAACGGCTACGTCCCAGGGATGACCAAGTCGAGCTGGTAGGACCAATGCTGACCGACCCAATCGCCGACTACCTGACCCGGATCCGCAACGCGCTCGGCTCCGGGCACGACGAGGTGGAGGTCCCCGCCTCGCGTCTCAAGGTCGAGATGTCCCGGATCCTCAAGGAGCAGGGCTACATCACCGACTACGCCTCCGAGCCCGCCCGGATCGGCGAGCTGATTCGGATCCGGCTCAAGTACACGCAGGACCGCCAGCCCGTGATCACCGGCCTCGAGCGGGTATCGCGCCCGGGCCGTCGCCGCTACGTCGACCACGGGAGCGTCCCCCGGGTGTACGGCGGGACCGGCACGGCGATCGTCAGCACCTCGCGCGGCGTGATGACCGGTCACGAGGCGAACGCCGCCGGCGTCGGCGGCGAAGTCGTGGCCTACGTCTGGTGAGCGCGTGAGCCGCATCGGCAGAAAGCCAATCGACCTCCCCGACGGCGTCACGGTCGAGGTCGCCCCTGGCCGCGTCGCCGTGAAGGGCCCGAAGGGCGAGCTGACCGAGGACGTCTCGACCGACATGAAGGTCGAGCAGGAGAGCGGCACGCTGACCGTGGAGCGTCCGACCGACCGGGGGGAGCACCGCGCCCTGCACGGCCTGACCCGGAGCCTGATCGCCAACATGGTCGAGGGAGTCACCGACGGCTACGAGAAACGGCTCGAGATCCAGGGCGTCGGGTACCGCGCCAACCTCCGCGGCCGGATCCTCGAGCTCGCGCTCGGCTTCTCGCACCCGGTTGCGATCGAGGCTCCCGAGGGCATCGACTTCGAGGTACCGCAGCCGACCGAGATCATCGTCCGCGGCATCGACAAGCAGCTCGTCGGGCAGGTTGCAGCCGACATCCGCAAGCGCCGGCCACCCGAGCCATACAAGGGCAAGGGCATCCGCTACAGGGGCGAGCAGGTCGCCCGCAAGGTCGGTAAGCGCGCATGACCGTCCTCGCCAAGCCGCACCGCAGGCTGCGCCGGCGCCGCCGCGTCCGGGCCAAGGTCACCGGGACCGCCGAGCGGCCCCGCCTGTCGGTCTACCGCTCCAACCGCGGCGTCTTCGCTCAGCTGATCGACGACGGCCGGGGTCACACCCTCGCCGCCGTGAGCTGGACCGAGCCCGAGCTGCGCGACCTGAACCCCGGGGAGCAGGCAAAGCGGGCGGGGGAGCTGCTCGCCGAACGCGCGTCGGCAGCCGGGATCGAGGCCTGTGTCTTCGACCGCGGCGGCTACCGCTACCACGGCCGCGTGAGGGCCCTCGCCGACGGCGCCCGCGAGAAGGGACTGCGCTTCTAGTCCGCTACCTTGGACCGTCGCTCATGAAGGGATACGACCTGACAAACGTGGAGACCATCAGCCCCCGCGGGCTGGACCTCCAGGAGCGCGTGATCGAGATCAACCGCGTCGCCAAGGTGGTCAAGGGCGGTCGTCGCTTCTCGTTCACGGCGCTGGTCGCCGTCGGCGACGAGGACTCGGTCGTCGGGATCGGCTATGGCAAGGCCCGCGAGGTGCCGCTGGCGATCCAGAAGGGCGTCGAAGACGCCCGCAAGAACCTGATCAGGGTGCCCAAGTACGGCCAGACGATCACGCACCGGATCATCGGCCGCTTCGGCGCCGGTCACGTCGTCCTCCGGCCCGCGAGCCCCGGTACCGGCGTGATCGCGGGCGGCGGCGTCCGCGCGGTGCTCGAGCTCGGCGGCGTCCGCGACGTGCTCACCAAGAGCATCGGTACCCAGAACCCCATCAACCTGGTCAAGGCGACCATGGACGGCCTCGTCCGCCTTCGCCGGCCCGAGCAGGTGGCCGAGCTCCGCGGCCTGAGCGTCAACGAGGTGCTCGGTCTGCACCTGAAGCCCGTGTCCAATGGCAGCCATGAGGAGGGCGGGGACCCGGCTGCGCCCGGACGCGAGAGCGAGGGCCAGCAGGCTGAATCGCCGGTTGGTGCTGGCCCGAACGGGAGCGAGGACGCAGCCGGCAGTGGTTCTGGTGAGGAGGCGGCCGGCAATGGTGATTAAGCAGGTCCGCAGCCAGAACGGGACGAACCCGAGGCAGCGCGCGACGTTGAAGGCGCTCGGCCTCGGCCGGATCGGCAAGGCCGTGGAGCGCGACGACACGCCGCAGCTGCGCGGCCAGCTTCGCGTGGTCGATCACCTGGTGGAGGTGGAGGGCTGATGGCGGGCTCGCCGCCGCCCGAGGAGATCGGGCTGCACAACCTGAAGCCGAAGCCGGGGTCGCGCCGGCCACGCAAGCGCCTGGGGCGCGGCGAGGGCTCCGGCCTGGGCAAGACCTCGGGGCGCGGCCACAAGGGCTACGGCGCCCGCGCGGGCGCCAAGCGCAAGGCCGCCTACGAGGGCGGCCAGAACCCGATCCACATGCGGATGCGCAAGCTGCGCGGGCCGCACATGCAGAAGTCGATGCCGTTCGAGAACTTCCGGACCCGGACCCAGCCCGTCAACCTCGCCGACCTCGACGACCGCTTCGACTCGGGCGCCGAGGTGACGCCGGACTCGCTTCGCGAGAAGGGCCTCGCGAAGCGGTCGGACCCGGTCAAGATCCTGGCCCGCGGCGAGATCTCCAAGGAGCTGACCGTCCGCGCCCACGGCTTCAGCGCCGCGGCGCGGGAGAAGATCGAAGCCGCCGGCGGAACATGTGAAGTACTGCCCTCGGCGCCCGAGTAACCGATGCTCAAGACGATCGCCAACGCCTTCAGCGTTCCGGACATCCGCCGGAAGATCGCCTTCACCGCGGCGATCCTGGCCCTCTACCGGCTCGGGGCCTACATCCCAGCACCGGGGGTCGACGTCGACACCGTCAAGGAGATCGAGCAGAACTTCAAGGGCTCGAACATCCTCGGCTTCCTCAATCTCTTCTCGGGCGGCAGCCTCGCTCGGCTCTCCCTTTTTGCCCTGGGGATCATGCCCTACATCACGGCCTCGATCATCCTCCAGCTCCTGACCGTCGTAGTCCCGTCGCTGGAGCGGCTCCAGAAGGAAGGCGAGGTCGGCCAGCAGAAGATCACGCAGTACACGCGGTACCTGACCGTGGTCCTGGCCTTCGCGCAGTCGCTGGGCTACGTCTTCCTGTTCCGGTCGTTCCAGAGCCAGGCCGGCACGAGCGTCGTCGGCCAGCTGACCTTCGGCAAGACATTCCTGATCGTCATCTGCCTGACGGCCGGCTGCACGCTGCTGATGTGGCTGGGCGAGCTGATCACCCAGCGCGGGATCGGGAACGGGATCTCCCTGATGATCTTCGCCTCGATCGCCGCCTCGATCCCGGTCGGGATCCAGAAGTGGTGGACGAACCCCGACCAGGTCTTCGTGGTGATGATGCCGTTCGTCGCCCTGGCCGTGATCGTCGCGATCGTCTTCGTCCAGGAGGGCCAGCGGCGGATCCCGGTCCAGTACGCGAAGCGCGTGGTCGGACGGCGGATGACGTCGGGCGGATCGACCTATCTGCCGCTGCGGGTGAACATGGCCGGCGTCATCCCGGTCATCTTCGCCGCCTCGATCATGGCCTTCCCGCCGACCATCGGGCAGCTGCTGAACACCCCGGCGGCGCTCGACTTCGCCGCGTTCTTCAGCCCGAACAGCTGGGCCTACGTGGTCGGCGAGGTGTTCTTCATCATCATCTTCACGTACTTCTATACGGCGGTCACCTTCAACCCGGTCGACCAGGCCGACAACCTGAAGAAGTACGGGGGGTTCATCCCCGGGGTGAGACCCGGCCGGCCGACCGCCGAGTACCTCGACCGTATCCTCTCCCGGCTGACCTTCCCGGGGGCCCTCTACCTGGGTGCCGTGGCGGCGCTGCCGACGATCCTGATCAACCAGACGTCGGCCAACTTCTACTTCGGCGGCACCTCGATCCTGATCGTGATCGGCGTCGCGCTCGACACGGTGAAGCAGCTCGAGGCCCAGCTGATGATGCGCAACTACGAAGGCTTCCTGAAGTAGCGCCGGCCGCAGCGCGCCGATGTCTGACCTGAACCTCGTACTGCTCGGGCCTCCCGGATCCGGCAAGGGCACCCAGGGCGAACGGCTGCAGGGTGACCACGACCTGCCCTACTACGCGACCGGCGACATCCTCCGAGCTGAGGTTCGCGAGGACAGCGACCTCGGCCGCCAGGCCAAGGAGTACATGGATGCGGGCGACCTGGTCCCCGACGAGCTGATCATCAGCATGATCGGGCAGCGGATCTGCTCGGACGAGGCGAAGGGCGGCTTCATCCTCGATGGGTTCCCGCGGACCGTCCCCCAGGCCGAGGCCCTGGCGGAGGAGTGCGACCGGCTCGAGCGGGAGCTCAGCGCGGCCATCCTCATCGACGTCGACGACGACGAGGTCGTCCGTCGCCTCAGCGGCCGCCGCACGTGCGAGGAAGGCGGCCACGTCTTTCACGTCGAGTTCAACCCGCCCAAGGAGGAGGGCGTCTGCGACATCGACGGGAGCCCCCTCGTCGTCCGCGACGACGACAAGCCGGAAGTGGTCCGACGGCGGCTCGAGCAGTACCAGGAGAAGACCGCGCCGCTCGTCTCCTGGTACGAGGAGAAGGCGCTGCTCGAGCGGGTCGACGGCGCCCGCGACCCGGATGACGTCGCAGCGGACATCCGGGACGTGCTCTCCCGGCTCGAGAGCCGCGAGAGCGCCTGAGACCCGTACACCCCGCCGTTAGCCTGGGTAGGGAACCGTGTACCGGATGATCATCAGGAAGACCCCGGAGCAGCTCGAGCAGATGGCGGAGGCCGGGCGGATCCACGCGCGCTGCATGCGGATGCTCACGTCGAAGGTCCGTCCCGGCGTCACCACCGCAGAGCTCGACGACGCGGCTGAGCGCTACATCCGCTCCCAGGGCGCCGATCCGTCGTTCAAGGGCTACCGCGGCTTCCCCGGCTCGATCTGCACCTCCCCCAACTCGATGGTCGTCCACGGCATCCCCGGCCCCTACGAGCTGAAGCGCGGCGACATCCTCTCGATCGACGTCGGAGTCACCAAGGACGGCTGGGTCGCCGATGGCGCCGTGACCCTTCCCGTCGGGCCGGTGACGCCCGGCGCGCGGGGGCTGCTCGACACTACGAAGCAGGCCCTCTTCGACGGGATCGAGCAGGCTGTGCCCGGCAACCACCTGGGCGACATCTCCGCGTCGATCCAGAAGACCGTCGAGCTCGACGGTCTCTCGGTCATCCGGACCCTGGTCGGTCACGGCATCGGCCGCGACATGCACGAGGACCCCCAGATCCCCAACTTCGGTGAGCCGGGGCGCGGCCCGCTCCTCGAGGAGGGGATGGTCTTCGCGATCGAGCCGATGGTCAACGTCGGCGGCCCCCTCGTCCAGATGGGCGACGACGGCTGGGCCGTCTACTCGCAGGACGGATCCCTCGCCGCCCACTTCGAGTTCACGGTCGCCGTGACCGCGGACGGGCCCCGGATCCTCACCCCCTGGCACGAGCAGCTGTAGGGCGCTCCGAGCGGCGCGCCGTCGGTGGCCGTCGACCTATACTCGGGCGTGGCGTGGGGTACGCCGCAGCGGCATGAGAAGCGGGATCAGGAGATGGAGGCGTGCGGGTCCGGCATGGGCGGCCTTCGTCTGCGCGCTCGCATTGGCTCCCGCCGCCGCCGCCCAGGTCGAGCCCTACGGCACGCATGACGCCGGCGGGTTCCGCAACGTCCTGCCGCCGGGAGAGAAGGGGACCGACAACGCGGCTGAGCTCGTCGCGTACCTGAGCACCGGCGCCTACCCCGAGCACTGGACCGACCAGCAGCCGCTCTACGACGACCTGCTGCTCGCCGAGCCGACCCTGACCGACAAGGACGTGCGGAAGTACTTCAAGGACGCCACCTTCGGCGTCCGCGCCGGAGAGGTCGAGTCGACGGTCACGCCGCGACCCGGTGTGACGATTCAGCGTGATTCGGCCTACGGCGTCCCCCACGTCTACGGCGATACGCGGGCCGACGCGATGTTCGGGGCGGGCTACGCGAACGCACAGGACCGGCTGTTCCTGATGGACATCCTCCGCCACACCGGCCGCGCCCAGCTTTCCTCGTTCGTCGGCGGCTCCCCCTCGAATCGGGCCATGGACCGCGCCCAGTGGCAGTTCGCGCCGTACACCGATGCCGAGCTGAACCGTCAGTTCGCGCTCGCCGACGAGTACTACGGCAAGGAGGGCCGCGCGCTCCAGCGCGACGGCCAGGCCTACATCGACGGCATCAATGCCTACGTCCAGGACGCGCTGGCCAACCCGACGCTGATGCCGGCCGAGTACGCGGCGGTGGGCAAGGCGCCCGCCCCGTGGTCGGTCAGCGACCTGGTCGCCGAGGCGTCGCTGATCGGCGGTATCTTCGGCAAGGGGGGCGGGCGTGAGCTCGACTCGGCCCTGACCCTGCGGGCGATCCAGCGCCGGTTCGGCGCCCGGGCCGGAAGGCGCGTGTGGTCCGACTTCCGCGCCAAGAACGACCCCGAGGCGCCGACGACGCTCAGCCGCCGCTTCCCCTACGAGACCGCCAGCCCATTCGCGAAGCGGGGGCTGGCGATCCCGGCGCCCGGCTCGGTCAAGCCGGCGCCGGTGGCGCCCCCCGTCAACGGGCGGCGGGTCAACGCCGCCGAGCGGGACTACGCGGGGATCGCCGGGTTCGGCGCCCGCCTGGTCGAGGCGATCCGCCGCGACATGCACGCCTCGAACTGGGAGCTCGTCTCCGCTCGCGAGTCGAGGACGGGCCACCCGATCGGGGTCCTCGGCCCCCAGGTCGGCTACTACGAGCCGCAGATCCTGATGGAGATGGACATCCACGGCCCCGGTATCGACGCGCGCGGCGCGACCTTCCCGGGGGTCGGCCTCTATGTCCTGCTCGGGCACGGCCGCGACTACGCCTGGAGCGCCACGACCGCGACCTCCGACAACGTCGACACCTTCGCCGAGGTCCTCTGCCGCGACAAATTCCACTACCGCTGGCGCGGCAAGTGCCGGCCGATGAAGAAGCTCACCCGCGAGAACGCCTGGACACCGAACGCGGTCGACGATTCGCCTCCGGGATCCGAGACGCTGACCGCGTACCGGACGGTCCACGGGATCGTCACCGCTCGCGGCCGGGTCGGCAAGCGGAGGGTGGCGTTCGTGATCGCCCGCTCGACCTACTTCCACGAGGCCGACTCGGCGCTCTTCTTCAAGCGGCTGAACGACCCGAAGTTCATGCGCGGCGGGCCCAAGTCCTTCTATCGGGCGGCCAAGAAGATGAACTTCGCGTTCAACTGGTCCTACCTCGACTCGAAGCACATCGCCTACCAGCTCACCGGGTGGTATCCGCGCCGGGCCCGCGGGACCTCGCCCGACTTCCCGATCCTCGGCACCGGCCGGTTCGACTGGAAGGGCTTCGATCCGAGCGGCGACCGACACGACGCCGAGTGGCTGCCCCAGCGCCGGCACCCCCACGCGGTGGACCCGCCGTTCCTCGTCTCCTGGAACAACAAGCAGGCGCCGGGTTGGGCCGCGGCCGACGACCAGTACGCCTACAGCGCCCTCCACCGCTCCCAGATGATCAGCGACAAGGTGCGCGCCGGGACCCGCGGCAAGCGGCGGATGTCGATCGCCCAGCTCGTCCGGGCGATGGAGAACCCCGCCACCCAGGACCTCCGCGGCTACCGGCTGCTGCCGCAGCTGCTCGCGGCGCTCGGCAAGCCGAAGGGCAAGCTGGCTCGCGCCGCGCGCCTGCTGCGCGCCTGGCATCGCGACGGGGCCCACCGCCGCGACCTCAACGGCGACGGGGAGTACGCCCACGAGCGCGCCGTGATCCTGATGGACGCCTGGTGGCCGCTCCTGGTCCGGGCCGAGTTCAGGCCGGCCCTCGGCAAGGCCGCCTATGGGCGCCTCCTCTCGATGCTCGCCAGCGGCGACCACACGCGCGGCTCCCCGGCCGCCCCTGACTACTTCGGCGGCTGGTGGGGGTACGCGTCGAAGGACCTGCGAACCGTCTTCGGAGGCGGCGCGCGCGCCTGGAGCCGCGGCTACTGCGGCCGCGGGTCGGCGAAGCGCTGCCGGGCCGCCCTGCGCGGCTCCCTGCGCAAGGCGCTCGGGGTCACCCCGCACGAGCTCTACGGCCGCGGCGCCTGTGAGGACGACCCCGACCCGCAATGCTTCGACCGCAACCGCCCGACCGTGGCCTCGGGCATCGAGATCGGCTCCTACCCGTTCCAGAACCGTCCCACCTTCCAGCAGGTCGTGACGCTCAGGAACGCGGTTCCCTGAGCACGGGCCGCAGCTCGACCCTGTTATATTTCCCGGTCGGCCCAAGGCCGGTTTGTGCGTGCCCGTGGCTCATCTCCTGGAGCCGCAGGGCCTCCTATTTCGATACGAATCAGAAGGGCGATGAAAGTCCGAGCGTCCGTAAAACCCATGTGCGAGAAGTGCAAGATCATCCGGCGGGGCGGCGCCGTGCTCGTGATCTGCCAGAACCCGCGCCACAAGCAGAGGCAGGGCTAGCCGATGGCGCGGATCGCGGGGGTCAACATCCCGGTCAACAAGCGGATCGAGGTCGGCCTCACGTACGTCTTCGGCGTCGGGCAGCCCACGGCTCAGGAGATGCTGCGCGAGACCGGGATCGACCCGGATACGCCGGTGAAGGACCTGACCGAGGACGAGGTCATCAAGCTGCGCGACGCGGTCGAATCTCGCTCGGTCGAGGGTGACCTGCGGCGCGAGCGATCGCAGAACGTCAAGCGCCTGATGGAGATCGGCGCCTACCGCGGGCTCCGCCATCGGCGCGGCCTTCCGGTTCGGGGCCAGCGGACGAAGACCAATGCGCGCGGTCGCAAGGGACCGCGCCGGATGAGCGTGGCGGGCAGGCGCAAGGCGCCGTCGCCCAAGTAGTCAGGAGCCAGGTGGCACAGAAGAAGCAGCAGAAGGGCCGCTCACGGCGCCGCGTCAAGAAGAACGTCGCCTACGGGCAGGCCCACATAAAGACCTCTTTCAACAACACGATCGTCACGCTCACCGACATGGAGGGCAATGTCCTCGCCTGGGAGTCGGCCGGCAGCGCCGGTTTCAAGGGCTCGCGCAAATCGACGCCGTTCGCCGCCCAGGTGACCGCCGACTCGGCGGCCAAGAAGGGCATGGAGCATGGGCTCCAGCGAGTCGAGGTGTTCGCCAAGGGCGCCGGCTCGGGCCGCGAGACCGCCATCCGCTCCCTCCAGGCCGCCGGCCTCGACGTGACGACCGTGAAGGACGTCTCCCCCCAGGCCCACAACGGCTGCCGGCCCAAGAAGCGGAGGCGAGTCTGATGGCGCGGGACACCGGAGCCCAATGCAAGCAGTGCCGCCGCGAGGGACAGAAGCTGTTCCTCAAGGGCGAGCGCTGCTTCACCGACAAGTGCGGCGTCGAGCGCCGGTCCTACCCGCCCGGCGAGCACGGCCGCGGGCGCATGCGGCAGTCCGAGTACCGCCAGCAGCTCCGCGAGAAGCAGAAGACGCGGCGCTACTACCAGATCCTCGAGAACCAGTTCCGGGCCTATTACGACAAGGCCTCGCGCCAGCCCGGCGTGACCGGAGAGAATCTCCTGCGACTGCTCGAGTCACGCTTCGACAACGTCCTCGTGCGGCTCGGGTTCGCCGCCTCCCGGCGGCAGGCGCGCCAGCTCATCCGCCACGGGCACTGGATGATCAACGGGCGGCGCGTGGACATACCGAGCTACCAGGTGCGGTCCGAGGACGTGATCTCGATCAAGGTCGACTCGGCCGCCGGCGACACCGTCCGGACGGCGACAGAGCTGGTTTCGACCGTGCCGGCCTGGCTGCAGGCCGACCACGATGCCCTGACGGCGAAGGTCCTGCGCCTGCCCGAGCGCTCCGAGATCTCGGCGCCGGTTCAGGAGCAGCTCATCGTCGAGCTCTA
>DATFPK010000081.1:0-34586 GCA_035264885.1 Solirubrobacterales bacterium
TGGCGGGGGTCTTGTCGACGTTGCCGGCGCGGTCGATCGCCCTGACCCGCAGCATGTAGTCGGCGCCGGGGTCACGCGGACGTTGAACGGAGAGCGGCAGGAACGAAAGCTGTCCGCCCGGCGGCTGTTCGGTTTCGCGGCCGCCAGCGAGCACTGGAACTTCGTGTGGACGTCGCGCAGCGCGCGAAACCGGAAGCGATAGCGGCCGGGTGGGACCTCGCCTTTCGGCCCGGCCGTGATCTTCGTCCCCGGCCGGCGGGTGTCGCCGAACAGGCGGGCGATGACCCCGTTTCCGGAAGTGCCATCGGAGATGTCGGCGGCGATGTAGATCCGCCGGTCCCCGGTGATCGCCACGGGTCCGCCGCGCTCGGAGACATCCGGCTGCCCGTAGAAGACGAGGCCGCGGTCGCCGAATGCCCGGTCGCGAGCACCACTGGGCCGGAGCCGGATGACAAGAGCCTGGTTGTCCGTCCCGCCCGGACCGGCCCGGAAGGCGGAATTGATCACGATGGTCCCGTCGTCGGCGACCGCGATGTCGCCGAAGTACTGGGAGTCGCCGGTCGCGATCCGCTGCAGCCCGTCACCGGAAAAGGCCCTGTCGAGCACGCCCGACTTGCTGAACCGTGCGACCCCGACGACGGCGTTGGAAGTGAAGCCGCTGACCTCGCCGTCGTTCACCCCCACAAGTATCTTGCCGTTCGGCAGCGGCGCGAGCTTCGCGTTGCTCTCCAGTTCGATTCCGAAACCCGGCACCTCGGCAATCGCGTCGCCGCCGCCGAAGGCCCCGTCGAGCGTCCCGCTCGGCGTGACCCGGATCACGACCAGGTCGCCGTCCGAGACCCCCGCCACCAGGATCCGGCCGTTGCGGAGGACCGCCACGTCCTCGGCCTGGTCATTCGCGCCGAGGAGGGGCGACACGAGGCCCGCGGTGCCGAAGGTGGAATCAGGCGAGCCGTCGGGCATGAGGCGCATCACCCACAGCCTGTGCGTCATCGGCCCCGCCCTGCTGAAGCCGGACACCACGAGCCGTCCGGAGCGGTCGAGGTCGACGCCCGTGGCGAAATCCTCGGTTCCGGGGAAGTCGATCCTGACGATGCCATCGCCTGTGGCGTTGGGCGGATCGTTGCCGAACGACGGATCCAGCTCGCCGGCCGCCGTGAACCGGGCGATCGCAACCGATCGCGGGCCGCCCTCGTCGGCGAAGCCCACGCCGATCCAGCCCCCGCCCGGGGCGCGGCTGAACTCCGCCGGCGCGGAGAAACCTGGGGGGCTGGGTGTGGTGATCTTGTGGTAGGCCAGGCCATCGCCGCCGAAGCCGAAGGGGTTGCCGGCGCGGTCGTGGAGGGAGAGGCCCCAGCCGTTGCCGCCGCCGATCCCGCCGGAGAAGACGCCGCCGGACCGGAGCGGGATCAGCGAGGTCGGTCCCTCCGCCCCTCCTCCCGGGTCGAAGCTGAGAATGACGCGACCGCCGCCGAAGCTGCGGTCGACCTTGCCATCGCGGGCGAGGGCGTGGCCCGGCAGGGCCACGGCCAGGGCCACCGCCGCGACGGACGAGACACGGATGAGAGCACGGGCCCCCATGGGGCGACACCCTCTCACACGCCCGTGGCATCGGCAACACTCTGCGCATGACCGAACCGCCCCACCGGCGGCGCGCCCACTCGACCAGCCGCGACCTCGAGCGCTACGCGGGGCTGTTCGCCGAGCGGACGCGGGTGATGCGCTCCTCGGCGATGCGCGACCTGATGGCGGTCACCGCCCGCCCCGAGGTGATCTCGCTGGCCGGCGGCCTGCCCGATACCTCGACCTTCCCACCCGGCACCTTCGCCGCGCAGATGACGAAGATCGCGCAGGAGTCGGCGGCGCAGGCGCTCCAGTACGGCCCGACCGAGGGCTTCGAGGAAACCCGCGACTGCATCCTCGAGGTGATGGGTGCGGAGGGGATGCTTCCCGATTCCGAGGACGTGATCGTGACAACGGGCGGCCAGCAGGCGATCGACCTGGTCTGCAAGACGCTGGTCGACCCAGGGGACCCGGTGATCTGCGAGGCCCCCACCTACCCGGGCGCGGTGCCGGTCTTCTCGAGCTACCAGGCCGACGTGATCCAGGTCGAGACCGACGAGGACGGGATGCGGGTGGACGAGTTGGAGCGGGTGCTCGGCGAACTCGAGGCTGCGGGGCGCCGGCCGAAGTTCATCTACTCCGTCCCGACATTCCAGAATCCCGCCGGCGTGACGCTGTCTCTGCAGCGGCGCCGCCGGCTCGTCGAGCTCGCCGCCCACCACGAGGTGATCGTCGCCGAGGACAACCCCTACGGCCTCCTGCGCTACGGCGGCGACCCGCTGCCGCCGCTCTACCAGCTCGACGGCGGCGACTACGTCGTCTACCTGGGCACCTTCTCGAAGATCCTGTCGCCCGGGATCAGGCTCGGCTGGGCGGTCGCGCCGCCGCCGCTCATGGAGAAGATCGTGCTCGGCAAGCAGGCCTCCGACCTCTGCACCTCGACCTTGACCCAGTACTTCGTCCGCGAGTACTTCGCCGAACGCCGCTGGCGCGAGTACGTGGCCAGCCTGATCGACATCTACAGGGCCCGCCGCGATGTGATGCTCGAGGCGCTCGAGGCCCACTTCCCGCCGCAGGCAGCCTGGACCCGGCCGGAGGGCGGCCTCTTCATCTGGGCGACCCTCCCCGACTACATCGACACGGGCGACCTGCTCGCCCGGGCGCTGCGCGAGGACGTGGCCTTCGTGCCGGGCCAGGCGGCCTTCGTCGACGGGCGCGGGGGAAGCTCGATGCGGCTCAACTTCTCCGGCGTCACCGAGGACGAGATCCGCGAGGGCGTCCGGCGGATCGGCGAGGTGATCGCCGAGCAGGTCGAGCTGTTCGAGACGCTGACGGGCCATGAAGTCGGGTCGCCAGTCGCCGGTCGCCAGTCCGCGGACCCTCCCGGCGCGGCCGATGTGCTGCCGTTCCGCCGCTCGGCCCGAGGCGGGCGATGAAGGTCGCGGTCCTCAAGGGCGGGCGCTCGCTCGAGCGCGGGGTCTCGCTGCGCAGCGGCGCCCGAGTGGAGGACGCGCTGGCGCGGCTCGGCCACGACGTCCTCTCGCTGGACGTCGGCGCCGACCTCGTCCGGCGATTGGAGAAGGAGCGACCCGACGGGGCGTTCATCGCGCTGCACGGGCCGCAGGGCGAGGACGGCACTGCCCAGGAGCTGCTCGAGATCCTCGACGTCTCCTACACCGGGCCTGGCGTCGCCGCCTGCGCGCTCTGCATGGACAAGGTCGCCGCGAAGCATGCGTTCGTCGCCGCCGGCGTCCCGACGCCGGCCTGGTTCGCCTTCAACCAGACCGCCTTCCGCGACCTCGGCGCGGGCGATGCGCTCGACGGGATCGAGGCCAGGTTGGGCTTCCCCCTCGTCGTCAAGCCGGCCCGCGGGGGGTCTGCACTCGGCGTCAAGCTCGCGGCGGCGGGCGAGGAGGTGCCGGGGGCCCTGGTCGCGGCCTTCAGCTACGACGACCGGGTCCTGCTCGAGCGCTTCGCCGAAGGGCGCGAGGTGGCAGTCGGTGTCCTCGGTGATGAGCCGCTGCCGGTGGTCGAGGCGATCCCGGCGGAGAGCGACGTCTATGACTTCGAGGCCCGGTACGAGATCGGGCGGACCCGGTTCGCCTGCCCCGCGGAGCTCGGCGAGGCGGAGGCGCGGGCCGTCACCGAGGCGGCGCTCGGCGCCTGGCGGGCGCTCGGCTGCTCGGGCTTCGGGCGGGTGGACCTGATCCTCGCCGCGGCAGGCCCGCAGGTGCTGGAGGTCAATGCGACCCCCGGCCTGACCGACACGAGCCTGCTGCCGATGGCGGCCGAGGCGGCGGGACTGGAGTTCGAGGCGCTGGTCGAGCGGATCCTCGAGCTGGCGCTCGCCGGGCGGCCGCGGGCGGAGACCGTCGGGTAGACGCCGCTGGGAATCACTTGCGGGCGGCTTCGCAGCCCTGACCTGCTGCTGCCGCGGCGCAACGCCGCGGCTAGGAATCACCGCCCGAAGCGAAGTCCTCGGGGCTGACCTCGTCGAGGAAGTCCTTGAACTTCTCGACGACCTCCTCGGTGTCCTCGACCTCGTGCTCGAACTCGATCGCCGACTCCGCGATCACGTCCTCGGCGGCGAAGATCGGGGCCGAGACACGGACCGCGAGGGCCAGCGCGTCCGACGGCCGCGAGTCGATCTCCATCTCCGAGCCGTTGATCGAGATCGTGATCGACGCGTAGAAGGTGTTGTCGCGCAGCTCGGTGACCGAGACCCGCTCGCACTTGGCGTCGAGGTTCTCGAGCATGTCACTGAGCAGGTCATGCGTCATCGGCCTCGGAGTCGAGGCGCCCTGTAGCTTCATCAGGATCGCCGCCGCCTCCGGATGACCGATCCAGATCGGCAGGAACTTGTTGCCGTCGACCGTCTTCAGCAGCACGATCGGCTGCTTGCCGACCATGTCGAAGCTGACGCCATAGATCTGCATCTGCTGCAAGAGACGGGCTCTCCCGGAGGGCGCGATGGCTGGACGGCCATTATAGGTAGGCCCCTCGCGCCCCCTGGGAGGCGATGAGGCGTCCGCGTGGGCGGCGAGCTACTCGTCCAGCTCCCGCTCTCGGCCGGCGGCGCGCTGCTCGTGAAGCTCCGCCTCGGTGGCCTTTCGCTTGGCCCGCTCCTCGGCGACGGCGGCCTCGGTGCGCACCTCCTGGGCCTGCTCGCGATGGTGGGAGACGTCGTCCCGCTGCGCCTCCGTCTGCAGCTGGCCGAGCTCTCTTCGCTCGCGGCTCTTCCTCGCCATCGCGACCAGCAGCGCGATGATGATCAGCGCGCCGATGATGATTGCGATGATCGCGATCGTGGACATCTCTCCTCCTTGATCGACTTTCCTCGTTAGAACCCTTGCCCGGGTCGCCGGGAGCCAAACTGGAAGGCCCCGCGCTGGGCGAGGACATACGCGAGGGCGATGCCGGCGGCATCGACGCCGACGTCGAGGGCGCTGGCATGGCGGCCCGCGACGAAGCTCTGGTGGTACTCGTCGCTGACCGCGTACAGCAGGCTGATCACGACGGCGATCAGGCCCGCCCGGCCTCGCGGCCCGGGCAGCGCGCGCCACCAGAGGAGCGCCAGCAGGCCGAATGCCGTCATGTGGGCGATCTTGCGGAGGACGAGGTCCCAGAACCCGAGCCCGGTCGAGAGGTCGGACTGGGCCGAGAGGAAGAAGATCAGCCCCATCAGCGCGAGGGGCGGGATCAGGCGAATCGGCGAGCTCACTTCGATCTCCTACCCGCGCCGCTCGCGGGTCCTCTAGACGGGTTCCACCAGCGGGTCTATGCTGACCCCTCAGGCGCTTCTCGCCTTCTCGCGGCCACCTCTCGTGCCTGAGCAATGGGCGATCCTGGACTCGAACCAGGGACCTCTTCCTTATCAGAGAAGCGCTCTAACCGACTGAGCTAATCGCCCCGCTGGAGGGCGATGATAGCGGCGGGTCATTGGCGTCAGGCGGCCGTGATTCTGCGTCGGTAGGGCATCGATTCCCCGGGTCAGCCGCCGTTGAGACGCTTGGCGAGTCCGGTCAATTCCTCGACGTCCTCGAAGCGCAGCTCGACCGCGACGCCGTCGCGGCGGGGCCGGATCCGGACCTCGTGGCCGAGTGCGAACTCGAGCCGGTCACCGGCGTCGCGCAGGGCCTCAGCCTCCTCGGCGCTGAGCTTGACCGCGCGGCTCCCAGCCTTGCCGTTGCCATTTGGCTGGCCGGCCAGCTTGGCCCTCTTCTCGGTCTCCCGCACCGACCAGCCGCGCTCGGCGGCGCTCCGGGCCATGCGGCGGCGCTCGTCGTTGCCGCGGACCTGGAGCAGCGCCCGGCCGTGCCCCTCACTGAGCTCGCCGCGCTCGAGCAGCTCGAGCGCCTCGTCGGGGAGATCGAGCAGCCGGATCAGGTTCGAGATCGCCGGGCGGCTGCGGCCGACCCGCTTCGCCAGGTCCTCCTTCGAGAGCCCCAGGTCCTCGACCAGCGCCGCGCAGGCGCGCGCCTCCTCGACCGGGTTCAGGTCCTCGCGAACCATGTTCTCGACCAGCGCCGTCTGGATCCGCTCGGCCTCGGCGGAGTCGCGGACCACGGCGGGAACCCGTTCGAGGCCGGCCTGCCGCGCGGCCCGCCAGCGACGTTCGCCCGCGATCAGCTCGTAGCTGCCGTCGCTGAGGGGGCGGACCAGCAGCGGCTGGACGACGCCACTCGCCTCGATCGACGCCGCGAGCCCGGCCAGCGAGTCCTCGTCGAACCTGGTCCTGGGCTGGTTCGGGTTCGGCTTGATCAGGGCGACCGGCAGGTCACGGAGCTCGTCGGCCGCGGCCGGCTCGGGCAGGATCGCGGCGAGGCCGCGGCCGATCCCGGCCCTAGCCACGCGCGGCCACCTCTTCGGCGAGGCGGCGGTAGGCGGTCGAGCCGCGCGAGCTCGGCGCGTGCTCTGAGACGGGCAGGCCATGGCTGGGCGATTCGGCCACTCGGACGCTCCTTGGGATCACGGTTTCGAAGACCAACTCGGGGAAGTGCCGGCGAAGCTCGCGCTCGACGTCGTGCGCGAGCCGGGTTCGCTCGTCATGCATGGTGATCAGCACGCCCGACAGCTTCAGCGCCGGGTTGAGCTCGCGGCGCACCAGGGAGAGGGTGTCGAGGAACTGGACCAGGCCCTCGATCGCGAGGTACTCGGCCTGGACCGGCACGATTACTCGGTCGGCGGCGGCAAGCGCGTTGACCGTCACCGGGCCCAGCGAGGGCGGGCAGTCGAGCAGGGTGAAGGCGAACCGCTCCCGGACCGGGCCAAGCCGCTCGCGCAACCGCGTCTCCGAGCCCTCGATCCGCGGCAGCTCGACCGAGGCTCCGGCCAGATCCCGGCTTCCCGGGACGAGCCAGAGGTTGTCGGGCCCGGCCGGGCGGGCGGCCTCGGCAACCGAGACGTCGCCGACGAGGCAGTCGTAGGAGGAGGGACGTGATTCGCGGTCGCGCCCGAGTGCCACCGTCGCGTTGCACTGCGGATCCAGGTCGGCCAGGAGTGTCTGCGCGCCGCCGGCGGCGACGCAGGCGCCCATGTTCACCGCCGTGGTCGTCTTGCCGACCCCGCCCTTCTGGTTCGCGACGGCGTAGACCGCTCCCATCAGCCGTCTCGTGCGGGGGGCTGGCTCATCGCGGCCAGCTTAGACACGGCCCCGGCGCGCCCGGCCGCCGGCCAGCGGGCGCTTGCGGGCCATTCCCGCACGGCGCGGAAAACGCTCCGGGGTGGGTCCGCGCTTGCGGACGACGTGCAGATGGCGGTGGCGGCTGCCGGGATAGGGCTCGGCGGCGATGATCCGCTCGGGGCGCATCTCCACCTCGGCGCCGGCCTCCTCGAGTGCGGCCTCTTCGGATTCGTCCCGCGCCCCCCTCCAGGCGACCAGGACACCGCCCTCGCGCAGCAGCGGCGAGGCGAGCTCGGCGAGCTCGGCGAGGGACCCGACGGCCCGCGCGGTCACCGCGTCATAGGCCTCGCGGCCCGGCCCCCGGGCCAGCTCCTCCGACCGCGAGCAGACGACCTCGACGTTGCCGATTCTCGCCGCGTCCGCCGCCCGACGCATGAAGTCGCACTTCCGGGCAACCGACTCCACCAGGTCGACCCGCGCCTCCGGCAGCGCCAGGGCGAGGACGAGCCCTGGGAACCCGGCGCCGGCGCCGATGTCGGCGATCCGGCGAGCTTCGCGCAGCTCCGCCACCCCGAGGCCGCTGAGGCTGTCGGCGACGTGGACCCGCCGCGCCTCGGCCGGGTCGCGCACGGAGCTGACCGAGGCGGGCTCGGAGCGCAGCGCCTCGAGCAGCTTCGCGACCGCCGCCTCGCCGGCGGCGTCCAGCGCGGCGCCGCTCACTCGGAGATCAGGGGCGCGACGACGACCACGCGGTGGGGCTCGTCCCCCTCGCTGTAGGTCTCGACGCCCGGGCGCTCCTTCAGTCGCTCGTGGACGACGCGCCGCTCCTGCGCACTCATCGGGTCGAGCTCGATCGGCCGCCGGTCGCCGAGCGCCTGCTCGGCAGCCCGGTCGGCCCGCGCCTCCAGGGTCTCGCGACGGCGCTCGCGGTAGCCCGCGGCGTCGACCAGGACGCGCTTGCGATCCCGGTACCCGAGGAAGGCGGCCTGGTAGCAGAGCAGCTGGAGGGCGTCGATCGTCTGCCCCCGGCGACCGATCAGCAGGCCATAGTCGTCCTCGCCCTCGACGACCGCCTCGATCGTCTCCTCGTCCTCGAAGATCTCGACCTTCCCGTCGAGGTCGAGCTCGTCCAAGACGCGCTCGACCAGCTCGCGGACGCGCTCGGCCGGTTCCTCGGGCCAGTCGTTCAACTCCGCCATCAGTCGAGTCTATTTCGGGACGGAGGCGCAGGAGCCCTGCTTCCCGTTCGCCGCCGGGCGGCGGATTCCTGCCCCTAGCGCCGCTTCTTCTTCTTGCGCGGCGGGGGCGGCGGGGGCTTGGCCGCCTGTCTCTCCTCGGGCGAGGGGTGGACGGGCGGCGGGATCACCTTCTTGACCGTGTACTGCTGCCCGATCGTCCAGACGTTGGTGGTGATCCAGTAGAGGATCAGCCCGGCCGGGAAGGTGAGGATGAAGGGGACGAAGATCAGCGGCAGGATGAACATCAGGTTGCGCTGGGTCGAGTCCGAGGTGGTCGCCATCACCAGGCCGGCCGCGAGCTGGGTGCCGACGTAGAGCAGGATCAGGGTGACCAGGACGCCGCCGGTCGCCTTCGCCGTGAGGTCGGGGATGAAGAGGAACGACTCTCCCCAATTGCCGGGGACGTCGCCGCACGGGAGCGTCGACTGGCCGCAGATGTCGACCCGGAGGTCGGTCCGCAGCGCGTAGAAGAGGGTGATGAAGACCGGCAGCTGGGCGAGGAGGGGGATGCAGGAGGCCAGCGGGTTGACCTTGTTCTCCTGGTAGAAGCGCATCATCTCCTGCTGCATGCGCTGGCGGTCGTTCTTGTACTTCTCCTGGATCTCCTTGATCTCGGGCTGGAGCGCCTGCAGCGCCCGCATGCCCTTGATCTGCTTGTAGGTGAGCGGGATCAGCAGCGACCGGGTCAGGAAGGTCAGGGCGATGATCGCTCCGCCCCAGCCGAGTCCGATGTCGTGGAACCAGACGAGGACCGCCGAGGCGGCGTCGATGAACGGCTGGAGGATGTTGGCGACCGGAAGCGTCACGCCGCGGGCTCACCGTGGTGGACGGCGGGGTCGACGGGGCCGGTGCGCAGGGTGAAGCGGCTCGGTACGGGGTCGAAGCCGCCGTGGCTGAGGGGGTTGCAGCGCAGGAGGCGCCAGAGCGCGAGGACCGAGCCGCGCAGGGCGCAGTGCCGGCGGATCGCCTGGCGGGCATAGAGCGAACAGGTCGGCTCGTACTTACAGCGCCGTGGCAGGGCGGGTGAGACCCAGCGGCTGTAGGCCGCGAGCGGTGCCAGGAGGATCCGTTTCACGTGGAACGGCCTTCGCCCGGGAAGGCCGCCAAAGCCTGCTCGATCGCCGCCTTCACGCCCTCGGTGCCGGACTCGCCAGCGAGCTCGGCGATGCCGGGACGGGCGACCAGCACAAAGTCGTGGCCCTCGGGAAGCCCCTCGATCGCCCAGAACGCCTCCCGTAGGACCCGCTTGACTCGGTTTCGCTCGACCGCGCCGCCGACCTTGCGGCCGGCCGAGATGCCGAGCCTGATGCCCTCCCGATCGGGTTGTGGGAACCGGTAGAGGACGAGGTGGCGATTTGCCTGCGAGGAGCCCTCGCGGTAAACCCGGTCGAACTCCCCGCTGCGCGAAAGGCGGCGGCGCTTGCGCGCCCCGGCATCGCCGCCGCTCCCCATGCCTAAACGCTGAGGCGCTTGCGGCCCTTGCGGCGCCGGCGCTTCAGGATCGAGCGGCCGCCGCGCGTGCGCATCCGCGCCCGGAACCCGTGGGTCCGGGCCCGCTTGCGCTTCTTCGGCTGGTAGGTCCGCTTCATCGACGCGGCCAGTATACGGAGGGGCCCTGGCAGCGTCGGGAGGCCGGCGCCGAATCTTTTCTGCGGCAAATGCGGGCGCGGGTGCGGGTGCCCCGGGGGCCGTCGCTATGGTCGCCAGCGGTCCCCCGCCAGGCACGAAACCGGGCCTGGGCGGGGTTACGGCAAGCCCAACTGAGCCCGACGAACGAGACCTTGTCCCCACCCCCCGAGCCGACCGCGCCGATCCCACCGGGGGACGCGGACGCGCTCTGGGCGGCGGCGCGGGAGCAGCTGCGGACGTCGTTGCCGACGTCGACTTTCGAGATCTGGCTCGAGCCGCTGCGGCCGGCCGACCTGGCGGCGGGCAACCTGCGGCTCGCCGCGCCGGCCGGCATCCGCGCCTGGGTCGAGCGCCGCTACGCCGGCCTGATCCTCGACAGTCTGGCCGCGATCGATCCGTCGATCGGGGCCGTCAGCTTCGACGGGACGCGGGGGGCCGCACCGGGACATCCCGCTGTGGCGGACGCGCCGCTCAACCCTCACTACACCTTCGAGCGGTTCGTGATCGGCGAGGGCAACCAACTCGCCCACGCCGCCGCCCTCGCCGTCGCCGAGGCGCCGGCCGAGGCCTACAACCCGCTCTTCCTGCACGGGCGGCCTGGACTCGGCAAGACCCACCTGCTCGTCGCGATCGCCAACTACCTCGCCGACAACGCTCCCTCCCTCACAGTCCGCTACACGACCGCCGAGAGCTTCACCAACGAGTTCGTCGGCGCCCTCCAGCGGGACGGGTCGGAGGCCTTCAAGGCGCGCTACCGCGACCTGGACGTCCTCCTGATCGACGACGTCCAGTTCCTCGAGGGCAAGCACCACACCGAGGAGGAGTTCTTCCACACCTTCAACGCGCTGTATGAGGCCGGCAGCCAGATCGTTCTCTCGGCCGATCGCATCCCGAGCGAGCTCTCGGTCCTCGCCAAGCGCCTCCGCGACCGGTTCGAGTGGGGCCTGACCGTCCCGGTCAACGCCCCGAACCTGGCAACCCGGCTGACCGTCCTGCGCCGGCTCGTCAACGAGGCCGGGGTCGACGTTGCCGACCGCGAGGCGCTGGTCGAGCTGGCCAAGCGGATTGACGCCAACGTCCGCCAGCTCCACGGCGCCCTCACCCGTGTGATCGCACACGCCTCGCTGCGGACCAGGCCGCTGACCTCCGAGCTGATTGCCGAGGTCCTGCCGCGCGTTGCGCCCCGGGAGGCCGCGAGCAGCGGCGAGGACATCAAGAGCGCCGTGGCCGAGTCCTTCGGCCTCAGCCCGCGCGACCTCGACGGGCCGAGCCGGGCAGCGGCCCAGGTGCGCGCCCGCCAGGTCGCGATCCTTCTGACCCGGGAGATGACCGACCTCTCCCTGCCGGCGATCGGCCGCCTCTACGGCGGGCGCGACCACTCCACCATCCTCAACGCGATCCGCAGGATCGAATCCGAGGCAGGCGTCGACGAGGGTCTTCGCCGCCGGCTGGAGGACCTGCGGACGGAGCTCCACAGCTAGGCCCCCCGCCACCCGTGCCAACCGGCGGCGCTGTAAGAATCAACACCTTCCACATCTTCGGCCCACAGCCTCCAACCCGCACCGGAAAGCCAAACGACCCACTTGACCACGATTTCCACAGCCCCTGAACCAACTCAAGAAGGCATTTCTCATTTGAAGCTATCCCTCCCCCGCAAGGAACTCGTCTCCAAGCTCTCGATCGTCGGGCGCGCGGTCTCGAACCGCGTCGCGAACCAGTCGCTGGCCGGTGTCCTGATCACGGTCGCCGATGGAACCGCGCGGCTTCGCGCCACCGACCTTGAGATGGGGATCGACACCGCACTCGAGGCCGACGTCGAAGGGGAGGGCACGGTCCTCGTCCCCGGCCGCCTCCTCGCCGAGGTGTCTCGCTCGCTCGGCGCCGACCCGGTCGAGCTCGAGCCCCGGGCCGCCGAGCGTGACATCGAGATCCGCAGCGGCGGGTCGAGCTTCCACCTGAGGACGCTGCCGGCCGAGGACTTCCCCGCCTTCCCCCAGCCGGAAGGCGACCCGCTCCGCATCCCGTCCGCTGTGCTCGAGGCGAGCGTCGACGTCGTCGCCAGGGCCGCCTCGCGCGACGACATGCGGCCCGTCCTGACCGGCGTCCTGATGACGGCGAGCGGCAACGAGATGACGATGGTGGCGACCGACTCCTACCGCCTGAGCGTCAAGCGAACCGAGGTGGAAGGGGGCATCGGCGGCGACCTCGAGGCCAACGTCCCCGCCCGCGCGCTGCGCGAGCTCTCCCGCCTCCTCGCGGCCGGGGAGCACGACGCGGTCGAGGCCTCGCTGCTCCGCAGCCAGGCGGTCTTCCGGGTCGGCGACGTCGTCCTCAGTACCCGCCTGATCGAGGGTCAGTTCCCGAACTACCGCCAGCTTCTCCCCGACTCCTTCGAGCACGACGTCCGCCTCCCCCGGGGCGAGTTCCTCGAGGTGACCAGCCGGATCAGCCAGCTCGCGCAGCGCAACGCGCCCCTGCGGCTCTCGTTCAGCGAGGGCGAGCTGACCGTCGCCGCGGAGACCCCGGAGGTCGGCGACGCCCGCGAGACGATCCCCGCCGCCTACGAGGGCGAGGCGCTCGAGATCGGCTTCAACCCGGAGTTCCTGAAGGAGGGCATCGAGAGCATCGACGCCGAGGAGGTGCTGCTGCGGTTGATCTCGCCGCTGCGGCCCGGCCTCCTTCAGCCCGTGGGCGACGAGGACTTCAGGTACCTCGTGATGCCCATCCGGCTCAACGTGTGATGCTCGTCCGCGCGGTCGAGGCGCGGCCCCTGCGAAGCCTCGGCTGGCTCGCCGAGGAGCTCGGCCCCGGCCTGACCAGCGTGATCGGACCGAACGGCACCGGCAAGACGAACCTGCTCGAGGCCCTCTACTTCGCGCTGACCGGCCGCTCGTTCCGGACCGGCGACCGTCGCGAGCTGATTCCGTTCGGAGAGGGTCTCGCCCGGGCCGAGGCGACCGTGGCGACCCCGGACGGCACCATTCACAAGTTCGTCAGCTCGATCAGCCGCAGCGACGGCCGCCGGGTCCTGCTCGACGGCTCAGCCGCCCAGCCGGCGGACCTGGTCCGCTCGCGCCCTGCGATCGCGGTGTTCTCCCCCGACCGGCTCGTCTTGGTCAAGGGGCCGCCCGCGGAGCGCCGCGCCCACCTCGATGCCTTCGTCGGCGCCCGGCGCCCGGCCCGCGCGGACCTGCGGCGCCGGTTCGGCCAGGCCCTCGCGCAGCGCAACGCGCTCCTCAGCCGCGTCGCCTCCGGTCGCTCCTCGCCGACGGATCTGGACGCCTGGGACCTGGCTCTGGCCGAGGCCGCCGCGCCGCTGATCGCGGCCCGCGGGGAGGCGGCGGCCGAGCTGGCACCGCTCTTCGCCGCGCTGGCGGCCGAGCTGGGACTCGGCGACGCGACCCTTTCGTACTCGCCGCGGATCGACGGTGGCGTCGCGGCGATCGAAGGCGCCCTGCGCGAGCGGCGCGAATCCGACCTGAAGCTGGGACGAACCGGGACGGGCCCCCACCTCGACGAGCTTCGGATCGACTCCGGCGGTAGATCCCTGCGCCGCTACGGGTCGCAGGGGCAGCAGCGAATCGCCCTGCTCGCCCTCCTCTTCGCCGAGCGCGAGGCGCTGCTCGTCGCGCGCGGCGCGCCGCCGTTGATGCTGCTCGACGACGTGATGAGCGAGCTCGACCCCGAGCACCGGGAGCTATTGGCGGCGCGGCTCGAGGGGGACGGCCAGGCGCTGATCAGCGCCGCCGACGACGACGCGGTCCCCGAGCGCGCCCGCCGCCAGCTGATCCGGATGCCGGCGGCTGCCCGGCGGGTCGAGGCGGCCGCGGCGTGACCCGGCGGCGTATGCCCCGCCCCGCCGCCGCGGCGTTCCGCTCGGCTCGCGGCCGCGCCGCGCCGCTCACTCCACTCGCCGCCGTCCAGGACGCCTGGGCCGAGGTCGTCGGTGAGCAGGTCAGCGCCGTGGCCGAACCGGTCGCCGAGCGGTCAGGTGCCGTGATCGTCGCCTGCAGCGACGCGGTCTGGGCACAGGAGCTCGACCTCCTCCAGGACGACCTCCGGGCCCGTCTGCGCGAGCGCCTGGGGGAGCTGGCGCCGGCGGCGCTGCGGTTCGAGGTCGGGCGGCCAAAAGCGCGCTGACCGTCCCTGGTTGGCCAGCCAGCCGGTGACCATCCGGCGCTCCGTCGGACTTTGCCCCGGGATCCCTCGTTCTCGTTTCGCTTTTCTGCTCATTTGCAGGAGTTTTTGGGGCTTTTGCCAGCGGTTCCGGGGGCTGACCCTGGTATCCTTATTGTCAACTTGAGCGATCGGCCCCGACCCTGAGTGCCGGCCCGCACGGGAGCACACAGGTGATCGGGGCTTTCTCTGGCTGAACGGAAGGACGCAGTGACGAGCAGCAAGGCGAAGACGGGGAGCACGACGAAGAAGACGAAGGCAGGCGACAGCTACGGCGCCAAGGACATCACGGTCCTCGAAGGGCTCGAGGCCGTCCGCAAGCGTCCGGGCATGTACATCGGCTCGACCGGGCCGCGCGGCCTTCACCACCTCGTCTACGAGGTCGTCGACAACTCGGTAGACGAGGCGCTGGCGGGGCACGCCACGCAGGTCGAGGTCGTGCTCCATCCGGACAACAGCTGCACCGTCTCCGACGACGGCCGCGGCATCCCGGTCGGGGAGCATGAGAAAGAGAAACGTTCAGCGGCCGAGGTCGTCCTGACGACCCTCCACGCCGGCGGCAAGTTCGGTGACGGCGGCGGCTACAAGGTGTCCGGCGGCCTCCACGGCGTCGGGGTCTCGGTTGTCAATGCGCTCTCCGAGCGCCTGCACCTCGAGATCCGCCGCGAGGGCCACGTCTGGGAGCAGGACTACGAGCGCGGCCGGCCCCAGGCCGATCTCGAGGCCGGCGCCAAGACCGAGGAGACCGGCACCACCATCACCTTCCTTCCCGACCTCGAGATCTTCGAGGAGATCGATTTCGACTTCGCCACCCTCGCCGAGCGCCTCCGCGAGACCGCCTTCCTCACCCGCGGCCTGAAGATCGACCTGATCGACGAACGCGGCCAGACCAACCGCGTGACCTTCCAGTACGAGGGCGGGATCGAGGACTTCGTCCGCCACCTGAACGAGAACAAGGACGCTCTGCACAAGAAGATCATCTTCTTCGAGGGCGAGTCCGGCGACGGCCAGGTCGAGGTCGCGATGCAGTGGAACTCCTCCTACCAGGAGTCGGCATTCTCGTTCGCCAACAACATCAATACCCACGAGGGGGGAACGCACCTCTCCGGGTTCAAGGCGGCGCTGACCAGGACCCTGAACGCCTACGCGCGCAGCAAGGGCCTGCTCAAGGAAAAGGACGGAAACCTCGCCGGCGAGGACGTCCGCGAGGGCCTCACCGCGGTGATCTCGGTGAAGCTCCACGATCCCCAGTTCGAGGGCCAGACCAAGACCAAACTCGGCAACCCCCCGATCAAGGGGCTCGTCGAGGAGACGGTCAACCGCAAGCTCGCCGAGTTCCTCGAGGAGAACCCCAGCGAGGGTCGCCGGATCATCACCAAGGCGATCGATGCATCGCGAGCCCGCGATGCCGCTCGCAAGGCACGCGACCTGACCCGGCGCAAGTCGGCGCTCGAGAACTCGACCCTCCCCGGCAAGCTCGCCGACTGCACCGTCAAGGACCCGCGCGACGCCGAGATCTTCGTGGTGGAGGGCGACTCGGCCGGCGGTTCGGCCAAGCAGGCCCGCGACCGCTCGACCCAGGCGGTCCTGCCGCTGCGGGGCAAGATCATCAACGTCGAGAAGAGCCGGATCGACAAGGTCCTCGCCAACAACGAGATCCAGGCTCTGATCACGGCGATCGGCACCGGCGTCCACGACGAGTTCAACCTCGATGACGCCCGCTACCACAAGATCGTCATGGCGACCGACGCCGACGTCGACGGCGCCCACATCCGGACGCTCGTCCTGACCTTCCTCTACCGGCAGATGCAGCCGCTGATCGATGCCGGCCTGGTCTACATCGCCAAGCCGCCGCTCTACAAGGTCAAGATCGGCAACCAGGAGACCTACCTCGAGCGCGAGTCTGAGCTCGAGGAGCTGTTGCTGCGCGACAAGCTCGACCACTTCGAGTTGAACGACGCCAGCGGGTCGAAGAAGAAGCTGACCCAGAGCCGCTGGCAGAGCTACGTGCGCCGCTCCAAGGAGTACGCCGGCTGGGCCTCCTCGCTCCAGGCGGAGTTCGGCGCCGAGCTGATCCGGTTCCTCGAGGAGTGCCAGATCCTCGATGAGGGCGTTGCGTCGCTGGCCGGCGCCCGCAAACTGTTCGCCGCGAAGAGCCCGGAGGAGGAGCCGTTCGACACGGAGCTGATCGAAGACTCCGCCGACCTCCTCGTCGTCAAGGCGGTACATCGCCGTAGCGGCCTCGCGCGGACGCACACCTTGCCGAAGGAGCTGTTCGAGCACCACGACTACCGTCGGTTCGCCGAGGTCCACGCGACGTTGCTGAAGCAGGTCGGGCGCCCGCCGTTCGAGGTGTCGCTGAAGGGAGCGACCGCAGAGGCGCTGTCGTTCGTCGACCTGCACCGGGCGGTGATGGACCTCGCCAAGAAGGGCGCCCAGCTGACCCGCTTCAAGGGCCTCGGCGAGATGAACGCCGATCAGCTGCGCGAGACGACGATGGATCCCGCGACGCGCACGCTCCAGCGGGTGACGATGGAGGACGCGTCGGCCGCCGACAAGATCTTCTCGATGCTGATGGGGGACCAGGTGGAGCCGCGGCGCGCCTTCATCGAGCGGTACGCGAAGGACGTGACGAACCTTGACGTCTAGGCGAGCGCCCTGGCGACTGGCGACTGGCGACTGGCGACGCATCTGATGGCACTCGAAGCCCTGACAGGCCGGATCGAGGAGCGCGAGCTCGAGAAGGAGATGCGTGCCTCCTACCTCGATTACGCGATGAGCGTGATCGTTGGCCGGGCGCTGCCCGACGTGCGCGACGGCCTCAAGCCGGTCCACCGGCGCGTGCTCTACGCGATGCACGATCTCGGCCTGCAGCCCACCCGGCCCTACCGCAAGTGCGCCTTCATCGTCGGCGAGGTGATGGGCAAGTACCACCCGCACGGGGACTCGGCGATCTACGACACGCTGGTCCGGATGGCGCAGGACTTCTCCCTGCGGTACCCGCTCGTCGACGGCCAGGGGAACTTCGGATCGATCGACGACGACCCGGCGGCGGCGATGCGCTACACCGAAGCGCGCCTCGACCGGGCGGCTACCGAGCTGTTGCGCGACATCGACGCCGACACCGTCGACTTCGGGCCCAACTACGACGAGAGCCAGCGCGAGCCGCTGATCCTGCCGGCCCGGCTGCCGAACCTGCTGGTCAACGGGGCCTCAGGGATCGCGGTGGGGATGGCGACGAACATCCCGCCCCACAACCTGCGTGAGGTCGCCGGCGCGATCAACGCCTACATCGACGACCCGGAAATCAGCCTCGAGGGGCTGATGGAACACGTCAAGGGACCGGATTTCCCGGGAGGGGGCATCCTCAGCGCCGAGGGGATCAGGGACGCGTACCGCTCCGGCCGCGGCAGCGTCAAGGTCCGGGCCCGCGCCCACGTCGAGCCGCTCAAGGGGGGCAAGGACGCGATCATCGTCACCGAGCTTCCGTTCATGGTGAAGAAGGGCGGCGATGGCGGCCTGGTGACCAAGATCGCCGACCTCGTCCGCGAGAAGAAGCTCGAGGGCATCTCCGACCTGCGCGACGAGTCCGACCGCTCCGGCATGCGGCTCGTGATCGAGCTGAAGCGCGGCGGCCAGCCGGCCAAGGTCGTGCTCAACAACCTCTACAAGAAGACCTCGATGCAGACCACGTTCGGGATGAACATGGTCGCGCTCGTCGACGGCGTCCCTAAGACGCTCAGCCTCCGTGAGCTGATCCATCACTACGTCGACCACCAGCGAGAGGTCGTAACTCGGCGGACCCAGTACGAGCTGCGCCGGGCCGAGTCCCGCGCCCACATCCTCGAGGGGCTGCTGGTCGCGCTCGACAACCTCGACGCCGCGATCCGGCTGATCCGCGCCTCGAAGGACCCCGAGACCGCCCGCGACGGCCTGATCGCCGAGTTCGAGCTTTCCCGTGAGCAGGCCCAGGCGATCCTCGACATGCGCCTGCAGCGCCTGACCGCGCTCGAGGCAGACAAGGTCCGGGCCGAGCACGCCGACCTGATCGAGCGGATCGCCGAGCTCCGGGCGATCCTCGGCGACGAGGCGAGGGTCCTCGGACTGGTCAAGGACGAGCTCGCAGAGGTAGTCGAGGCCTACGGGGACGAGCGCCGGTCCGAGCTTCAGTACTTCGAGGGGGACGTCGGGATCGAGGACATGATTGCCGACCAGCAGATGGTGATCTCGCTGACCGCATCGGGCTACGTCAAGCGACTGCCGCTCGCGACCTACCGCCAGCAGCGTCGCGGCGGCGTCGGGGTCATGGGGATGAACCTCAAGGAGGACGACTACATCAAGCACCTCCACATCTGCTCGACCCACGACTACCTGCTGTTCTTCACGAACCGCGGCAAGGTCTACCGCCTCAAGGTCTACGAGCTGCCCGAGGGGTCGCGGACCGCGAAGGGCAGCGCCCTGGTCAACCTGCTGCCCCTGCGGGAGAACGAGCGGGTGATGGCGGTGATCCCGACCCGCGACTTCAAGGAGAACAGGTACCTCGTCTTCGCCACGGCCAAGGGGCAGATCAAGAAGACCGAGTTCCTCGACTACAACACGCCGATCAAGGCCGACGGGATCATCGCGATCAAGATCCGCGACGGGGACGAGCTCGTCCAGGTCCGTCTGACGTCGGGCCAGGACGACATCCTGATGGTCTCCCACTCCGGCCACGCCTCGCGCTTCTCCGAGAAGCTCGTCCGGCCGATGGGCCGCAGCACCAGCGGCATCAAGGGCATGAACGTCTCCGGCAAGGACAACCGGGTCCTCACCATGGACATCGCCCGGGACGACACCGAGCTCTTCGTCGTCACCGAGAACGGCTACGGCAAGCGCACGCCGGTCTCCGAGTACCCCGTCAAGGGGCGGGGAACGAAGGGTGTCCTGACCGCGAAGCTGACCGCGAAGAAGGGCGGCCTGGCCGGCGCCCTGATCGTCCGCGAGCATCAGGACCTCGTCTTCATCTCCCACCACGGGATGGTCCAGCGCACGGCGGTCGCCGGCATTTCGCAGATGGGTCGGCCGACCCAGGGCGTCAAGGTCATGAACATCAAGGACGACGACCGGGTCAGCGCCGTCGCCCTGGTGGTCGAGTCCAGTGGCGAGGAGGGCACGCCCCCCGACTCCCCCGAGCCCGCGGAGCTACCCCAGAGCGGCAACGGCGCCGGTCCCCCCTAGAGCTCGACTGCGGGATTTGCTTCAATCGGATCACCGGAGAAAGGAGGTGGTCCTAAATTGATTCACATGCTTCTCGGGACACTGGAGGTGCAGGGCCGCTAGAGCGGTGAGGTGACCCCGGTGGCAAAGGCCACTGGTTTGACCGCCCGGCGGAATCCAACCCGGGCACCGGCGAACGAGGGAGGTGGGATGTGTCCCGTCCCACTGTCAATCCCGGTTTCGCTTCCAACGCACCTGACGAGGGCCGCCTTCGGGCGGCCCTCGTGTTTCCTTCGGCAGATTCGGTGGAGCGCTCAGCCGGTCGTCGCGCAGACCAGGCGCCGCCAAATGCCGGGTCAGGCCGCCGCCGGCAGGTACTGCTGCCAGGCCGGCGGGATCGTCGGTGCGGCGATCCGGATGAACACCGTCGGACCGGGAGCGGTAGGCCGGGTCCTGGGGTGCATCCTGATCTCCCGCGGCAGGCGATTGCCCTTGCGCCGGTTGCAGGAGGCGCAGGAGGCGACGATGTTCTCCCAGACCGATTTGCCGCCGCGGCTTCGCGGGATCACGTGGTCCACCGTCAGCCCCGGCTTGCTGGAGCCGCAGTACTGACAGGTCCAGGAGTCTCGGGCGAGCACCGCCTTGCGGGTGATCTTGCGCCGGTGCGCGTCGCGCGGGATCCGAACGTAGGACACGAGGCGGATGACCGTCGGCCGGTCCATGCTCATCCGCTCCGAGTGCAGTCGCGCCTCGCCGTGCTCCAGCACCTCGGCCTTGGCCTTCAGGACAAGCACCGCGGCGCGGCGGACGGTGCAGACGTTGATCGGCTCGTACGTCGCGTTGAGGACGAGCACCCGCGAGGAGGTCGTCGCCCGTACCGGGCCCGTGGCATTGGACGGAGAGGGGCCTGAAACGGCGCCCCTTGCTCCCGCCACCGAGGCACGACTCTGAGCCATGGTCCGCGGATTCTAGAGGTTCGGTTCGCCGGTTCCGACCGGGTAGGACCCGAGCAGACGCACCGATTCCGCCTTGGCTCGAAGCGCCTCGATCGCCCTCGCGATCGGCGCGTCACCGGCGGCGCCGTTGAGGTCGATGAAGAACATGTAGCTGCCGAGCCCCTCCCGGCGGGGCCGAGATTCGATCCGGGTCAGATTGACCCCGCGGCTCGAGAACTCGTGCAGCGCCTCGACCAGGGCGCCGGGGTGGTCCTCGCCGAGCTCGGAGAAGACGAGCGTCGTCTTCCACGGCCCCTCCCCCTGCGCCTCTGTCCCCACCGGCGCGATCCAGACGAATCGCGTGACGTTTCCAGCCGCGTCCTCGACGCCCTCGCGCAGGATCACGCCCCCGTAGATCTCCGCCGCCGCCCGCGCCCCGAGCGCCGCGATCGGCTCGGAGGACGACGTCACCAGCCGCACCGCCTCGGCGGTGCTGTCGCTCGCCCGCGCCTGCGCACCCGGGAGGTTCTCGCGGATGAACCGAGCGCACTGGCTGAGCGGCTGCGGGTGTGAGACCACGACCTCGATCTCCTCGAGCGTGATCTCCCGTCCCGCGATCAGGCAGGGTCGGACCGCGTAGTCGTGCTCGCCGACGATCGTCACCGCCTCGGTCTCGTGCGCCAGGGTGTCGAGGGTCGCCCGCACCGACCCCTCGATCGAGTTCTCGAACGGCACGAAGGCCCGCTCGGCCTCACCCCGCTCGACCGCGACGATCACGTCGTGGACCGTCGCTCTGCGGACCGTCTCGTACGCCCCGCCGGCCGCCGCCTCCCGGAGCGCGTCCTCGGTGAAGGTTCCCGCCGGCCCCAGATGGGCGACCCGCAACGGCCCGCTCAACGCCCCTCGCCGCGGAGGGCGGCCTCGACCGCCTCCTCCTCCTCGGGCAGCAGCTCAACCTCCGCACGCCCGTCGACCACCTGCTTCGCGTAAAGGCGCGCCTGGTCGCGGTGGAGGATCGAGGAGATGACGACCCCGCTGCGGGCCGAGTCAAGCAGGGCAACCGAGCTCGACTGGCGGCCCGTCATCTCGTTCATCGCGTCATAGCGGACGACCGCGAAGTGCGCCACGGCGCCGTCGAGCCGCTCCGACAGCCCTTGATCCGTTTCTCGCGCCTCGTGGAAGCCGCGCTCGACGTCGGCCGCCAGCCGCTTCAGGCCCTCGTGCAGGGAATGCGCGTGCGCGGCCAGGTCCCTGCTCTCGGTCTCGCCAAGGATCACCGACTGCGCCCGGCGGACTCGCCGCAGCCGCCGGGCCAGGACTAGGCAGGTGATCAGCGCGATCAGCGCCAGTCCGCCCGCCGCGAGCGCCGCGATGCCGGGAGCTGTAGTCAGCTCGTCCACGGCCCCAAGGTTATTTGCGCCGGTGAGCGGGCCGATCTAGCCGAAGGTGACGGGATAGGAGGCGACGTTGTTCTCCGACACCTCTTCGCCGGCAACCGGCTCGACCTCGACCTCGAGCGTCACATCCCCGGTCGGTGCCGGCGTCAGCGGGATGCTCACGGTCTGCGTCTCACCAGGACCGATCGTCTGGAGCTGTTCCTCCAGCGTGTCGCCGTCGACCGACACGGTCACCGTCACGCCGCTCTCCTCGGCCTCACCCTGGTTCATCACCTGGACGTCGAGTTGGGGCGTGCCGCCGCCCTGAACCGTGACCGGAACGCCGTCCTGGAGGGTCGAACCGTCGAGCGACGCCCCGACCAGGCCGAGGCCGTGGATCAGCCCGTCGTTCGCGGAAGCCGTCGACCCGCTCACCTCGCCGAGCGCCGAGTCGACCTGCTCGGAGTCGAGCCAGACGAGGCCGTCCGGCACGAACTGGCTCTTCGGGGCTTCGGCCTCAATGCCCTCCTCGTCCAGGACCGACTGGATGCCCGGCTGGGCGATGTCCTCGTAGACGCGGTCGCTCGCGAACAGCGTCCTGACGTCGTCGGTGATCGCCTGCACCGCCTGCTCGCGACCGGCTTCGCCAAGTCCGGTCGGCAGCTTGTCGCCGACGTCGGTCAGCGCGTCCGCGCGCAGCTCATAGACCAGCTCCAGGGCGTCCTGCGGAGCGCTCATGTCGCCGGGCGTGTCGAGGCTGTCGACCCTCGAGAGGTAGCTCTCCATCGCGCTGCGGTCGGCGTTGACCTCGTTGACGAAATCCTGGATCGACAGCGAACCGGGGTCTTCGAGCCGCTTGAAGAAGGCGTCGCTCGTGCCGTCGGTCTCCTCGACGATGGTCGAGACGTCGCGGGCGTAGTCCTCGAGGGCGCGCTCCTTCCGGGCGTTGAGGCAACCGCGAACCCCGAGCACCAGCAGGATCGCAACCAGCAGTCCCGCCCCGAGCGCGATCGCCCGGCGGAGCATGATCTGCTGCCGCGGGGGACGGGGGGGCCGACGCTCGCGACGGCGGCGGGCCGGAGCTTCGTGGGTTGCGGTGGGTGGGGCCGGGTCCTCGTCGAGGAAGTCCAAGTCGCCTCCGACGTCGTGGCGTGGCCGAGAGTATGCCCACTGGCGCCGTCGTCGCGCAAAGACCCGCAGCAAAGGTTGCGTTTTCGCAGGACTCCGGTGGCGGGGGTCGAAGGCCTGAAACGTGGTTGGCGCGCTGGTCCTGAACCGCTTTCAACTCGAGGAGAAGCTCGGCAGCGGAGGCTTCGGCACGGTCTGGAAGGCCTGGGACCCGCGCCTGGAGCGGTACGTCGCGGTCAAGGTCCTGGCGACGGAGGGGGAGTCCGGCCGCCGCGTCGTACGCGAGGCCCAGGCCGCGGCTCGCCTGAACCACCCCGGAATCGTCACCCTCTACGAGTTCGGCGAGGAGTCCGGCCAGGCCTACCTGGTCAGCGAGCTGGTCCGCGGCGAGACCCTGCGCGAACTCTGCGTCGAGGCCCGGCTGAGCGACCGCGACGTCGGCGAGATCGGGGCAGACCTCTGCGAGGCGCTCGACCACGCTCACGCCAAGGGCGTCATCCATCGCGACATCAAGCCTCAGAACGTCATGGTCTGCGACCACGAGCCGCGGGCCAAGCTGGCCGACTTCGGCATCGCCCGGCTGCTCGACGGCCAGCCGCTCACCGCGACCGGAAGCGTCGTCGGCACGATCGCCTACATGTCACCCGAGCAGGCCGAGGGGCTGCCGGCGGGCCCGGGCACGGACGTCTACTCGCTGGCCCTGACGCTCTACGAGTGCTGGACAGGGGAGAACCCGAACGCGCGGCCGACCCCGGCGGCGACGGCCCGTGCGCTGGGGGGACCCGTGCTGCCGCTTCGCCGCCTGCGGCCCGACCTGCCGGCCGGGCTCGCCGAGGTCATCGATGCCTGCCTCGCCCCGGATCCCGACGCACGCCCCTCCCTGGAGCGCCTGGGCATGACGATCGAGGCTTCGCTCGACCGCCTCGACGACGGCGAGGCGGTGCCGAACCCCGGCGCCGGCGGCGCCCGTCTCCTGCGCCGGATCTCCGGCTGCGACGCGGTCGACGTCACGGTCGCCGCGGCGATCGCGGGCTTCACCGCGGCAGCCATGCTCGCGCCTACGCCGGGCGGCACGCCGGCGGCCCTCCTCTTGCCGGTCGTCGCGGCGCTGCTCGCCCTCCTGCGCCCCCGCCTCGGCTACCTCGTCGCCGCGATCGGTCTCACCGCCTGGCTGACCTCGGTCGGCCGCCCGGGCGCCGCGGTGGTCATCGCGGTCGCGACGGTTCCTCCCGGGCTGCTGGTCCGGCGCTGGGAGCGGGGGCTGATGCTGCCCGCCGCGGCCCCGGCGCTCGGCGCCGCGTCGATCGCGCCTGCCTTCCCGCTTCTCGCGGCGCTGGCCCCGGAGTGGCGCGACCGGGCGGTGCTCGCCGCCACCGGCTTCGCCTGGCTCTCCCTCGCCGAGGTCGCGCTGGGGCGCGACCTGCTGCTGGGCGCTCCCGTCGAAGCACCGCGTGGCTGGCAGGAGTCGGTTTCCGGCGGCGTCACCGACGTGCTCCTGCCCTTGGCGACGACGCCGGGCTTCCTGGCCGGGCTGGCTCTCTTCAGCACCGCCGCCGCCGCCGCGGGCGTGGTGCTCGCGCCCCTGCGCAGTCGTCTCGGGCGTCTTGGCGCCGCCAGCGGGTACGGGTTGCGGAAGCCGCGGCCCCCGGCCGCGGCCCCCGCCACGGTGGGTGGGCGCCCGGCCGGTCTTTCGTAGGATTCGGCCCGGCTCTCCGTCCGGCGGAGCGCCTTTGCCGCCTGCCCAAGGAGCCCCGAATCAGCGTCCTACGCAACCTCGAAGCCCGCATCGAAGGCCTCGTCGAAGGCGTGTTCAGTCGTGCCTTCAGCTCCGAGGTCCAGCCGGTCGAACTCGCCCGCAAGCTGGCCAAGGAGATGGATGCCCACAAGACCGCGTCGGTGTCACGGGTCTACGTGCCCAACGAGTACACGGTCTACCTCTCCAACCAGGACCGCGCGAAGCTCGAGGGCTACGAGCGCTCGCTCGAGCAGGAGCTCGCCGGCTACCTCCTGGAGCACGCCCGCCGGCGCAACTACGACCTCCTGACCAGGCCCGCGGTCGAGTTCAAGACCGACGAGCGCCTGCGGCTCGGAGAGTTCGGCATCCAGACCCGCCTCGTCAAGCCGCCCGCCCGCGAGGGGGACAGCCCCCGCCAGGGCGACGAGGGGCACACGATGGTCTATTCCGCGGTCCGGGAGAAGGACAGCGGGCGGTCGAAGCGGCGCCAGCCCGCCGCGGGGCTGGTCGAGACGAGGGCGATCGTCGCGCTCGACGACCGCCGCTACGTCCTCGACGGCCCGAAAGCGACGATCGGCCGCTCGAAGGACGCGGAGTGCGTCGTCCGGGACCCCAACGTCTCGCGACGCCACGCCCAGCTGCGCCGGGTTGAAAGCGGCGACTGGGAGATCAGCGACCTCGGCTCGACCAACGGCGTCAAGGTCAACGGGCGGCGAGTATCGAGCTCGCGGTTGCGCCCCGGCGACGAGGTCACGCTGGGCACCACCACCTTCAGCTTCGACATCGAGCAGTGAACCCGGTGATCGCGGCGGCATCCAGCGCCATGGACTACGAACCGATCTCGGTCGCCCTGAAGTTCGGCTTCCTCGCTGTCCTCTACCTCTTCTTGCTCTGGATCGCCCGCAGCGCGATCAAGGACCTGCGCCGGACGGCCGCGCCGGCGCCGGACGCCACCGGCTACCACGCGGTCCCCGCCTTCGATGGAGCCGGCGACGGCGGCGACGAGGCCTGGCTTGTCGCCGAGCGCGGCGGCGGCCTCCAGGCCGGCGAGCGATTCGACCTGTTCGGGGGCCTCTCGATCGGCCGCTCGGGCGACGCCGACGTCCAGATCGACGATCGCTACGCCTCGGGGCTGCATGCCCGGATCTACAGCCGAACCGGCCGCTTCTACGTCGAGGATCTGAACTCGACCAACGGAACGCTGCTGAACGACGGGACCCTGAATGGCGAGGCAGAGCTCAGCGACGGAGACCTGATCAGGATCGGCGACACGGAATTCCGCTTCGAGCCGCGCTGAGCATGACCGGGATCAGCTTGAACGGGGTAGGACCGGTCCATGCTTAGGGTGGAGGAACAGGCCTTTCGCTCCGACACCGGCCGCCAGCGCACGGCGAACGAGGACTCCCTCTTCGTCCGCTCGCCGATCTTCGTGGTCGCCGACGGCATGGGGGGCGCCCAGGCGGGCGAGGTCGCCTCGAAGGCGGCAGCGGACGTGTTCGACCGCGATCTTCCCGACGGCCCGCCGGAGCGCACGCTCACCGATCTGATCCAGGCGGCGAACCGCCAGATCCACGAGATGGCCCGTGAGGATCCCTCGGTCGCCGGGATGGGAACGACGACCACGGCGGCGGTGCTCGACCCCGAGCGCGAGGAGGTCGTCATCGGCCACGTGGGCGACAGCCGCGCCTACCGCCTCCGGGACGGTTCCCTGGAGCGACTGACCCGGGACCACTCGCTGGTCGAGGAGATGCGCCGAAAGGGCCAGCTCACCGACGAGCAGGCCGAGGACCATCCGCAACGCTCGATCATCACCCGCGCGCTCGGGCCCGAGCCCGAGGTCGAGGTCGACGTGCGCACGGTCCCCGCCTGCGCCGGCGACGTCTTCATGATCTGCTCGGACGGGCTGACGACGATGATCGACGAGGAGCGGATCGCCCGGGTGATCGAAAGCTCGACGTCCCTCGATGCCGCCGTTCGGGCGCTGGTCGACGAGGCAAACCGCGCCGGCGGCCGCGACAACATCACCGCGATCCTCTTCCGGGTCGCCGACACCGCGGACGCGGCCGAGGCGGGCGCCCCGCCCCGTGACGCGGGCGATCGGCCGACCCTCGTCGGCCCGTCCGCGGCCGAGGAGGGCTTCACCGCGGCCGAGGTTCGGCGCCGGGCAGCCGCCCGCCGGCAGCCCGACCGACCGCGCCGCAGCGCTCTGCGCACCGCGGCCAAGGTCCTCGCGGCCCTGGTCGTGATCGGGGCGCTCGTCTTCGGCGCCTGGCTGGGGAACCGGCAGGTCTACTTCCTCGGCACCGACGACGGCGGGCGCGTCGCCCTTTACCGCGGTCTTCCCTACGACCTGCCGCTCGGGATCTCGCTCTACGACAAGCAGTACGCAAGCCCGCTCCAGACGGCTTCGCTCCCGCCGCGCCGCCGCGACTCGGTGACCGAGCACGACTTCCGCTCCGAGGACGACGCCCGCAGCCTGATCGACGACCTCGAGCGGTCGGACGCGGCGCGGCAGCAGGCGGCGCAGGGGACCACCGGGGCGGCTGGACCGACGGGTGGCACGACCCCGCCCGGCAGCCCCGCCGCGACCGGCGGGTCGGGTGGGGGCGCGACGAACGGCGAGGGCGGGACCGCAGGCGGCACCGACCGCTCCCGGACCCCGCAGTGAGCCCCCGCGCCCGCGAGCTCTTCGCGCTGATCCCGGTCGCCCTGCTGCTGACCGCGGGGTTCACTGCGGTGTTCGCCCAGGAGAGCGCCGAGCTCGGCAACCTCAGCCTGATCTACGGGGCCTACTTCCTGGCGATCTGCCTGGCAACCCACATCTTCCTGCGATTCAGGCTGCCGATGGCCGACCCGTACCTGTTCCCGCTCGCGGCGCTGCTCACCGCGTTCGGCCTGGTGATGCTCTACCGGATCAACGAGGACCTCGCCCGCGACCAGGCCAACTGGTTCGTGCTCGGGCTCCTCCTGTTCGCCCTGACGATCCACTTCCTTCGCGACTACGAGGTCCTCGAGCGCTACCGCTACACGATTGCGCTGATCGGGATCGGACTGCTCCTGGCGCCCCGGATCCCCGGCCTGGGGGCCCAGGTGAACGGCGCCTACCTCGGGGTCGACATCGGCCCGGTCGCCTTCCAGCCGGCCGAGTTCTCGAAGATCTGCATCGTCGTCTTCCTCGCCAGCTACCTCCGCGAGCGACGAGAGGTCCTGATCGTCGGCGCCCGCCGAGTGCTCGGCGTGACCCTGCCGCCGCTCAAGCACCTCGGCCCCCTCCTGGTCGTTTGGGGAGCGGCGATGTTCATGCTGATCTTCATCCGCGACCTGGGCAGCTCGCTGATGTTCTTCGCCGCCTTCCTTGCGCTCCTCTACGTCGCGACCGGGCGTCTCTCGTTCGTCGTCATCGGGATGGCGCTGTTCCTCGCCGGCGCCTGGTTCGTCTCGGCGAGCGTCCCCCACGTCCAGGATCGCGTCGACATCTGGCTCGACCCATACCAGGACCCGCAGGACACCGGCTACCAGGTCCTCCAGTCGATCTACGCCCAGGCCGACGGCGGCCTCTTCGGCACCGGGTTCGGCCAGGCGCTGATCACGATCCCCGGGACCGACAATCCGTTGCTGCCCGCCGCCCACACCGACCTGATCTACGCGCTGATCGTCAACGAGACCGGCCTCTTCGGCGCCTGCGGTGTGATCCTGATCTACCTCCTGATCGCCGCCCGCGGGTTCAAGATCGCGCTGATCGCCGACGACGGCTTCTCGAAGCTCTTGGCGGCCGGGCTCACCGCGGTGCTTGCGATCCAGGCGTTCGTGATCATCGGCGGCGTGACCAGAGTGATTCCGCTGACCGGGGTCACGCTGCCCTTCGTCTCCTACGGAGGCAGCTCGATCCTCGCCAACTTCGTGATCCTCGCGTTGCTTCTCCTCGTCTCGGACCGGGCGCGGCGCGCGGTCGAGGCCGACGCCGGGGCGATGCGATGAACACCCAGGTCATCCGGCTCTTCGGACTGGTCACCCTGCTCTTCGCCGTGTTGGTCGGTTTCACGTCGCGCTGGTCGGTGTTCGAGGCCGAGGCGCTGCGCGACCAGGACGAGAACAAGCGCGTCCTGCTCGAGCAGCAGCAGATCCGCCGCGGCACGGTCTTCGCCGCCGACGGGACGGTGATCGCGCGGTCGGTCCGTCGCGGTCGCGGCAACGCCCGGATCTATCTGCGCCGCTATCCGCAGGGCGCCCTGTTCGGCCACCCCATCGGCTACAGCTTCACGGAGCTCGGCCAGAGCGAGTTCGAGCAGTTCCACGACGACGAGCTGATCGGGGCCGAGGCGGAGTTCGCCTCCCTGCTCGACGAGCTGCGCGGCCACCGCCAGGAGGGCGACAACATCGTCTCGACCCTGTTCCCCAGCGCCCAGCAGACGGCCTTCGAGGCGCTCGGCGGCCAGCCGGGGGCGGTGATCGCGATCGAGCCGCAGACGGGCAAGGTCCGCGCGATGATCAGCCAGCCGCCCTACGATCCCACCGACGTCCCCGGGCACTTCGCTCAGCTGAACCGCGACGAGAGCGCGCCCCTCCTGAACCGGGCCACGCAAAGCGGTTACCCGCCGGGATCGACGATGAAGGTCGTGACCGCCACGGCCGCTCTCGACAGCGGCAAGTTCACCCCGTCGAGCGTCGTCAACGGGGACACCGGCATCCCGATCGACGGCGTCCCCCTCGCCAACTCCGGCGGCGCGTCGTTCGGGCCGATCGACCTCACCACCGCGCTGACCAACTCGGTCAACACGGTCTGGGCCCAGGTGGCCGAAGCCGTCGGCACCGAGACCTATTACGACTACATGGACCGCTACGGCTTCGGCGAGGACCCGGCGATCGACCTTCCCGACGACGAGCTGGCCCCGAGCGGGGTCTACGCGGAGGGGAGAGTCATCCCGGAGTCGGCGCCGGTCGACATCGGCCGGGTCGGCATCGGGCAGGAGCGCCTCTTCGTGACGCCGCTCCAGATGGCGACGGTGGTGGCGACCGTGGCGAACGGTGGCGAGCGGCCGCGGCTCACCCTCTGGGACCGGGTCGTCGATCCCGACGGGCGGGTCGTTAAGCGGTTCGACCCCAGGACCGAGGAGGAGGTGATGTCGCCCGAGACCGCGGCGACCCTCAACGAGATGATGCAGTCGGTCGTCAACGAGGGAACGGGCACCGCAGCCGCGCTGTCGGGGATCGACGTGGCCGGCAAGACGGGCACCGCCGAGGTCCCCGGCCGCGAGGCCTGCGCGGGATTGCCGAACCAGGCCTGGTTCATCGGCTTCGCGCCGGCCAATGACCCGCAGGTCGCGGTGGCGGCGACGATCGAATGCACCACGGGGCAGGGGGGCACGGTCGCGGCACCGATCGCCAAGGCGGTGATGGAGTCGGTTCTCGCCGCCCAGGGCAATGGCTGAGATCCGCGAAGGCACGGTCGTCGACGGCCGTTACCGGATCGTCGGGCGGATCGGATCCGGCGGGATGGCCGATGTCTTCCTCGCCGAGGATCTCCACCTTCAGCGCCGGGTCGCGCTGAAGGTCCTCCACAACCGCTTCGCCCAGGACCGGGAGTTCGTCGAGCGGTTCCGCCGCGAGGCCGAGTCGGCGGCCGGGCTGCAGCATCCCAACGTCGTCGGCGTGTTCGACCGCGGCGACGTGGACGGCACCTACTACATCGCGATGGAGTACCTGCAGGGGCGATCCCTCCGGGACATCATCAACGCCGGCGTCGCCCCCGAGGAAGCGATCCGGATCGTCCGCGGGATCCTCGAGGCGGCCGGGTTTGCCCATCGCAACGGCATCGTCCACCGGGACTTCAAGCCCGGCAACGTCATCGTCGACCCGGAGGGCCACGTGACGGTCACCGACTTCGGCATCGCCCGCGCCGGCGTCTCGGAGATCACGCAGACGGGTTCGGTGATGGGGACCGCCCACTACCTCTCGCCAGAGCAGGCCCAGGGGATCGGCGTGACGCCCGTCTCCGACCTGTATTCGATCGGCGTCATCCTCTACGAGGCGCTTACGGGGCGGGTCCCTTTCGAAGGCGACAGCGCTGTCGCCGTGGCCCTCAAGCAGGTCGCCCAGAGCCCGCAGCGGCCGAGCGCGATCAACCCTCAGGTGTCGCCGGCGCTCGATGCCGTGGTGATGCGGGCCCTGGCCAAGGATCCGGCCCAGCGGTTTCAGGACGCGGCTGCCTTCAGCGCCGCGCTCGAGGCCGCGCAGCGCGACCCGGCTGCGACCGGCCCGAACACCGCCGCCTTCGCGCCACTGCCGGCGGCCGTGGTCGCCGAAGAACCAGTCGAGGAGGCGCGCGAGGAGGAGAGGCGCCGCAACGGACGCTGGCTCCTCGCACTCGCGGCCGCGGCACTCGCCCTGCTCGCCGTCTTCGCCCTGACCCGCGACACGACGACGCAGGTGCCGGACGTGACCGGGGAACAGCTCCCGATCGCGATCAACCTCCTCGAGCAGCAGGGGTTCGAGGTTGGCGAACTCCGCCGCGTCCGCCGCGAAGCTCCGGTCAACCAGGTGCTTTCCCAGGATCCGAGCGGCGATGCTTCCGAGGATTGCTCGTTCCTCAGCTTCTTCTGCTCGAAACCCGCCGTCGACCTGGGTGTCAGCGCCGGTCCCGGGAGCGCAGAGGTCCCCGACGTGGTCGGCGAAGCTCGTTCGACCGCCGCCGCGATGCTGGAGCGGCGCGGCTTCGGCGTCGAGGTCGAGACGACGTTCTCGGAGGCGTACCCGGAGGGCGTCGTCGTCGCCACCGATCCGGCCGCGGGTGAGGCGGCCCGGGTCGGCAGCGCCGTGACGATGACGGTGTCGCGAGGACCTCGTCTGGTCGTCGTTCCGTCCCTGATCGGGTTGACCAGGCCCGAGGCGGTCGGACGGATCCGCGAGCGCGGGCTGAGCGCGAGCGTGTCCGAGCAGGAGAGCAACCGTCCCGAGAACACCGTGATCAGTCAGTCGCCCGGCCCGGGCGCGGAGCTGGCAAAGGGGGCGGGCGTGAGCATCGTCGTGTCCTCGGGCGTCCCGACCGTCAAGGTGCCGGGCCTGGTCGGCATGACGCGCCAGGCCGCGGTCGCCGCCCTTCGGTCCCGGGGGCTCCAGCCGGTGATCGAGGAGCGCGACGTCGCGCTCGAGGAGAAGGACGACAGGGTCGTCCAGCAGAGCCCCACCGGCGGCACCGAGCTCCGGGAAGGCGACAGCGTCACGATCACGATCGGCCGGTTCATCGCCCCGCAGGAGCCGCCGCAGGAGCCGCCGGGGGTGACACCGTGAGGATCGCCGTCCTCGCCGGCGGCCGGTCCAGCGAGCACGATGTCTCGCTGCGGTCGGGGGCCGCGGTCGGCTCCGGCCTCGCCGCAGCCGGACACGACGTCGCCGAGGTTAGGATCGACCGCGACGGGCGCTGGACGGCCGGGGGGGAGGAAGTCGTCCTGCGCCCGGGACAGGGCTTGCTGGCCGCCGATGTCGTCTTCCCTGCCCTGCATGGCCCGTTCGGCGAGGACGGGGCGGTTCAGGGCCTGCTCGAGACGCTCGACGTGCCCTACGTCGGGTCCGACGTCCTAGCCTCGGCCCTCTGCATGGACAAGCTCAGCCTCAAGCGGCTCCTTGCCTTCCACGGCATCCCCCAGGTGGACTTCGTCGCGGTCGGCGAGGGGCGCTGGCGCGAGCGAGCGGCGGCGATGGGCCTGCCGCTCTGGGTCAAGCCGTCGCGGCTCGGCTCGAGCGTCGGGATCAGCAAGGTGACCTCGGCGGAGCGGGACCTCGACGAGGCGGTGGAGCTGGCGGCCCGCCACGACCCGCGGGTCATCGTCGAGGCGTCGGCCGAGGGGCGCGAAGTCGAGTGCTCGGTCCTCGGGAACGAGTCGCCGCGGACCTCCCAGCCCGGCGAGATCGTCGCCAACGCCGACTGGTACGACTTCGCGGCGAAGTACGGCGAAGGGGGAATGGAGTTGCTGGTGCCGGCGCCGGTCGGCGAGGAGGTGGCCGATCGGGTGCGCGCCCTCGCCGCCGAGGTGTTCACGCTTGCCGGCTGCGCCGGCCTGGCCCGCTGCGACTTCTTCGTCCTCGCCGACGGAACGGTCCTCGTCAACGAGATCAACACGATGCCCGGTTTCACGGAGACGAGCGTCTACTCGAAGCTGTTCGAGGCCGGCGGTGTGCCCTACCCGGAGCTCTGCGACCAGCTCGTCGACCTCGCCGTGCAGCGCCACCGCGAGGCGCGCTCTCATTCGTTCTAGGGCCTACCTAGTCGAACAGCCTGATGTCGCTGATCGACGCCCCGAAGCCGTCGTCGGTCTCGGCCGGTGAGGTGCTCCAGATCAGGTAGTACCGGAACTCGTTGTTCGCGGTGTCGAGGGAGACGTCGGTGATCTTCTCGGTCGTCTTTCCGGTGACCAGCCGGGTCCAGTCGTCGAGCGAGTCGGAGGGTTCGCGGGCACCGTACACGTCGAACTCCCAGCCGGCGTCCGAAGTCCGCAGCTGCATGGCGGTGGCGACCACGGGCCGCCCGGCATCGACGTACAGCCCGACTCCCTCCTTGCCGTAGTCGAGCTGCTCGTAGTTCTCAGTGGTCCACGCCGTCCCGGTCGGGTTCCCGTCGACCGCCAGACCGACCTCGTCCGGGTGCTCCTCGGCGTCGCCGACAGGATCGAAATCGTTGGCGGCCTGAAGAGCGATCCGGTTCTCGTTACCGGATCCATTTGCCCCGCCGCCACCGCCGACATCCCCGCCGGAGATCAGAATCACGGCCGCGACGGCCGCGGCGGCGACCCCGAGCAGAAGAAGCGCCGCGGCGATCGTGAAGCGCCGCCCCCGCGCCAGCTTGCGCTTCGGCAGGGGCACCGTTTCGAGCACGCTCGTCGCCTCCCCCGTGGCGTGTCCAGCCCGGGAGGCCTCGACCTCGAGCGCCGTCTGGAGGTCGTCGATCATCGCCTCGACGTCCTGGTAGCGCTGCTCGGGGTCCTTCGCCGTCGCCCGCTCAACGACGGTCGCGACCGCGGCGGAGACCTCCGGCCGTCGGCGCTGGACGTCCGGGAGGTCTTCATTGACGTGCTTCATCGCGACGCCGACCTGGCTGTCGGCGTGGAAGGGGACGTCCCCAGTCAGCATCTCGTAGAGCACGACCCCGAGCGAGTAGACGTCGGAGCGGGGGTCGACGACGCGCCCCATCGCCTGCTCGGGAGCAACGTAGTCGGTGGTGCCGAGGACGCGGCCGGTCGCGGTCACGCCGTCCTGCTCGAGCTGGCGGGCGATCCCGAAGTCGGTCACCTTCGCGCGACCCTCGGGATCGATCAGGACGTTCTGCGGCTTGATGTCGCGGTGGACCATGTTGCGCTCGTGCGCGGTGCACACACCGCGGGCGATCTCGATCGCGTAGGCGATCGCATCCTGGACGTCGAGTGCGCCGAGCCGGCCGATCCGCTGCTTCAGCGTCTCCCCCTCGATGTACTCGAAGACGATGTACGGGTGGCCGCCGTCCTCGCCGGCGTCGATCACGGCGACGACGTTGGGGTGGGAGAGCTTCGCCACCGCCCGGGCCTCCTGGCGGAATCGCTGAAGCTGGTCGGCCTGCTCGGACATCTCGCGGTGCATGACCTTGACCGCGACCGGGCGGTCGAGCGTCTCGTCGCGGGCGAGGTAGACCGTCGACATGCCGCCGCTGCCGAGCTTGGCCTCCAGCCGGTAGCGGTCCGAAAGGACGGTCCCGATCATCTGCGCGGAGACGCTCATCGTGGGGCGAGGGAGGACATGAAGGTCACGGATATTGTCGGCAAGATGCCCGTAGAGGTTCTCTACTACACCGATCCCGCCTGCCCCTGGTCATGGGCCTGCGAGCCCAAGCTTCGCAGGCTGATCTGGGAGTTCGGCGACGACCTGCGATTCCGCTGGGTCATGGGCGGCCTGGCGCGACAGTTCGACGCGGAGTGGGCGCGCGAGGAGGGCCTGCGCGTGCCCGAGGCGGGCCCCGGCATG
>DATFPK010000082.1:0-24083 GCA_035264885.1 Solirubrobacterales bacterium
ACCGGGATCAGGAGGATCAGCCCGGGCCCCTTCTGCGCGATCAGCCGGCCGAGGCGGAAGATCACGCCACGCTCGTACTCGCGCAGGACCCGGACCGCGGAGCCGAGGATGATCAGCAGGAAGATCGCCAGGACGACGACGACGGCGATCACTACCTCCATGGGCGGGCTCCTCCTCGGGCCTGGGTCACTACCCCCACCCTAACCAGATGGCGGCGGTTGCCCGCGCTCAGCGGGGGCGGCCGCGGAGCCGGCGCTCGCAGCCGCTCAGGCGGTCCGGCCCGCGGCCGCCGCCGCAGCGGTCGTTGCCGCCGCCCCCGCGCAGCCGGTCGTTGCCGTTGCCGCCCTGCAGGCGGTCGGCGCCGCGCGAGCCGATCAGCGTGTCGGCCGCCGGGCCACCCCTGAGGCGGTCCCGGCCGGGGCCGCCGATGAGCCGGTCGCGGCCGGTCCAGCCCATCACCTTGTCGTTGCCCCGCCCCGCGCAGACGAGGTCGCTCCCGCGGCGCGAGCGGACGGTGTCGTTGCCGCCGAGCGTGACGATCACGTCGCGCCGGGGCGTCCCGATGATCCGATTGGGCCCGGCGGTGCCGACCAACCGCGCGACCTTGCCGCGGCAGCGGGTGACGACCGGCCGCCCGGTCTCGGGATCCACCCGGCGGCCGCAGGCGCCGAGGTCGAGTGACTTGCGCTCGCCACGGTCGATCAGCACGTCCTGCTCGACCCGGGTCTGACCGGCGAAGCTGCAGGTCAGGCGCCAGGTCTCGGTCCGGGCCGGGATGAACTCCTCCGGGCCGGTGAAGGAGACCTCGCCGCTATAGGGCTCGACCGCGGCGAAGTTGACGACCCGGACGACGTACCTGCCCGGCTCGAGCCGGCCGTCCGGCATCTCGGGACGGACGAAGGTCGTCGACTCGTTGTCTGTGCTGCCCTGCGTCGAGCTGCCGACCTCGATGTCGCCGGCGTCCGACACGCCGTTCTCGTTGACGTCGCGGTACACGAACATGTCCCAGTCGCTCGCCGGGCTGGTCCATTCGATCCGCACCGTCGCGCTGTCGTTGTCGACGCCGGCGGGGTTGGTGATCTCGAAGGGGTGGTCGTCGTAGCAGTTCGGGTCCTCGGTCTCGGCGCTGCCGCAGGGGGCATTGGTCGCCGGGTTGGGGCCGCCGCTGAAGGTGATCGGGCCGCTCGGGGGCCCCTGCGCCTGCCGGCCCTGGTCCTGGGCGACCAGCGGCCTGGTCGAGGGGTTGATGTGGTAGTCGAACCGTCCCGATCCCGGCACGACCATCTGGGTCTCGAGGTGGTCGCGCACCGAGGGCGGGTCGTTCATCGTCGGCGTGTCGAAGGTCTTCTGCAGGGTGATCACGGCTCCCGGCGGCGCGGTGCCCTCGAGCACGGAGTGCTTGCTCGGGTCGGCGGCCGCCTCCATCGCCAGGAAGTAGGCCTCGCGGTTGCCGCCCCCGCCGGGCGGGGCGTCGGAGCCCGGCCCGCCCTCGTACTCGGCGATGGTGTGGGGGAAGGTCGGGTGGAAGTTGCCCCCGCAGCGCGGATCGATCGGGTCGGGGACGTGGTCGCAGTAGATCTCGAAGGTGAACCCGAGCCCGCCCGTCGCGTTGTAGCTCCAGTCCTCGGTGGTGCCGCTCGTGTCGTAGAGCTCGTAGCCCTTCTGGCTGAGATAGCCGTTCTGGGCCGCCATGGCGTCGCCCAGCGCCTTGTAGATCGGCTCGTCGACCGGGTCGGGCTGGCTCGCGAGGCCCGGCGGTCTGAGGACCAGGTTGGAGAACGTGTGGTTGGTGATCAGGACCGTGACCTGGCGGTGGGAGACGAGGGAGCGGATGTTGCGCGATTCGCGCTCGGAGAACGGGCCGGGCCCCCGGTAGTCCTCGTCGATCTGGAGATCGCTGGCGCCCGGGCCGCCCCAGAAGCCCCCGTAGTTGCGGTTGACGTCCACGCCGCCGGACTGGATGCCGAAGGCGGGCTGCGCGCAGTTGCCCGCGTCGCTGTCGTCGGGGAGGCGGCAGTTCTTGCGGCGGTACTCGTTCGGCGAGGCCGGGAACGTGGTCAGGAAGGAGCCGTCCTGTCCGTTGCCGTGACCCTGCTGCTCGCCCGCCTCCCGCGAGGCGTTGAAGCCGTCCGGGTTGACGACCGGCACGATGATCGTCCGGACGTTCTCGACCAGCCGGCGGACCCTCGGATCGCCCGACTTGTAGCCCTCGATCAGCTCGTAGGCCCACTCCATCGCGTGCTCCCCCGACGGCCACTCGCGGGCGTGGTGGACGCCCATCTGGAGGAAGACCGGCTTGCCGTCGCGGAGGTTGTCGGCCCCGGTCGTGATCTCGATGCCCTCGACCGGCCGTCCCTCGTACGTCCTGAGAGGGAGGGTCAGCGGCCGGACCAGATTCGGGTTCTGCTCGGCGAGGGCCTTCATGTCCTGGGTGTAGTGGAAGAGCCGCCGGTAGGTCTGACGCCCGCTCGGCAGCGCGCTGGTCGTGGCCCGCGCCGCGAAGCGCCGCTCGGCGGCGCGCTGGCGGGCGCTCTGCGCGTCGAGGTCGGCGACCTCGACCTCGTACTCGAGCCCGGCCCGGTCGAGCGCACGGCGGCCCTCGCCGCCGTGGAGGACGACGGCCACGTGGCCCTTGCTGCCATGCTCGGTCAGGTCGAGGCCGAGCCGCTGAAGGGCTTCCTTGTCCGCCCTGGTCGGCGTCGCGACCGTCGCGAGGGAGGCGACCTCGGGCCGTGCCGGGTCCACCGCGCGGGTCCGGACGGTGAGCCGGGCGGTGCCGGCATCGCCGGAGAGCCGGCACACCTGCGTGACCACGGCGCCGCCGTCGAGGTCGTAGCCGGTGGCGACCTCGTGCGACCCGCGGTAGGTCGAGGCGGCCAGCAGCCGGCCGTCGGCGGCGTCGAAGACCGCGACGTCCCAGTCGCCGCGGGCCGGCCCGCGCAGGCGCGCTTCGACGACGTTGTAGGAGTCGCCGGGGAGAGGGCGCGTGTCGAGCGCGACGGACCGGAGGCCGGGCCCGGTCAGGCGGCGCACGGTGCAGTGCTGGTCCTCGGAGGCGGGGATCGCGACCACCGTTGCCAGGCCGCCGCCGGAGGGTGCGCTGGTTGCCGGCGCGGCTGCCGTCAGGGCCACGCAGGCCGTCGCCGCCGCGGCGACCACCGCCGCAAGCGCGCCGCGCCGTCCTGTCGACCTCCCGCTACGCATCAGTCCCATCCCGTCGGCCACCCCTGAGCCTCGCTGGTCCCCGCCTCTACCCAAAACTAGTTATCAGCTTTCGTCCGCCGGGGGCGGTTCCCTCGCCACCAGCAACGTCAGTCCCTCCACTCCTTCGACGACGACGCGGGTTCCAGCCGGTACAGCCGGCCCACGGCCGCCCAGCCGGGCCCGCCAGAGCGCGCCCTCGGTCCATACCTGTCCCTCCGGGTCGAGCGGCGTCCTCACCTCCGCCCGCCTGCCGACCAGCTCCTCGGGCCCGGTTCGGACCGGCTCGCGCCGCGCATCCACGACGCGTTGGACCGCGAAGGCGAGGAACCCGCCGAGCAGCAGGCCGGCGAGGATCACGACCGGCGCCGAGACGTCGGCGCCCTCGCCGGTGTTGAACAGGAGCAGGCCGGAGAGGACGAGTGCCACCACTCCGCCGGCGCCGAGCAGCCCGGAGCTGACATGAGCCTCGGCGATGAACAGGACGATCGCGAGGACGAGCAGCGCGACGCCGGCGACGGTCACCGGGAGCTGCGCGGTCCCGTAGAGGCCCATCACGAACGAGATGAGGCCGAGCGCACCGGGCACGATCAGCCCCGGGCTGAAGAGCTCGATCGCCAAACCGACGAGGCCGACGCTCAACAGGAGGAAGGCCACCGTCGGGTTGACGAGCAGCGCCAGCAGCTCGTACTGGAGCGGCATGTCGCGGGTCTCCACCTGAAGGCCCGCGGTATCGAGGGTCGTCGCCTTCGGCCCCTTCACCGCCAACCCGTCCAGCTCCTTCAGCAGCGCCGCCTCCGAGCCGGCGACGACGTCGATCAGGCCGGATCGCAGCGCCTCCCGCGCGGTGAGGTTCTCGGCGTCGATGACCGTGCGCTCGGCCAGCGCGGCGTTGCGCCCGTGAGCCTCGGCCAGGGCACGGATGTACGCGGCGGCATCGTTCTCGATCTTGCGGCCGAGCACCTCGTCGTCGGAGCCGGGACCGATCGAGATCGGCGTCGCCGATCCGATGTTCGTCTGCGGAGACATCGCGGCGACGTCCGCCGACTGCGTGATGTACGCGCCCGCCGAGGCGGCGCGGGCCCCGTCGGGTGAGACGTAGACGACGACCGGCATCGGCGCGGCGATGATGTCCTTGACGATGTCCCGGGTCGAGGAGTCGAGCCCGCCCGGGGTGTCGACGCGGATGATCGCCAGCGGAGCGTCGTCGTCGCCGGCGTCCGATAGCGCCGCCTCGACCCAGGCCGAGGTCGCCGGCGAGATCTCGCCCTTCAGCTCAATCGAGGGAACCTCCGCGGCGTCCTGTCCCCGGGCCGTCGGGACCAGCGCCGTCCCCAGCAGCGCCAGCGCGGCGAAGGCGAGCGCTCGCAGCCGACCAACCACGCCCGGATTATCCCCGAGCGACCGGCGACCGGCGACCGGCGCTCAGCCGAGCGCGTACTTTCTCAGATCCGCCTCGAACTGCGCCGAGTCGGTATACGGACCCTGTTTGAGGTAGACGAGCCTGCCACCGCGGTCGTAGAACGCGGTCGCGGGGAAGCCGCGCGTCGCGCCGAACACCTCAGCCACCTGCTGGTCGGGATCCGAGTAGCTCGGATAAGGCACCGGGTACCGGCTCAGAAAGGTCGCGGCGGCGTCGTCGGAGTCGTCCGAGTCGACGCCGATGAACGCCACACGCTCCCCGTAGTCGGCGCTGACCTCCTGGAAGTGCGGGAACTCCAGGCGGCACGGTCCGCACCACGAGGCCCACTTGTTGACGACCACGGGGAAGCCCCGCAGATCGGCGAGCCGCGCCTCGAATGCATCCGCGCCGCCTCCGAGCAGGTCGTTGGCCTGGTCGTGAAGCCTCGCCAGCTTCGGCGGCGCGCCGGCAAGCTTCGCGTCGTAGTCCGGGGCGGCCGTAGCCGACCCGTCGTCGCCACCGCACCCCGTCAGCGCGACGGTCAGCCAGGTGAGCACGGCGATAAAGGAGAGAGGAAACCGCTTTGGTGCCATTTCGTCGTCTAACATACGCAGAGCGGAACCGCGCAGATGCGGACCGCCATCTCGGGGGAGGGAGCAACAAGAGGTCCCCGTCCCCCGGACCTAACCAGTTCTGGCCCGGCGCGCAACTCGTTCCGGCGGGCCGATTCCGAAGCCTTCATGGCCAATACTCCCGAAGCCGTCACCCGGGCGGCAGTTCCTTCAAGCGCCGACATCGAACGCGCGGCGGAGTTCGCGCGCGAGCCGTTCCTGCTCGAGGGCGAGGATCCCGCCGTCCTGGCGCCGGGGACGGCGCGGCGCCACGCGCTCGACGCCGCGCTCGCCGAGATCGACGGCGGGGCCGAGACGCCCTCGGTCGAGTGGCGGCGCGACTTCTCCCTCCTGCTCGGCCTCGAGCGGTTTCTGGCCGAGGAGTCGCCGAACCTGCGTGACGGAGCCGAGCTCTCCGCCCACCAGGTCGATGCGCTGTCGGGCACCCTGGCCGAGCTGATCGCCGAGCAGCAGAACGGCGCCTCGAACGGCAGGCGCAACGGCAGCGCCGGAAACGGCGTCGCGGCGATCAAGGAGCCGGTGGCGGACGCGCCCGTCGGTGACCCGCCCCCGGAGGAGGCGCCCGCCCTGAACGGGGACGACCTCGAGGAGCTCGAGCCTGACGAGGAGCCCCAGGACTGGGCCGAGGAGCCGCTGCCGGAGGACGAGGAGGCGATTCAGGAGGCGCCGGAGGATCCCGGAGCCGCCCGGCGCTTCTGGTTCGAGCATGCCACCGGGGCCGGCAAGACGGTGGCCGCGGTCGGTTTCATCGAGGCCTCGCGCACGGGCGGCGTCCTGATCCTCACCCACCGCCGCAACCTCGTCGACCAGTTCATCGGCGAGATCTCCGACCGCGGCTACAAGGAACGGCTGTCGCCACCGCTGCTGGACGGCAAGGACAACGCGTACGGGCCGGTGACGGTCGAGACCTACCAGTGGTTCGTCCGCAACGCGGGGCGGATCTCGGACGCCTACTCGATCGTGATCTGCGACGAGGCGCACACGGCCCTCGGCGAGAAGACCAGCGCCTGCATTCGCAAGTGGGTCGGGCCGGTGTTCATCGGCATGACCGCGACCGGGGCCCTGATCGCCCGCCACGTCGCCGACCTCTTCCCGACCCAGACCTCGCGCTTCGACCTCGCTCAGGCGGCCCGGCGCGGCGTCATCGCGCCGCTGCGGTGCATCCGGATCCCGCCCGGGCCGGGCGTCCGCACGATTGCGAAGGTGCCGCTGCGCAAGGGCGAGGTGGACCAGGACTTCGACCAGGAGGAGCTGGCCGCGCTGCTCGACCAGGCGCCATTCAACCTGGCCATCGCCGACCTCTACAAGTCGCGGTTCCGCAAGGTTCCCGGCGTCGTCTACACCGCCGGCGTCCAGCACGCGAAGAACGTCGCTGCCGCCTTCCAGCAGGCCGGGATCAACGCCCGCTCGGTCTCCGGCGAGACGCCGAAGCGCGAGCTGGCCGAGACCCTCGCGGGATTCGAGCGCGGAGACGTCGACGTGCTCTGCAACGCGATGCTCCTCGCCGAAGGGTGGAACTCGCCGCGGGCGACGATCTGCATGCACCTGGCGCCGACGGCCTCCCGCCGCGTCTACCAGCAGCGGGTCGGCCGCGTCACCCGCCGGGCTCCCGGCAAGGAGGCGGGCCTCGTGATCGACTTCGTGCACCCGGCCACGACCCACGACGAGGCCGTGGTCTCGCTCCACAGCCTGCTCGACCGGGACGTGTACCGGGGCGGCGCGATCGTCGTCGGCCCCGTCCGTCGCGGACGCGGCCGCAAGGTGCGGGTCGAGCGGCGGATCGTCCCGGTCTCCGACGACGCCGAGCGGCGGCTCCAGGTGCTGGAGCGCGAGCTCTGGCGGATCGCCGTCGAGCACCTCGACTACTCCGAGCAGCACGTCTGGGCGGCCCTGGCCGGCGCCCGCGTCAACCCCCAGGGGTGGCGGCGCGCCAAGGCGATGCTCCAGCACGACCAGGCGAAGGAGCTCCGGCGCCGGTTCCTGCTCACCTGCGTCCAGCGCAACCGCTCCTCCCAGCTGAGGCTGAAGGCGCTGGGTGAGATCGCCGCGCTGCGCGAGCCCGAGCCCTTCGACGACGCCATCGACATCGTCGGTACCTGGAGCCGCGAGGAGAAGCGGGCCGGGGTCAAGGTCCTCCTGCAGGCTCTGGTCGAGCGCCGGATCGGCCGCCGCGACCAGGCGCAGGCCTGGGTCTGGCGACTGGCCTCTTTCACCCGGGAGCTGCACGAGGAGTACGCAGTCCAGCGCTGGCCCGAGACCAAGCGCCTGCTCGGGTTGCTGGTCAACAGCTCCGGTCGCGCCCACGGCCGCAACGCTCGCCGGCTCGTCCACGCGGCGCGGAAGCAGGACCGCCGCCTCGCCGTGGCGCTGCTCGCGGCAGCCGTCGCCCACACGCCGGAGGGCGAGGAGGTGCTGCGCGGAGCCCGCATGCGGATGGCTCGCAAGCCCTCGGCAATCGCGCGCGAGCTCCTGCGCAACTTCCCGAAGGGCGGCAAGCGGCGCCGCAAGCGCCGTCGCCCCGACGGGGCGAAGGCGGACAACGAGGTCGTGACCGCGACCGCCACGGCGGAGGCCGAGGCGGAAGTGGACCTACCAGGCGAGGACGCGGAACCGGTCGACGAGGCGGCTGCCGACGAGCGCGACGCGAGCGACGACTCCGAGGACGACACCGGCGACGAGTCCGAGGACTCCGCCGACGAGGAGTCCGAGGCGGCCTAGAGCCGCAGGTGCACCTCGCCGGCGCCGAGCGCGACCCGCTCGCCGCCGGCGGTGAGGACCACGAGGTTCCCGTCGTCGTCGATTCCGTCGGCCACCCCTTCGCCGTCCGCCCAGGAGATCTCGCGCCCGCGCAGCGCGTCGCGTGATCGGAAGCCTTCCAGGACCGCGCCCGGCTCGGCCGTGACCCAGCCGGACAGCGCTTCGCTGAGGGCGAGGGCCGTATCGGCGACGGTGGCATCGCCGCCGATCGACGTCGCGCTCTCCCGTAGCTCGGGCGGGAACTGGCCCGGCTCGATTGAGACGTTGACCCCGATGCCTATCACCGCCCAGCCGTCCTGGGGACGCGCCTCGATCAGGATTCCCGCCACCTTGCGGCGGCCGAGCCAGACGTCGTTCGGCCATTTGACCGCCGCGTGCCGGCCGCCGAGCCGCTCGACCGAGTCGGCGACCGCGAGCGGCACCGCGATCGGCAGCAGCAGGTGGCGCCGCTCGAGAGGCCGGAGGACGGCCGAGTAGAGCAGCGCGCCGCCGGGCGGGGCGACCCACGAGCGCCCCTGGCGCCCACGGCCGGCGGTCTGCTCGTCGGCGGTCACGACCGTCCCGGCCGGCGTCCCGGCCGCGGCCAGCTCCCGGGCAATGGTGTTGGTCGACTCGCAGCGACGCAGATGCCGCCGCGGCAGGCCGAAGGTCAGTCCGCCGGCGACAGGGTCACCTCGTCGTCGGGCCGGAGGCCGAGCAACTCGGCGGCGCTCTCGCGGTTGACCGCCAGGGCAAGCGTTCGCGCCGAGTCCTCATAGAGCAGCCCCTGGCCCGGCGCGACGTCGCTGAACGTCCGGGCGAACGGCACCGCCACCCGCTCCCGGCCCGCGTCGATGGTGACCCGGTGGCCGAGGCGCATGAAGGTGGAGGGCAGCTCGTCGTGTCCCACGTTGAGCGCGACGTTGCCGAAGCCGTCGACGTAGATGACGTGCGCCACGACCCGGTCCGGGTAGATCCGCGGGCCGGGCAGCTCAAGACGGGTCAACTCGCCCGGCGGTATCGGCTCGCCGGCTTCAGCCAGCACCGCACCTCCAGCCAGGCGCGCGGCGACGGGGGCGAAGATGTCCCGGCCGTGAAAGGTCGCGGTGATCGGCTCGAGCCGGAACGACGATGCCGTCAGATCGACCGCCTCGACCGCCCCGCCGAAGCGCTCGGCGGCGAGCGAGAGGACGCCGTTGTCGGGACCGACCAGGAGCCGTTCCTCCTCTGCGGTCCGCAACGCCACCGGTCGCCGACTGGATCCGACACCCGGGTCGACGACCGCCAGATGGACACCGGGCTCGGCGAAAGGCAGCGCCTGCGCCAGCACTACCCCGCCGTGCCTTACCGCGTGCCGCGCGAGCCCGTGGGTGATGTCGATGACCCTCGCCTCCGGCTCGATCCGGGCCATGACCGCCCGGCAGACGCCCGCGAACTCATCCCGGTTGCCGTAGTCGGAGAGGAAGGTGATCGGCAGCGCCACCGGGCGCAGCCTAGCCCTGCCTCGCGTCCGCGAGGAGCGCCTCGACCAGGCCGTCGACGTCATGGCGCTCGGCCTCGGCGTGTACCTCCAGGCCGGCCTCGCGGGCGGCGGCGCTCGTCACCGGGCCGATCGAGACGATCCGGGCATCGCTGGGCATCCGCTCGCCGAGCGCCTCGGTCAGGTTGCGGACGGTCGAGGAGGAGGTGAAGGTCACGTAGTCGGCGGATTGCGCGGCCTCGACCGCATCTTCGTCGGGAGCCTCGCGAACCGTCTCGTACAGTGGCACGACGTCGACCTTGGCGCCGCGGCCGGCCAGGGCGTCGGGGAGCAGGTCGCGCGCCTCGGCCGCCCGCGCGACCAGTACCGGTCTGCCGCTGACCTCGACCGTTTCGAGCGCCTCGACCAGCGCCTCGGCGACGAACCGCTCCGGTACGACGTCGGCGGCGATGCCGTGCTCGGCCAGCGCCGCAGCGGTGCCCGGCCCGATCGCGGCGACGGTGGCGTTGGTCAGGGCTCGCGCATCCCGCCCCTGCTCGACCATCGCCTCGAACAGAAGGTGCGCCCCGTTCGGGCTGGTCAGGCAGACGAGGGCGTAGGTGTGAAGCGCACCCACCGCGGCCCGGACCTCATCGCTCTCGATCCGGGGCTCGATCCGGATCGCCGGCAGCTCGACGACCTCGGCGCCGAGCGCCCGCAAGGTCGCCGCCAGGCCGCTCGCCTGGGCCCGTGCCCGCGTCACCACGACCCTGCGGCCGTGGAGCGGCCGGCGCTCGAGCCAGGCGAGCGCGTCGCGGCGGGCCCCGACCTCGCCGATGACGACGACCGCCGGGGCGCCGGCCCCCGCCCGCTCCGCATCGGCGGCGATCGTCTCCAGGGTGCCGGCGACGACCCGCTGCCCCGGCAGAGTGCCGCGTTCGACCAGGGCCGCGGGCTCGGCGGGGTTGCGCCCCGCCTCGATCAGGGCGGCCGCGTTCTCCGCCAGCCGGCGGACCCCCATGTAGAAGACCAGCGTCCCCGGGAATCGGGCCAGCGCTTCCCAGTCGAGGGCGCTGCCTCCCTTCCCGGGGTCCTCGTGACCGGTGACGAACGCCACGGCGCTGGCGTCATCGCGGTGCGTCACGGGGATGCCGGCGTATGCGGTCGCCGCAACCCCGGCCGTCACCCCCGGCACGACCTCGAACTCCACGCCGGCCGCGCTCAGCGCCTCGCCCTCCTCGCCGCCGCGCCCGAAGACGAACGGGTCGCCGCCCTTCAGACGGACGACGCTGCGCCCCTCACGGGCGGCTCGAACCAGACGCTCGCCGATCTCGTCCTGCGACACGGACGCGCGCCCGGGTTCCTTGCCGACGTAGACCAACTCGGCGCCGTCGCGGGCGCCGTCGAGGGCGCCGTCGGGAATCAGGCGGTCGTGGAAGATCACGTCGGCGGTGCCGACCAGCTCGAGGGCACGGGCGGTCATGAGCCCCGGATCGCCCGGCCCGGCCCCCACCAGATAGATGACCCCACGGCGAGCCGTCAAGCAGCCGCCTCCTCGGCGCGCCGCAGCAGATCGACGGCCCCCGCCGATGCGAGCCGGCCGGCAAGCTCGGCTGCGAGGGCCGCGGGAGCCGCCGCGTCGCCGACGACCCGATCGCGAATCCATTCGCTGCCGTCGGCCAGCCCGACGAAGGCGTCGATCACGAGGTCCTCGCCGTCGATCGAGGCAGCGACGCCGATCGGCGTCGCGCAGCTCGCATCCAGCTCACCGACCACCGAGCGCTCGGCGGTCAGCGAAACCACGGCCGCCTCGGCGCTGATCCGCGTCGCCGCGTCGCGCGCGAGATCGTCCGCCGACCGGGTCTGAAGCGCCAGCGCCCCCTGGCCGGCCGCCGGGGTCATCACCTCGGCCGGCAGCGGGAACGAGATCTCGCCGTGCCGGCCCAGCCGGCGCAGCCCCGCGGCGGCCAGGACGATCGCGCCGGCGCCTCCCTCACGCTGCTTGCGCAGGCGGGTGTCGACGTTGCCGTGCATCTCGACCACCTCCAGGTCCGGCCGGGCCGCGAGGAGCTGGGACGCGCGCCGCAGGCTCGCCGTGCCGACCGTGATTCCGGCGGGCACGTCACCCAGGCGCCTGCCGGGGCCGATCCAGACGTCGAGCGGGTTCTCGCGCGGCGGCACCCCGGCCAGCACGAGGCCGTCCGGCATCTCGACCGGCAGGTCCTTGGCCGAGTGCACGCCGATGTCGGCGGCCCCCTCGAGCAGCGCCTCTTCGACGCCGCGGACGAAACGCGCCTTGTCGCCGGGATCTCCGTCGGAGGAGACCTCGACCAGCTCGGCGCCGCCGATCATCTCGGCGACCTGCCTTGCCTGGGCGAGCGCCAGGGCGCTGCCCCGGGTCGCGAGGCGGAGTGGCACCTCAGCCGCGGCGGCGCCGGTCGCGGCGCAGCGGGGTGACGCTCGCGTCGGACTCGGCGTCCGGCTCGGTCTCGGCGTCGAGCCCGAACAGCTCGCGCAGGGCGTTCACGTAGAGGTAGGCGTCCTCGCTGCCCGCCGCCCGCTTCATCCGCATAGTCGGCTCGTGCAGCATCCGGCTCGCGATTGCGTTCGCCATCGCCTCGAGCCGCGCCCGGTCGGCCTCGCTGAGCGACTCCCACCGCCCCTCGTTCTCGGCGAGCACGCGCTCGACGACGTCTTCGGCGCGGCTTCGCAGCGCGGCCACCGTCGGCACGACCTCCAGCGACGCGAGCCAGCGCTCGAACCGGACCTGCTCGGCGGCGAGGATGCCCTCGGCCCGCTTCGCCTCGGCCTCACGGCCACTTGCATTTCGCTCGACGATGGCCTGGACGTCGTCGACATCGTGGAGGGAGACGCCGCGGATCTCGCGGCAGGCGTGGTCGACGTCGCGGGGGACCGCGATGTCGACCAGCAGCAGCGGGCGCCAACCGCGGCTCTCCATGACCGCCTCGACCTCGTCGTGCTCGAGGATGTGGTGGGGCGAAAAGGTGGCGGAGACGACGATGTCCGCGAGGCCGAGCTGGGCCGGGAGCTCGTCGAACCTCACGGCCTCGCCGCCGAAGCGCTGGGCCAGCCCGATCGCGCGGTCGTAATGGCGGTTGGCGATGAAGACGGTCTCGACGCCGCGCGCGGCGAGCGCCCGCGCGACGAGCTCGGCGGTCTCGCCGGCGCCCACCACGAGGACGCGCCGCTGGGCGAGGTCACCGAGCGCCCGCTGTGCCAGCTCGACCGCGACCGAGGAGATCGACATTCCCTTCCTGCTGATCCCCGTCTCGGCACGGGCACGCCCGCCGGCTGCGAGCGCGCCGCGGAAGAGACGGTTGAGGATCGGCCCGGTGGAGCCCTCGACCAGTGCCAGCTCGTAGGCCCGCTTCACCTGCCCCTGGATCTCCGCTTCGCCGAGGATCATCGAGTCCAGCCCCGCGGTCACCCGGAAGAGGTGGCGGACGGCGTCGGCGGCGCGCAGCGAGTACAGGTGGCCGATCAGCTGCGTGGGGCGGATGTCGGCCTGGCGGGAGAGGACGCCGAGCGCCACCGACTCTGCCTCGACCGGATCGCTGACCACCAGGTGGAGCTCGGTGCGGTTGCAGGTCGAGATCGCCGCCGCCTCGGCGACCTGCTCGTTGCCGCGCAGCTCGCCGAGCACGCCGACGGCGCGCCCCTCGGTCAGGGCCAGCCGCTCACGCAGGGCGAGCGGGGCGGTCTTGTGGGAGATGCCAAGGGCGAGGAGCTCGCTCATCTGGCCCGCATCTCCTCGGCGACGCGATCAACCCGCTCCTCGGTCTCGGAGTCACGGCCGGCTGCGCCCCGCGGCCGGGGGGCCTCCTCGCCTTCGCCGCGCCGGCGCTGCTCGGCGAACCCGGCGAGCTCGCGCAGCTCGCGCTCGATCCGCTGGAGCTTCGAGGCCATGATCGCGACGTAGACGAGGATCAGGACGAGGAAGACCACGTAGGCGCCGGCGACGTACTTCCCGGCCTCGTCGAGGGGCAGGGCGGGCATCAGGAAAGCTCCGGCGCGATCCGGGACTGCGTCCCGGCGTCGGGGGCGTCGAGGGCGCGGCGGAGTCGTTTCAGCTGCCCGGAGGCGTTCTTGGCCGTCAGCTCGAACTTGACGAGCGTGGTCCAGAGCAGCGCCATGCCGGCGATCGAGACGGCGAAGGTGAGCCACATCTTCCCCGGCATGCCGCCCTCGGCGGTTGCGAAGACGCGGGGATGGACGAGGCTCTCGGCCAGGCGCACCGCGATGAAGTTGAGCGGCACGAAGGCGCCGGCGGTGATCGCGAAGACCGAGGCGTACCGGGCCTGGCGCTCGGAGTCCTCGATCGCGTAGCGGAACGGGTAGTAGGTCGCGTACAGGAGGAAGACGATCAGGAAGCTGACCAGGGTGGGCTCGTCCCAGACCCACCATTTGCCCCACGAGGCCTTGGCCCAGATCGCCCCCGTTACCAGGACCGCGGTCCCGAAGATGATCGAAAGGTGGATCGCGACGTAGGAGCGGGCGTCGTGGCGGCGGTCGCCCGTCCGGAGGTGGCGGATCGCGTGGACGGCGGCGACGACGAAACCGGCGAGCGCGACGATCGCCAGCGGGACGTGCAGGTAGAAGATCTTCTGGACGAACCCCTGGTCGGCGTCGCTGGGGGCGTAGAAGAAGACCAGGCAGGCTGCCGCGGCGAGCGTCGCCACGGTCGCGATCGAGAGGGTTTTCAGGCCTTTTCCGTACATCGTCGGCGAGGGGGCGCGGGGGTCGCGGTTCAGTCCTCCAGCAGGAAGTCGAACACCGCGTATCCGACGAGGAGGAAGACCAGATCGTATAGGCCGAGGACCCCCAGCCAGAGGCCGAAACGGTCATAGGCAGGGCCGCCCGCCTCGAGTAGCGGCTCCGACGCCGCGGTCGCGGCGATCATCAGCGGCACCACCAGGGGCAGAAGCAGGAGCGGCACAAGAAGGTCGCGCGCCCGGGAGTTCACGGCCATCGAGGAGATCAACGCGCCGGTGACGGCCAAGCCCAGGTCGGCGAGCAGGAGGACCGGCACGAGCGGCGCGAGGCCGGCCGCGTCCTCGAGGAAGAAGAGGGCGAAGATGGGCACCGCGACGAGCTCGAGGATCAGCAGGTAGGCGATGAGCGCCGCCGCTTTGGCGGCCAGCAGGACGGTCCGGTCGATGGGGGCCAGCCTGATCGCGTCGAAACCGCCCTCGTCGCGCTCGGCGACGAAGAGCCGGTTGATGCCGAGCACCGCGGCGAACAGCAGCGTCGCCCAGAGGACGCCGGCGGCGAGGCTCCCCGACAGGGTCGTGCGGTCGAGGGCGTAGCGGAAGATGACGTAGGTAGTCACCGCGAAGAGGGCCATCGCCGGCAGCGAACGCAGGGTGCGCAACTCCATGCGCAGGTCCTTGGTGAGGATCGCGCCGAACGCCGTTCGCCACGGCGTGGCGGCGCGCGCGGCGCCGTTCACGCGACCACTCCCGCGGCAGCCCTGCGGGCTTCATCGGACGCCAGGTCGCCGGCGACCTCGGCGCTCGCAGGCGCGCCATCCGGCCCGAGCACGAGGACCAGGTCACAGGCCGGCAGGACCCGCTCGGGGTCGTGGGTGACGACGACACGGGTGCGCCCTTCGTCGGGTCCGATCACCCGCGATGCCAGCTCACGGCCCTCGGAGTCGAGGTGGGAGTCGGGCTCGTCGAGCAGCAACAGATCCGGCCGGTGCAGGACGCAGCGGCAGATCGCGAGCCGCTGGCGCATGCCGGCCGAGAGCTCGCCGGCGCGGCTCTCCGCGCGCGCCTCCATCCCCACCGCCTCGAGCGCCTCCTGGATGCGCTCCTCCGGCGCCGGGATTCCGTGGAGCTCAGCGTGGAAGCGGAGGTTCTCCCGCCCGGTCAGGTCGCGGTAGAGCAGCGGCTCGTGGCCGAGGTATCCGACCCGGCCGCGCAGGCGCCAGCTCCCGGCCGGCAGGGGAGCGCCGAGGACCGTGGCTTCGCCGCTGCTCGGGCGCAGCAGCGTCGCGAGGATCCGCAGCAGCGTCGTCTTGCCCGAGCCGTTCGGCCCGAGGACCGCGAGGGAGGCGCCCGCCGGCACCGTCAGGTCGACTCCGCGCAGCGCGGGGCGATGGCCGAAGTCACGGCGCAGGCCGCGCAGCTCGATCGCGTTCGGCATCCCTGGATTGTCGCGGCCCGAGCCCGTCGGGGCGCGCTTCTGCTTCCCTTGGGACATGTCTCGCCTGCCGATCGTGGCGCTGGCGGCCGTCGTCGTGGCGCTGGTCACGGCGAGAGCGGGCGCCGAGGACGTGGTCACCCGCTCTGAGCCCGCCGCCGACCCCAACACGGTGGTCGCCGAGCGTCCCTGGATCGACTGGCGCCCCTCGCTGGCCCTCGGTGAGCCGTTTGACCACGGAAGGCTGGTCAACGGCGTCTCGCTCCCGGCGGAGGGCCGCGACTTCCGCACCTGGGACCCGGTCCAGCACCGTTACCCGAACCGCGCCTGGCGCCGCTGGGGGACCGACCGCCTGCTGCGCGTCCTCCTCCGCGTCGCCCGTGCGTATCGCGCCGCGAACCCGGCCGCCCCGCGGCTCGCAATCGGTGACCTCAGCCGGCCGCGTGGCGGCGGGTTTGGCCGCCGCTATGGCGGGATCGGGCATGCCTCCCACCAGAACGGTCTCGACGCCGACGTCTACTACCCCCGGTTGGACGACCTCGAGCGGCCGCCGGCGCGTCCGGCTCAGATCGACCGCCGCCTCGCGCAGGACCTCGTCGACCGCTTCGTCCGCGCCGGCGCCGAGTTCGTGTTCGTCGGCCCCTCGACCGGGCTGACCGGTCCCCGCCGCGTGGTCCAGACGCTTGTCCATCACGATGACCACCTGCACGTGAGGATCCGCAACCCGCTGCCGGCGTGGATGCGGATGGGTCAGACGTCCAATCGGCGTTGACGTCGCGGGCCCGCGGGCGTAGCGTCGAGACATGCGCATCCCCCGCGGAATCCTGGTCCTCGGACTCACGGTCGCGGTCGCCCTGTCGGCCGGCGCCGCGCTCGGCGCCAACGTGGTCAAGATCCGCTCGAAGGTGACGATCGCCGCCGACGGCCTCCGCTTCCACGGCAAGGTCCTGTCGCCCAACGCGGCCTGCGAGCAGGGGCGCAAGGTGAAGCTGAAGCGCGAGGTCCCCGGCAAGGACCCGGTGTTCGGGACATCGACCACCGACGCCCAGGGCCGCTGGGAGGTCACCGTGTCCGGCTTCGCGGGCGTCAGCCTCTCGCGCTTCTATGCGCGCGTGAGGCGGCGGTCCGAGGGGACGGCCGGGACGATCTTCGTCTGCCGTTCCGACCGCTCGCGTTCGATCCGCCCAGGGTGAGCGCTCAGGAGGAGCGCCCCCGGCGCAGCGTCCGCGCGCCGACCTTCAGCAGCGGTCCGATGCCTTGCCTGAGGGCCTCGACCCGCTCCCCGTTGCGCCCGTAGATCAGGCGCGCCGAGGAGCGGACGGCGTCCCCCAGGGTCCGGTCGTAGGGGTGCCACCAGAAGTTTCGGGTCAGGCCGGGCTCCCAGGTCAGCAGCTTGATGTTGGTGCACTCGTAGAAGCCGAACTTGGAGTGGGACCGGCCCAGCCCGGAGTGCTTGACGCCGCCCCAGGAGCACTGGCAGGCGCCATGGGTGAAGGAGTGGTCGTTGACCCAGACCATGCCGGACTGGATCTCGCGCCCGATCCGCTCGCCCTTCTGGCGGTCGCGGGTCCACACGGAGGCGCCGAGGCCGAACTCCGAGTCGTTCGCGAGCTCGACCGCCTCGGCCTCGGAGGCGACGGCGATGATCGGCAGCACCGGCCCGAAGATCTCCTCGCGCATGATCCGCATCTCGTGGGTGACGCCCGTCAAGACGACCGGGGCAATGAACTTGCCATCTAGCCCCGGCACGTCGGCCGGCCCGCCGCAGTGCTGGGTGGCGCCGTTCGCCACCGCGTCCTCGACCAGCTCGAGGACCAGGTCGTACTGCTCTGCGGACGTCATCGGCCCGATCTCGGTCTCGAAGTCGAGCGGGTCGCCGACCTTCAGGGAACGCGCCCCCTCGACGACGCCGGCGACGAAGCGATCCGCCATGTCCCGGTGGACGTAGACCCGCTCGATGCCCGAGCAGGTCTGCCCCGCGTTCGCGAAGCCGCCCCAGAGCGCCCCGGAGACCGCATTGCCGAGGTGCGCGTCGGCGCAGACGATCATCGGGTCCTTGCCCCCGAGCTCGAGCACCGAGCCCTTCATCTGGCGGGCGCAGACCTCACCGACCTTGCGGCCGACCTCGACCGAGCCGGTGAAGAAGATCTTGCCGGTGCTCGACTTGCAGAGCGCGTCCCCGATCCGCCCGCCGCCGTGGACGGTGCGGACGAGGCCCTCGGGAAGGCCGGCCTTGTCGAAGATGCGCTGGATCCCCTCGCCGAGGAGCGGAGTCAGCGAGGCCGGCTTGAGGACCACGCCGTTGCCGGCCATCAGAGCGATCGCGACCTCGCCGAAGGGGATCGACCAGGGGTAGTTCCAGGGCGCAATCACGCCGACGACGCCGATCGGTTCGAAGGCGAACTTGCTCCGCTTCGTGACCAGGAACGGTTGCGGGTAGCCGACCTTCTCGTCGGCCAGGATCCCCGGTCCCTCGTCGGCGCACCAGTGCAGCGCGTCGACGGTGGGCAGGAGCTCCATCGTGTAGGCCTCGTTGATCGGCTTGCCCTGCTCTCGCGACAGGAGCCGGGCCATGTCGTCGAGCTCGTCGAGCAGGACCTCGGCGGCGCGGCGCATGTAGCGGGCGCGGTCCTCGAGCGTCAGCGCCGCCCAGCTCGGCTGGACGCGGGCGACGTCGTCGACGACCTTCTGGACCTGGGCCGGCGTGATCGTCTCGGCCGACCCGATCGACGCACCGGTCGCCGGATTGAACGACTCGAGCTGCTTCGGCTGGCGGGCGCGGGACTTGGGCTGGGTGGCGGCTTCCATGAATCGGGATGTTAGGAGTTGTCATGCCACCCGGCTACGCAAACGTAAAAGCGGCCGGAGGCCCCCAGTCAAGACCCCCGGCCGGCTGCTCTGAGAAACACGGACTGCCGAGGGAAGTTGTGCCCCTTTTTTTGAGCGCAGGTTGAGCCGCTCAGCGGCCGAAGCGGCGGCGCAGAGAGTCGACGCGGCGGCGGAGCTCTGCCTCGAACCCGCGGTCGGTGGGCTCGTAGAACGGGCCGGCCTCGACGTCCTCGGGCAGCAGCGACCCCTCGGCCACGCCACCGGGCTCGTCGTGGGGGTAGACGTAGCCGACGCCGCGGCCGAGCCGCTTGGCCCCGTAGTAGGCGGCGCTGCGAAGCGGATCGGGCGGAGTCTTCGCCCCGTGCTCGCGAACCTCGCGGGTCGCGGCGCCGATCGCCTTGTAGGAGGCGTTCGACTTTGGCGCGAGGGCCAGATAGGCAGCTGCCTGGGCGAGGTTCAGACCGCACTCCGGCAGGCCGACGTGCTCCACGGCCGCCGCCACGGAGGTGGCGATGACCAGCGCCTGGGGATCGGCGTTGCCGACGTCCTCGGAGGCGAGGACGATCATCCGCCGGGCGATGTAGCGGGGGTCCTCGCCCCCTTCCAGCATCACCGCGAGGTAGTAGAGCGAGGCGTCCACGTCCGACCCGCGGGTGGCCTTGATGAAGGCCGAGATGTAGTCGTAGTGGCGGTCGCCCTCGCGGTCGTATTCGATCGCCTTGCGCTGCATCGCGTCCTCGACCGCAGCGATGTCGATTGGCGTACCGTCGGCGCGGCTGCGCTCGACCGCGCGCTCCAGCGCCGCCAGGGCCACCCTCGCGTCGCCGCCGGATCGCTCGGCCAGCATCGCGATCGCTTCCGGCGAGATCTCCGGCGGATCGTCGATGCCGCGCTCATGGTCCGACAGGGCCCGCCGCAGCATCTCCTCGACCTCGGCCGGGGCGAGGGGATGGAGCTCGTAGATCTGGCAGCGGGACAGCAGCGCCGAGTTGACCTCGAAGTAGGGGTTCTCGGTCGTCGCGCCGATCAGGATCAGCAGGCCGTCCTCGACCGCTGGCAGCAGCGCGTCCTGCTGCGCCTTGTTGAAGCGGTGAATCTCGTCGAGGAAGAGGATCGTCGCCCGGCCGCTCACCTGGCGCCGCTCCCGCGCCCGCTCGATCACCTGGCGGATCTCGGCCCGCCCGGCGTTCACCGCCGACTCCTCCTCGAAGGCGGCATCGGCGTCCCTCGCCGCGATCCGGGCGAGCGTCGTCTTCCCCGACCCCGGCGGCCCGTAGAGGATCGCGCTGTGGGGCCGGCCGCTCTCGATCGCGGTCCGCAGGGCCGAGCCCTCGCCCAGGAGGTGCGCCTGCCCGACCAACTCGTCGAGCGAACGGGGGCGCATCCTGACTGGCAGCGGCGCGTCCGCGGGCGGCGCCCCGTCGCGTGCCTCCGCCGCGTCGGTCTCGAACAGGCGCTCTTCCATGCGGTGAGTATGGTGGCTCGAATGGAGGCCGCGACCCGCCAAGAGGTAGGCGTCGAGGCAGTCGACTTGCTGCGCCGCCTGATCCGCTTCAACACCGTCAACCCGCCCGGGAACGAGGGCGAGGCACAGGAGTTCCTGCGCGGACTGCTCGAGGACGCGGGGTGGGAGTGCGAGACCGCCGCCCTCGTCCCGGAGCGCCCCAACCTCGTCGCCCGCCTTCGCGGCGCCGCACCGGGGCCTTCGCTGGCGATGATCAGCCACGTCGATACCGTCCCGGCCGACCCGGCCGAGTGGACCCGCGGCCCCTGGAGCGGAGACCTCGACGGCGGCTACGTCTGGGGTCGTGGAGCGCTCGACATGAAGGACCAGGTCTCGGCCGAGACGGCGGCCTGCCTCAGCCTTGCCCGCGAGGGTTGGCGCCCCGCCCGCGGCGACCTCCTCCTGATCGTCACCGCCGACGAGGAGGCCGGCGCCCACTACGGCGCCAAGTGGCTCTGCGAGGAGCGCCCCGACCTGGTCCGCTGCGAGATGGTCGTAAACGAGGGCGCCGGCGAGGCGATCGACTTCGGCGGCCGCCGCTTCTACACGCTCTCGGTCGGCGAGAAGGGGGTCTTCCGCTTCCGGGTGCGGGCGAGGGGCGTCGCGGGGCACGGCTCGCTTCCGAGCGTCGGCGAGAACGCGCTGCTGAAGCTCTCGCCGGTGCTCGACCGGCTCCGCGCCCAGCCGCCGCGGGAGACCACGCCCGACACCGAGCTCTTCCTCGAGCGCCTCCTCGGCCGGCCAGGGGCGGATCCCGACGAGGCCCTGACCGAGATTCGCGCCGCGGACCGGCTCCTCGCCGACCTGCTCGCGGAGCCGATGCTGGGCGTCACGCTGACCCCGACCATGACCGCGACGAACGGCAAGCCCAACGTGATCCCGTCGAGCGCCGAGTTCCAGGTCGACTGCCGCGTGCCCCCCGAGATGGAGGAGGCCGAGGTCCGCGAGCGGATCAGCGCCGTGCTCGGCGACGGCGACTGGCAGGTCGAGTTCATCGAGAACGTCGTCGGCAACCGCTCCGAGTTCTCCGGCCCGCTCGCCGAGGCGATCACGGATTGGGTCGCGGCGACCGATCCCGGCGCGGCGGTCCTGCCGTCCGTCATGCCCGGCTTCAGCGACAGTCACTGGTTCCGCAAGGAGTTCGGCGCCACCGTCTTCGGGTTCTGCCCGCAGAACGCGATGTCCCTGGCGGAGGTCAAGCCGCTGATCCACAGCGCCGACGAGCGGGTCGCCGTGGCCGACGTCGAGCTGATGGCCGAGTTCTTCCGCTGGCTCCCCGGGAGGCTGCTCGGCAATGGCTGACGAGCGGCTACGGCTCGGCGGCATGGCCCTTCGCAACGGGCTGCTGATCCACGGGCCGACCCATTGGGCGGCCGCGGTCCGCGGCCGCGACGGCGAGATCGCGGTCGCCTCGGAGACCAAGCCGCGGGTGGCGCCCGGGCTGGCGGGTCGCGTTCCGGGGGTCCGCGGGCCGCTTAAGCTCGCCGAGGCGATGGCGGTGCTGCCGGCCGTCCGCCGAGCCCTGCCTGCCGCGCGCCTGCCGTTCGAGGACTGGCGCGTGATCGCCGCGACGGGGGGGACGCTGGCGCTGACGGCGGCGCTGCGGCGGCGTGGCGGCCCCTCCGCCGCCCGGGAGAGCGCCGTGCAGGCGCTCGGCATGGTGCCCGCCGTGGTCGCGTTGCGCGACCGCGACCTGGCCGCTTACCACGGCGTCGAGCACAAGGCGATCGCCGCCTACGAGCAGGGTGCCCCCGATCCCGCCGACGTGCCCAAGGAGCACGACCGCTGCGGGTCGAACCTGATCGCTCCGATCATGCTCCTCTCCGGCGGCGGGAGCGTCCTCCTCGAGCGCCTGGTCGCGCGTCCCACCGCGCTGGCCCGGGCCGGCGTCGGGATCGGCGGCGCCTCGATCGCGGTCGAGATGTTCGCCTGGAGCGACCGCCACCACGGCTCGCCCCTGGCCCGCGCCTTTCATCGCCCCGGGCGAGAGATCCAGCGCCTCGTCGCGACGAAGGAGCCGACCCCGGACCAGCTCGAGGTCGGAGTCGCCGCGCTCGCCGAGATCCTGCGCGCCGAGGGCGTGGCCGAGACCGCGGAAGAGGGCACTCCTCCGCCCACGTAAACTGCGGCGGGTGTTCGGACGGATCGATCACATCGGCGTTGCCGTGGAGGACCTCGACGCGGCGATCGGCCTCTACGAGCAAAGCTTCGAGATGGCGCTGGCGCACCGCGAGACCGTCGAGACGCAGGGCGTCGAAGCGGTGCTGCTCGACGTCGGCGAGGGGCACGTCGAGCTGCTGGCGCCGCTCGGGCCGGAGACGGCGGTCGGCAAGTTCCTCGCCCGCAAGGGGCCGGGGCTGCACCACGTCGCCTACGCGGTGGACGACCTCGACTCCGCCCTCGAGGGCATCCGCGGCGCCGGCATCGACCTGATCGACGACGAGCCCCGCCAGGGGATCCGCGGCAGCCGGGTCGCCTTCCTGCATCCGAAGAGCACGGGCGGCGTGCTGACCGAGATCGTGGAGCCGGCTCACTGATGGCCCAGGCCCAGCGGGTCGAGATCGGGTTCGAGGGCGGCCAGGTCGTCTCCGCCCGGCTCACCGACGAGGCGCTTCGCGAGCTGCGCCAGGCGCTCGAGCACGGCGGGTGGCACGACCTCCAGACCGAGGACGGCGTCCTCTCGCTCCACCTGGGCAAGGTCGCGTTCCTCCGGATCGACTCGGGCGAGCACAAGGTCGGCTTCATCACCGGCGGCTGAGTTTGCGCCGCCTGCTATTGCCGGGGGTCGCGGCCGTGCTCGGCGCGGCGATTTGGTGGCGGAGGAACCCTTCGGCGTGTCCCTACAGCCAGCGGTTCTGGGTCGAGGCGCCACATCCGCTGATCACCCGGTCGCGGCTACGCGAGGTGCTGCGACCCGCGGCCGGCGAGCGGATCCTGGAGATCGGCCCGGGGACCGGCTATTACACCCTCGACCTGGCCGAATGGGTGTCGCCGGGCGGGGAGGTCGAGATCTTCGACATCCAGCAGGAGATGCTCGACCACACGATGAGCCGGGCCAAGGAGGCGGGTGCCGGCAACGTCACGCCCACCCGCGGCAACGCCGAGTCGTTGCCCCACGAGGTCGACTCCTTCGACGCGGCGGTGCTCGTGACGGTCCTCGGCGAGATCCCCGACGGGGACGCCGCGCTGCGCGAAATCCAGCGGGTGCTGAAGCCCGGCGGCCGCCTGGTCGTCGGCGAGCTGGTCGGAGACCCGCACTACGTCGCCTTCGGCCGGCTGCGCGCCCGAGCCGAGGCGGCGGGCCTGAAACACGAGGAGCGCTCCGGAGGCTGGCCGGGGTACTTCGCCCGCTTCGGCGCCTAGCGGGAAGCGGCCGCGAGCTCCGTCCAGAGCCTCTCCTCGGCGTCTCGGCACGCCTCGGCGGCCCGCCCGATCTCGCTCCACAACGCGGCGTCGGGCTCGTCGCGCTCGCTCGCCGCGAAGAAGCTCGCCGCCAGGGCCGTCCAGCGGGCGGCGGCCTCGGCCGCCAGACCCGCCTGGGGGTAGCCCGTCTCGGAGAGGAAGCGCGAGTACATGAGGCGGAAGTTGCCGCCGCCGGTCCCGCGGCGCTCGATCACCTGGTGGGCGAAGCGTGCGCACCAGCGCCAGTCCTCGGTCTCCTCGGGCCAGGAGCCGGCCTCTTCGGCCAGCCTCGCGACCGCCGGCAGGCCCGCGTACTCGCCCAGCTCCGGCTCGATCATCTGCTCCGCCGCCCGGGCGACGGCGGCGGGCACCGCCCGGGCCAGCCGTTCCCGCTCGGTACCGTTCTCGACCGTGAACATGTGCCCGGCGAGCGGGAACACCGGATGGTCGCCGTGCCGAGCGTCGGCGAGGCTCTCTAGTGAAGTCTCCTGGAGCTCCTCGAACGCTGTGTCCGACAGGTAGGCCGTGGCGTCGTCGTAGCCGGCCAGCACCACTGCGTGGCCGGGGAAGTGCGCCGAGCGACCGTAGTGGTCGAGGTAGTAGAGGTCGGTAAGGAGCAGGGCCGGCCGGCCGGCGTCGACCTCGGCCCGGGCGGCGTCCCAGGCGTCGTCCCGGTCCGGGAACGTCCGCAGGCGGATCGTCTCTCCGGTCAGCTCCCGGAAGTTCTGTTCCAGCTGCGCGACCCGCCCGTTG
>DATFPK010000083.1:0-4629 GCA_035264885.1 Solirubrobacterales bacterium
GAATTGATCGGGATAGGGGGGATGGGCGTCGTCTACCGCGCCAGCCATGTCGAGCTCGCACGGAGGGTCGCCCTCAAGCTGATCTCCCCGGAGTTGGCAGGGGACGAGGACTTCCGCAGGCGGTTCGAGCGAGAGTCACGACTCGCAGCGTCGATCGAGCACCCGAACGTCATCCCGGTCTACGACGCCGGCGAGATCGAGGGGCACGTATTCATTTCGATGCGCCTGGTCGAAGGACGCGACCTGAGGGGGACGCTGAAGGACGGGGCGCTGTCGCCGGATCAGACATCGGCGATGGTCGCTCAGGTGGCAGCAGCACTTGACGCGGCGCACGCCGCAGGTCTGGTGCATCGCGACGTCAAGCCCGGCAACATCCTGCTCGAAAGGCGCGGCGGTACCGCCAAAGCCTTCCTCACCGACTTCGGGCTGACCAAGCATGTCTCCTCCGACACGCATCTCACCCAGTCCGGGCAGTTCGTTGGCACGGTCGACTACATCGCACCCGAGCAGGCACGCGGGGAGCCCGTGGATGCCCGGACCGACGTGTACTCCCTGACGGCGGTGCTGTACGAGGCCCTGACGGGCGAAGTGCCTTACCCGCGCGAGTCCTCGGTTGCGAAGTTGATGGCACACCTCAACGACCCCGTGCCCTCGGTTTCGCGACGCAATGGGACAGAGGTACCGGATGCCTTCGAGCACGTGATCCGCCGGGGAATGGCAAAGGACCCCAGAAAACGGTTTCCTTCAGCGGGGGACCTTGCCCGCGCCTCCTCTGCGGCTGCGGCGGGCCGCAAGCCCCCGCGGGCCGAGCGTTCGGTCGCGCGTGGCCAGGCGGCTCCCACCCGCAGTCGACGGTTCGCCCTGGGCGCGGTGGGTGCCCTCGTCTTCCTCGCGCTCGCGGCCGCTGCTGCCTTTGCCGTGGTTCAGGTCGCGTCTGACGACCCGTCGGAGCCGACGCGGCAGCCGGCGGCGGAATCGACCGGTGGCGGCGGAGTTGACGGCGGCGGAGCGGAGGACCTCGTGAGCGCAGATGAGGAGCCCCGCGTTGTCTCGGTAGACACATCGGGCCCGCAAAGCCTCGAGGATTTCCAGCCGCAGTTCCACGGGCTCGCTGTCGCGAAGAGCCTGTTCGGACCACCTACTGAGGCCACGGCCTCAGGCAGCGACACGTGCACCGTTCGGTGGGATGACGAGGGAGTGGTGATTCTCTTTGCGAACTTCGGTGGCGACGATGCCTGTGAACCCGAGGGCTCGCTCGTCCAGTACTACGGCGTCGGCGGAGATGGTCCCGCGGCAAGCCGCTGGGAAACCGAGGAGGGGCTTGGGGTGGGAGATTCGGTCTCGCGCCTCCACGCCCTCTATCCCGGCAGTCACGTCACGACCGACGTCGACGAAACCGCACTCCCCGCCGACAACCCGGGGCAGCGTGCCTGGTCGATTGTCGAGACTTCCTCGCCCTTTGGAGACGGGTCCACCGCCCTGGTCTACCTTGCGGCGCTTGAAGCGGGTGGCCGGATCACCGGCTTCACCGGCTACGTCGGGAACGCCGGCGAATGAGCCCCGCGCCGCGCTAGTCGGCGCCGAGGATGACGTGGCGGCGCCGGACCTAGCTGCGGAAGCGAGACATCGGTCTCGCCCTCCTTCCCGGTCGGGATCTTTGAACTAACCCCGCCCTGGCCCTGTGACAAGCCCCCCGGATAGGGTGGGAATCCCACCCTGGAGGTCACCTTTGACCGTTGTCCTGATCGCCGAGATCCCCAACGGGAGCTACGAGCAGTACCTGGAGGTGAACCGCAAGGCCGAGGTCGACGACAACCCGCCCGACGGGCTGATCATCCACACCGCCGGGCGCATGGAGAACGGCGGCGGCCTACGGATCGTCGACGTCTGGGACTCCCGCGAGGCCTACGACCGCTTCGACGAGGAGCGCCTCGGCCCCGCCCTGCGCGAGGCCATGCCGGAGATGCCCGCCGACGCGCCCGGCCCGCAGTTCCACGAGGTCGAGAACACGATCCAGCCCTAGCGCGCGGCTCGGGGCGGCTCGACCATTGCCCGCAACGGCAGCGGGATAGCATCGCCTCCTCCCATGGAGGGGACGGTCCCAGCCGACGCCGGCGACAGGAAGCGCCCGCAGCCGGCGCTCCTGCTGGTCGACGACGACACCGAGGTGCTCGCCGCGGCCCGGCGCGAGCTGCGGCGCTGGTACGGGGACCACTACCGGGTGCTCTGCCGCCGCTCGGCCCAGGACGCGCTGGCGGCGCTGCGGGAGATGCGGCGCGAGGGGCAGCCGGTCGCGGTCGTGCTCTCCGACGTCTGGATGGAGGAGATGTCCGGGAGCGAGTTCCTCGCCCGGGTCCGCCGGATCCACCCCCACGCGCGGCGGGCGCTGATGATCGACTGGGGGGCCTGGGGGCACAGGCGCACCGCCGACGCGCTCGTCCAGGCGATGGCACTGGGCCACATCGACTACTACGTGCTGAAGCCGGCGCGCGAGCCCGACGAGCTCTTCCACCGCACGATCGCCGAGTTCGTCCACGAGTGGACGCGGCTGGAATCCGCCGCCCCGAGCGAGGTGACGTTGGTGGCCGACCACTGGTCCCCCCGCGCATCCGAGCTGCGCAACCTGCTCGCCCGGACGGGCGTCCCGCACTCCTTCCACACGCCCGGCTCCGAGGAGGGCCGCCAGGCGCTGATCGAGGCCGGCCGGCCGGAGGGACGGGGGCCGGTCGTGACCCTCTGGGACGGGCAGGTCCTCGACGACCCCTCCAACGCGGAGCTCGCCTCCGCCTACGGCGTCGAGACCGCGCTGGGCGAGGAGGTCGACTACGACGTCGTCATCGTCGGCGGCGGCCCGGCCGGGCTCTCGGCGGCGGTCTACGCCTCCTCGGAGGGGATGAGGACCCTGGTCGTCGAGCGCGAGACGATCGGCGGGCAGGCCTCCTCGAGCTCGCTGATCCGCAACTACCTCGGCTTCCCCCGCGGGCTGAGCGGCGCCGAGCTGGCCCAGCGCGCCTACCAGCAGGCCTGGATCTTCGGGACCCGCTTCCTGATGATGAGAGAGGCGACGGGTGTGCGGGAGGAGGACGGGCGCCTCGCCGTGGAGCTGTCCGGCGGCGAGCAGGTCTCGGCCGGCGCGGTCGTCCTCGCCACCGGCGTTTCCTACCGGCGGATCGGCATCGCATCGCTCGAGGCGCTCACGGGCGCCGGCGTCTTCTACGGCGCGTCGGTCGCCGAGGCCAAGGGTGTCGCCGGCCTGCCGGTCTACGTGGTCGGCGGCGGCAACTCGGCGGGCCAGGCGGCGCTCCACCTGGCTGAATCGGCCGAGCGGGTGACGATGCTCGTCCGCGGCGACAGCCTGGCGCGCGACATGTCGCGCTACCTCTGCCGGGAGATCGAGGCAGCGGAGAACATCGAGGTGCGGCTCGGCTCCGAGGTCCGGGACGGAGAGGGGGAGGGGCGGCTGGAGCGCCTGCTCGTCCGCGACTGCGGCACCGGCGAGGAGGAATGGGTGGACGCGGGCGCTCTCTTCATCCTGATCGGCGCCCACCCGCATACCGACTGGCTGCCCGAGACGGTCGAGCGCGACGGCGGGGGCTACGTCGTCTGCGGCCCCGAGGCGGCCGAGTGCGGCCGCTGGCCGCTCGACCGCCCCCCGATGGCCTTCGAGACCACCCTGCCCGGCGTCTTCGCGGTGGGCGATGTGCAGGCCGGCGCCGTCAAGCGGGTCGCCTCGGCGGTCGGGCAGGGATCGGTGGTGATCGGTCAGGTCCACGCGCGGGAGCGCGAGGCCGGGCGATCCGCCGTCGGTCTCCCGGAGAACCACTGACGACGCCAGGGGCGCCTATACTGGATCCGGTATGGAAGCGGATCCCGAGGCCAGCCCGCTGGGCACGCAGCTGAAGCGCGCTCGCGCTGCCCGCGGCGTCAGCCAGAGCGCCCTGGCACGGCGCACCGGCGTCCCGCAGCCGGCGATCTCGCGGATCGAGAGCGGTCGCGAGGTCCCCTCGCTGGAGCGGTACCGCCGGCTGATGGCCGGTCTCGGCCTTGCCGTCGATCTCGAGCACCGTTCGCTCGGGCACCACCGCGGGGACCCGCGCCACTACGCCGCGATCAAGCGGCTGACCCCGGGCGCCCGGCTCGAGCAGGCCACCGCCTGGCAGGCGTTCGCGGGCGAGCTGAGGGGAGCCGCGGCGCGTGCGTCGCGCTGACGCCGATCCGCGCCGCATAGTCGCCGCGTTCAACGAGGCCGGGGCCGAGTTCGTCGTGATCGGCGGCGTCGCCGCCCTCGCCCACGGTGTTCAGCGCGTGACCCGCGACTTCGATCTGCTGATCGAACCGACGAAGGCCAACTGCCGGCGCGCGATCGACGCCTTGGTGTCCCTGCGGGCCGAGGAGTACCTGCCGCAGAGCAGAAAGTGGATGCGGGTCAGCGAGGAGGCCTCACCGGACCGGCTCCTGAGTCAGCCCCGGTTCTTCGACAGCGACGCGGGCGGAGTGGACATCTGCAACGCCATCGACGGCGTTCCCACCTGGGGCGAGGCCAGAGCCGGATCGATCGAGGTCAGCGCCGTCGGACAGGCCTTTCGCGTCCTCGACAAGGACACCCTGATCAGGTCCAAGCTGGCCGCC
>DATFPK010000084.1:0-14014 GCA_035264885.1 Solirubrobacterales bacterium
CGTGCTCTCCTACTGCCGCGATCACGACGTCCGCTTCGCCCGTCTCTGGTTCACGGACCTTTTGGGTCAGCTGAAGAGCTTCTCGATCAACGAGTCCGAGCTCGAGGACGCATTCGAGGGCGGAATGGGGTTCGACGGTTCCTCGATCACGGGCTTCAACCCGATCGAGGAGTCGGACATGATCGCCATGCCCGACGCATCGACGTTCGCGATCCTGCCGTGGCGCTCCGAGGAGAAGGCCACGGCCCGCATGTTCTGCGACGTCAAGGTCCCCGGCGGCGAGCCCTACGAGGGCGACCCCCGCTGGATCATGCGCCGCGCGCTCCAGCGTGCCGCCGACCTGGGCTTCGACGACTACAACATCGGGCCCGAGCTCGAGTACTTCTACTTCAAGGACGCCCGGCCCGAGTCGGGCACGCCCGAGATCCTCGACGAGGGCGGCTACTTCGACCTCACGACCCTCGACGCCGGCTCCGACGTCCGCCGCGAGACGATCCTGGCGCTCGAGAAGATGGGCATCCACGTCGAGTACGCCCACCACGAGGTCGGCCCCTCCCAGCACGAGGCCGACATGCGCTACAAGGACGCGCTCGCGATGGCCGACGACTGCATGACCTACCGCATCGTGGTCAAGGAGTACGCGATGAAGTACGGCTGGCACGCGACCTTCATGCCGAAGCCGCTGTTCGGCGAGAACGGCTCCGGGATGCACGTCCACCAGTCCCTGACCAAGGACGGCCGCAACGCGTTCTTCGACGGCGACGACCAGTACTACCTGTCGGGCGTCGCGAAGTCGTTCATCGCCGGCCAGCTCCGGCACGCGCGCGAGATCTCGCCGCTCTTCGCCCAGTGGGTCAACTCCTACAAGCGCCTCGTCCCGGGCTACGAGGCGCCGGTGTACCTGGCCTGGTCTCGGCGCAACCGCTCGGCCCTGATCCGGGTCCCCCTCTACCACCCCGGCAAGGAGGGCGCGACCCGGGCCGAGCTGCGCTGCCCGGACCCCGCCTGCAACCCGTACCTCTGCTTCGCCGGCATGCTCCAGGCGGGCCTCGAGGGGATCGAGAAGGGCTACGAGCTGCCCGAGCCGATGGAGCAGAACCTCTATCACCTCTCGCCCGAAGAGCGGGCCCAGCAGGGCATCGAGCAGCTGCCCGCGACTCTTGGCGAGGCGATCGAGGTCGCGGCCGAGTCCGAGCTCGTCCTCCGCACCCTCGGGGAGCACACCTTCCGGCGCTTCGTCGAGATCAAGCGCCAGGAGTGGGACGACTACCGAGTCCAGGTGACTCCCTGGGAGATCGAGCGCTTCCTGCCGGTCCTCTAGGACCTTGCGCTAGCGGCCCCGGGACGGGAGACTGTGCCCGTGTCCCGTCCCAGCCCGGCCACTGTCATAGCCACCATCGCGCTTTTCGTCGCGATGGGCGGGGGCGCCTACGCGGCGCTGAAGGCGCCGAAGAACAGCGTCAGCTCGCGAAGCATCAAGAACGGCCAGGTGAAGCGCCCCGATCTCGGTGCGAACGCCGTCAATGGGCGGAAGGTCGCAGACGGGTCCGTTTCCAGCGCCGACATCCAGGACGGCGGCGTGGAGGCCGGCGACCTCGCGCCGGGCGCCGTCGAGTCTGAGGCGCCGCGAGACGTCACCCCAAACCCGCTGACACCCACCGATCCATGCGACTCCGGACAGACCGCCGTCTTCTGCGGCTACTACACCCAGGAGCCGGACGACGGCAATTGGGAGAACGTGGGTGGCGGCGTGGCCCCGGTGCGCTTCTACCGCGACCTCTCGGGCACCGTCCACCTCGAGGGCGTGGCGACGATCAACAGCTACCAGACCCGACTGCGTGCGTTCATCCTCCCGACCGGTTACCGCCCCGCCTCGACCCACCTCTTCGGCACCCAGTGCTGGGGTACCAACCTGGTCGACAATGGCGACTGCGTGCTCTCGGTCGAGCCCGACGGGGACGTCTGGTGGGAGGTCAACCAGGACAACGGGATGTTTCCGCGGAGCGGCATGTCCTTCGGCGGAGCCTCGTTCCACGCTGCCGGTTGAGACACCTCGGCGCGGTCGTCGGCCGAGGTCATGACGGCCCTCCACGTCCTCCGCGTCTTCACCAACGAGGACGGCCGCCATGGCAACCTCCTCGGAGTCTTCCTCGATGGAGGGTCGGTCCCGGCGGAGCGCCGACAGCGCGTCGCCGCCGACCTGGGGTTCTCGGAGACCGTCTTCGTCGACGACCCCCAACAGGCGCGGATCCGGATCTTCACCCCCGCGGCCGAGATCGGCTTCGCCGGGCATCCCTCGGTCGGCACCGCCTGGCTCCTGGCCCGCGAAGGAGCCCGGCGGATCGTCCTGCGGCCTCCGGCAGGCGAGGTCGGCGTCCGTCGCGAAGGACCCTTGACCTTCATCTCCGGCCGCCCCGAGTGGGGCCCGCGGTTCGAATTGAGCCAGGTTCCCGACCCGGCCGTAGTCGAGGAGATGCGGTCGGGCTCGGGGTACTTCTGGGCTTGGCAGGACGAGGGGGCGGGGAGGGTGCGGGCGCGGGCCTTCTTCCCCGACCTCGGCATCGAGGAGGATGAGGCCACGGGCGCGGCCGCGATCTTCCTCACCGCCCGGCTCGGCCGGCCGCTGATGATCACGCAGGGCCAGGGCTCGATCCTCCGCACCCGGCCGTTGGGCGACGGCTTCGTCGAGGTCGGCGGTGGCGTCGTCCACCACGAGCGCCGCATCTACGAGCTCTCGCGCTAGCTCCGGCGGGTCAGCCGGCCGACCCTGGTCTTCAGGTTGGCGGCCCCGAGCATCGCTCGGTCGGCGAGGGAGCCCCGGGGTGGCATCGCGCCGAGCTGGCGCGCGTTCTCCAGGGCGTTCGTGTAGGCGTAGATCGAGACAATCCGCCCGTCTCGGATCGTCAGGAGGTCGCAGCCCTCCGCCTTCACGCGAGCGCCATTCGGGATCAGGCCCTCGAAAGGCGTGGGTCCGGTGAAGGTCCCGGTCGCGCGCCAGGAGACGGCCGCCCGCTCCCCTTCGGCGATCAGCTCGATCACCTCGAAACTCAGGTCGGGAAACGAGCGGAAGAAGTCGGCGAACCAGCCGCGATAGGTCTCGGGAATCCGAACCTCGTCGACCATCCCGTGGATGTATCCCGTTCCCTCCGCATCCCAGTGCCCGAGCATCGCGTCGACGTCGCGCGCGGCCACGGCGTCGAAGTAGGAGCGTGCGACGTCCGCGCTGCTTCCGACCACCGCCTCTGCCTCAGCCTGTGCCATCGAGCTCCTTTCGTAGGTCCTCCGGATCGGTCAGCGGCATCCTGCAGGCGAAGTTCTCGCATACATAGGCGGCCGGCCGCCCGTGCACGGTCGTCCGGCCCCGCATCAGGGGCGGCTCCTCGGTTCCCTCCGGGCCCCCGGCCCGGACCAGGCGGGGGCGGAAGCGGGAGCGAGCGACCGCCGTGAGGACGTCCAGGTCGTCGCCGACCAGCGCCACCTCGCGAGCCGTTCCGAGGTACCAGTCCAGTCCCCGCAGGAGGTGGCCGAATCCGTCCGGGTGCCGTGCCGCGGCCGGGGCGAACAGCCGCAGCACGCCGGCCGCGTCGGCTTCGTAGTCGCGCTCACCGGTCAGCGCCGCGAGGCGGAGCAGCCCACACGCGGCCGACGAGTTCCCCGAGGGAATCGGGTGGTCGCCGATGTCCTTGCGACGGGCGATCAACTCCTCGTGGTCGTCGGAGGTGGTGAAGAAACCGCCGCGTTCGCGGTCGGCGAAGCGCTGGCGCATCTGCTCGGCGGTCACCCGCGCCTCCTCGAACCAGCGTGGCTCGAAGGTCGCCTCGTAGAGGTCGAGCAGGGCCTCGACCACGAAAGCGTGGTCCTCGAGGTAGGCGTTCAGCCGCGCCTGCCCGTCCTTGAAGCTGCGCACGAGGCGCCCGCGCTCGTCGCGGAGGCGGTCGAGGACGAAGTCGGACGCCGTCCGTGCGGCGTCGAGGTACTCGCTCCGTTCCAGCACCGCGCCGGCTTCCGCCAGGGCGCTGATCATGAGCGCGTTCCAGGAGGTGAGGCGCTTGTCGTCGAGGCCAGGCCAGACGCGTTCGGACCGCGCCTGGTAGAGCGCCCGCCGCTCGGCCCCGAACCGCGCCGGCGCCTCCGATCCCGCCCCGTCGGGTAGGTGGAGGATGTTCGAACCCTCGAAATTGCCCCGCTCGCTCACCCCGTAGGCGGTGGCGAACTCGCCGGCGGCGTCCCCCAGCACCGCGGCGATCTCAGCCGGAGTCCAGACGTAGAAGCGGCCCTCCACCCCCTCGGAGTCGGCGTCGAGCGCCGAGTAGAAGCCTCCCTCGGGCCCCCGCATCTCGCGCAGCGCCCAGTCGAGCGTCTCCTCGCAGACTCGACGGTATCTCTCGTGTCCCAGCTCCTGCCAGCCGTGCAGGTAGGCCCGGGCGAGGAGGGCATTGTCGTAGAGCATCTTCTCGAAGTGCGGGACCAGCCAGACGGCGTCAACCGAGTAGCGGGCGAACCCGCCGCCGACGTGGTCGTAGATGCCGCCCGCCGCCATCGCGTCGAGGGTCTCCTCGACGATCTCCCGCGTGCCCCGGGTCAGCAGGAACTCGAGCGCCGAGGCGGGCGGGAACTTCGGCGCTCCCCCGAAGCCGCCGTGCTGCCTGTCGGCCGCGGCGCGGAGGCCCTGGACGGCCACGTCGAGCAGGCCGGGGTCGAGGTCCGCTTCGCGCGGGGCGATCTGTCCGATCGCCCCGAGCTGCTCGCGGGTGCGGCCGGCCCGCGCGCGGATCTCGTCGCGCTGGGTCTGAAATGCCTGGACCACCGCTTCCATCACCATGCGGAAGCTCGGCATGCCGTGCGCGGGCTCGGGCGGGAAGTACGTGCCGCCGTAGAACGGCACTCCCTCGGGATCGAGGAAGACGGTCATCGGCCACCCGCCGCGCCCGGTCATCCCCTGGACCGCCTCCATGTAGAGGGCATCGACGTCCGGCCGCTCCTCGCGGTCGACCTTGACGTTGACGAAGTGCTCGTTCATGTAGCGGGCCGTCTCCTCGTCCTCGAAGGACTCGCGCTCCATCACGTGGCACCAATGGCAGGCCGAGTAGCCGACCGAGAGCAGGATCGGACGATCCTCCGCCCGCGCGCGCTCGAGCGCCTCAGGTCCCCACGGCCACCAATCGACCGGGTTGTCCTTGTGCTGGAGGAGGTAGGGGCTCGTCTCACCGGCCAGCCGGTTGGCCATGGACGCACGGTACCCTCGCCCCCTCGCACTATTCGCTGCGCGCGGTCGCCGAAACTCGCAGTAATCGCCCTGGAAAGCCGTTTGTTCGGTGGCGGCAGGCGGGGGCGGCGGTTAGCTTCGGCCGGTGGAAGCGGACTCCCGGTACCCGTCCCTGGAAGTCCTGCTGGAGGGCGTGCCGCCCCGTGCCCGCGGCACCCTGCGGGACGCGCTCAGGGCGGAGATGCGGTTCCGCAAGGCGTTCGAGGACGCCCCGATCGGCGTCGCCCTGGTGTCCCTGAGCGGCAGATCACCGTCGATCACCGAGGCGAACCGGGCGCTGAGCGCGATCACGGGCTTCCCCGGAGACGAGCTGCTCGGCTCGAGCCTCGCCGACTTCACCGCGCCCGAGGACCGCGACATCGACAGTGCCCAGCGCGAGCGCCTGCGCGCCGGGGAGATCGATTCCTACGTCGTCGAGAAGCGGCTGCGGCACAAGGACGGGCACCAGGTGTGGTGCCAGATCAGCATCTCCCTGTCGGCGGCCGAGAAGGAAGGCGACGAGCCTCTCGCGATCGTCCAGATCCAGGACATCGGCGATCGGCGCCGGTTCGAGCAGAGGCTGCGCTACCTGGCCGACCACGACTCGTTGACGGGGCTGATCAACCGGCGGCGCTTCCGCTCCGAGCTCGAGCAGCAGGTTGCGTTCAACGGCCGCTACGGCGGCCAGGGGGCGGTTCTGATCGCCGACGTGGACGGCTTCAAGTCGGTCAACGACGCCCTTGGCCACCACGCCGGCGACAATCTCCTGCGGCGGGTAGCAGGCCTCCTGCGGGAGCGGGTGCGTACGACCGACGTAGTCGCCCGCCTCGCCGGTGACGAGTTCGCGGTCCTGATGCCGCAGGTCGACGGTCCGGGGGCGATGCAGCTGGGCGAGGACCTCCGGCTGGCGATCGCCGAGCGAGCCGGAGCCGACGCCGAGGGCGCGGTCAGCGCGAGCATCGGCATTGCGATGTTCGGTGGTGGGAGCGGCGGCGCCCCCGAGGCAGTGCTGGTCGCCGCCGACCAGGCGATGTACCGGGCGAAGGTCGAGGGGGGAGACCGGGTCGCCCTTCACCACGAGCCCAACGGCCGGACACGCGACCGTCGCGGCGTCACCACCGCCTCACGGATCCGCGACGCGCTGACCCACGACCACCTCTCGCTCGAGAGCCAGCCGATCCTCGACCTCACCTCCGGAGAGCCGATCCGCCACGAGCTGCTCCTTCGGATGGGCTCGAACGGCGACAAGCTCCCCGCCGCGGCGTTCATCGAGACCGCGGAGAAGGTGGGGATGGTCCAGGAGCTCGACCGGTGGGTCGTCGCCCGGGCGCTCGAGCTTGCGGCTGAGCGCCAGCGGTCCGGCGGCGTCCCCGCCCTCCACGTCAACCTCTCCGGCGCCTCGTTCACCGACCTGTCGGTGCTCGAGTTCATCGAGCGCCACCTCGACGAGGGCGAGGCGGACCCGTCCTGCCTGACCTTCGAGATCACCGAGACCGCGGCGATCCGCAACTTCGACACCGCGGCCGCCTTCGCCGATCGCCTGACCGAGTTCGGCTGTCAGGTGGCTATCGACGACTACGGGGCCGGCTACGGCCCGTTCTATTACCTCCGGCACCTGCCCTTCGACCTCATCAAGATCGACGGCGACTTCGTCCGCAATATGTCCCGCAACGACGCCGACCAGCTCACCGTCCAGGCGATCGTCGGCATCGCCCGGGGGCTCGGCAAGAAGACGATCGCCGAGTTCGTCCAGGACGACCGCACCGCCGGGATGCTGCGCGAGTTCGGCGTCGACATGGCCCAGGGCTTTCACCTGGGCCGGCCGACCGCGGTCGAGGCGGTTCCGTCTGAGCGTCAGGACCCGGTGACGTCCCGGGCAAAGGCCTCGAACGCCTCCAGATAGAGCGCGACGTCCTCGTCCTCGTGGGCGATCGAGAGCGTCCACTCCTCCTCGACCCCAGGCGTCATGAAGATGCCGTGGTTCATGTGGTAGAGCCACGCGAGGGTCGCGAGCTCGTCGTCGACCTTCGTCAGGTAGTCGCGGTACTCGTGAAGCGGTTCCGGCGAGAAGATCACGCAGCCCTTCGCGCCGAGACCCTGCGTGTACGCCGGAAGCCCGTGCTCGTCGATGATCCCCTGGCAGCCCTCGAGGAGGCGGTCGTTCGTGCTCTCGAGCTTCTCGTAGGCGTCGTCCGTGAGCACCCGCGTGAGGGTTGCCTCCGCGGCGGCCATCACGAGCGGGTTTCCGTTGAACGTCCCGTACTGGTGGACGGTGCCGTCGGCGACGATCGCCGCGAGCTCGTCGGTCATCCCGATCGAGCCGCCGGGGTATCCGCCGCAGCTCGCCTTGGCGAGGGTGACCATGTCCGGGGTGACCCCGAACCGGCGCGTGGCGCCGCCGGCCGAGATCGTCGCGCCGGTCTTGACCTCGTCGAAGATCAGCATCACGCCGTGGGCCCGGGTGAGCTCGCGGACGCGCTCGAGATAGCCCGCTCGCGGCGGGATGATGTTGATGTTCATCATCGCCGGCTCCATGATCAGGCCGGCCACCTGGTCGCCGATCTTGTCCAACACGGCCTCGAGTGCATCCGCGTCGTTGAACGGGACCGACCTGGTCAGGTCCGTGATCCCGCGCGGGTAGCCGGCCCCGTAGGGCACGCTCACGGGGTCCTCGCGGTCGCCCAGGGCTTCGAGCGGCGGGTAGACCGAGACCATCACCGCGTCGTGGTGCCCGTGGTAGGAGCCTTCGATCTTGAGGATCGTGTCGCGCCCGGTCGCGCCGCGGGCCAGGTGGACCGCGTCCATCGTTGACTCCGTGCCGGAGTTGGTGAAGCGCCATTGCGGGAGACCGAAGCGGCGGGTCAGCTCCTCGGCCACGGCGATCGAGCCGTCGGTGGGCGCGGCGAAGTGCGTGCCCTTGTCGATCCGCGCCTTGACGGCGTCGCCGACGACCGGGTTGGCGTGGCCGATGCACATCACCCCGAAGCCGTTGTGGAAGTCCACGTACTCGTTGCCGTCGACGTCCCAGACGCGGGAGCCATGACCCCGGTCGATGTAGACCGGCCAGGGGTCGTTCGACTGGAACGAAGACGGGACCCCGTTGGGCATTACCTTCACCGCCCGCCGGTAGGTCTGAGCCGACCTCGCGTTTCGGTTGCGGAACGCCTCCTGCTGCCGCTCGGTCAGGGACGCAACCCGCTTGGGATCGAGGACTGCTCCTTGCATCGCGCGCTGCTCGGTCATTCCGCTTCCTTGCCGGGTGCGACAACGGTATCGGCCCGGGTGCGCCTGAGCTCCGCCCGCTTGATCTTCCCGCTCGAGGTCTTCGGCAGCTCGTCCGCGAACTCGACTATCCGCGGGAACTTGTAGGGGGCCGTCGCCTCCTTGCAGTGCTCCTGGAGCTCGCGCACGAGCTCCTCCGACGGCGAGCCCTCACGGAGCACCACGACCGCCCGGACGACGGCGCCCCGCTCCGGATCGGGGGCGGCGACGGCAGCCGCCTCGGCGACCGCGGGGTGGCCGAGCAGGGCGGATTCGACCTCGAACGGCCCGATCCTGTAGCCCGCGGAGAGGATGATGTCGTCGTCGCGGCCCTCGAAGAAGAGGTACCCGTCCGCGTCCTCGGCCACGAGGTCCCCCGTCCCCCACCACTCGCCACCGACCAGCTCCGGGGGCTCGGCGCCGTCCGGTGACAGATATCCCGAGAAGAAGGTCGGACAGGAGGGGGCGTGAAGCTGCAGCTCCCCCTCCTCCACCCGGATCCTGAAGCCGGGCAGGGGCTTGCCCATCGACCCGGGGCGGACCGCATCCCCGACCTGGTTTCCGGTCACCTGTCCGGTCTCGGTCTGCCCGAAGCCGTCGGCGATGTCGATGCCCGCGGCCTCCCGGAAGGCGGCGACGATCTCCGGGTTCAGCGGCTCGCCGGCCGAGACCATCCGCCGCAGGCCGGGCACGGGCGCAAGCGTGCCGCGCTTGGCGATGATCCGGTACTCGGTCGGCGACTGACAGAGGACGTCGACGCCGAGATCCGCTGCCAGCCGCAGGCGCTCGTCCGGGTCGAAGCCGGCGTCCTGCAGGACCGCGACGGAGCCCATCACCCAGGGTGCGAGGAAGACGTTGCGGGCCGATTTCGACCAGCCGGTGGCGGTGGTGCACCAGACGAGGTCGTCGCGGCGGACGCCGAGCCAGTGTTCGGCCTGGGCGCGCTGCCCGGCCAGGTAGCGATAGGCATGGATCGCGCCGCGCGCCTCCCCGGTGGTGCCGGAGGTGAACACGATCAGTGCCGGATCCTCGGCGTCCATCCCGGCCACGTCGGCGGGGGTCTCCTGCGGGCGGTCCTCGTCGAGCACGGCGGCGACGTCGTCCATGGTCATCGTGGCGACGTCCTCGGGCAGTTCGGCCAGAAGGTCCTCCTCCCCGACGCACAGCGCTGGCCGCGCCGCGCTTGCCCGCAGCTCGAGGTCGCGTCGGCGGAGCTGGACGTTGCCCGGCAGGGCGACCGCGCCCATCCGCCAGCAGGCGAGAAGCGTCAGCACCCACTCGACCCGGTTGCCCATCAGCGTCATGACGACGTCGCCCCGGCCGACGCCGCGAGAGGCGAGGGCGCCCGAGAGGCCGGCGCTGCGGGCGATCAGCTCTCCGAAGTGCCAGTCGCGCCGCCGCCCCTGCCGGTCGATCGCGACGAGGGCGAGCTTCGAGGCCGGGAAGCCCTCGAGCAGGTCGGTGACGATGTTCACGGCGCGAGAGTCTGCCGGACGCTCGACTCCGGGCCGGGCTAGCTCAGCTCAGCGCCGCCGTCGTAGAGCTTGCGGACGTGAACGGTGCCCGGAGGCGCCGCCTCGATGCAGAGCCGGCAGAGGACGCACTCGTCGACGTTCTCCTTGACGACCTCGAGCCGGTCTCCGGCTTGACGGTAGATGTCGACCGGGCAGACCTCCTCGAGCTTGGCGGCGAGCGCCGGGTCGGATGCGACCGGGTCGTCGACCTCGATCTCGATGAACACGTCGCTCGCGCAGGCGCTCACGCGGCGACTCCTTCGAGCTTCCCCTTGACCGTGTCCGGGATCTGATCGATCCGCTCCACCACCGAGATGCCGGCAGACTCCAGGCGCGCGATCTTCTCGGTCGCGGTGTCCTCGACCCCTTCGACGATCGTCCCTGCATGGCCGAAGCTCATGCCCTTCATCTCCTCGTCGTCCATGAACTTGCCGGCCATGAACGCGACGATCGGCAGCCGCGAGTCGTTCTCGGCCACCCATTCGGCGAGCTGGGCCTCCATCCGCCCGCCCGGTTCGGTGTAGATCACGATCGCCTTCGTTTCCTCGTCGGCCTCGAACAGCGGCATCAGCTCGGCGTAGGTGGAGCCGATGATCGCGTCGCCGCCGATCGAGACGGCGGTCGACACGCCGAGGCCGGCCTGGGTCAGCGAGGAGGAGATCTCGGTCGTCATCCCGCCCGACCGGCTCATGACGCCGACCGGCCCCGGCGCGTAGGCCTTGGCGGCGTCCTTCGCCGGACCCCCGATGCCGCCCATCTTGCAGACCTCGGGGACGATCAGACCGAGGCAGTTCGGGCCGATGACCCGGGCGCCGCGGAGGTTCGCCAGCTCGACCATCTGGGCGACGTCCCCGCGGGGGATCCGCTCGGTGACGACGACGATCAGCTTGATGCCGTTCTCGATCGCCTCGAGGACGGCGTCCTTGGTGAAGGCGGGGGGAACGGTCACGACCGAGCCGTCGATCGGTCCGCCGTGATGCTCGACCGCCTGCCCGACCGTGTCGAAGACAGGCACGCCGTGGACCTCGCGCCCCCGGCGCCCGGGTGTCACGCCGCCGACCACGCGCGAGCCGTAGTCGAGGCACTCCCTGGTCAGGTTCACGGCCTCGCGCCCCGTGATTCCCTGGACGATGAAGGTCGTCTCTTCGGTGAGGAGGACACTCATGCGGCCGCCCCCTCCCCCTGAACCTTCGTGACCGCCCTTCCCGCCGCCTCCCACATCGAGACCGAGCGGTCGCAGTACTCGATGCCGTAGCGCTCGAGGATCTTGAAACCCTCTTCCTCCCAGGCGCCCGGGATCCGGAAGATCGCGATCGTCTCACCGGGGTCCTTGCCGAGGTCGAGGCAGGCCTTGATCACCCCGCGAGCGACGATGTCGACCCGGGTGTTGGACACGATCGACATCATCACCGCGATCTTCTCGACGCCGTCCTTCTGGAGCACCTCCTTGGCGAGGCCGGCGGCCTTGGCGACGGATGGGTTGCCGCCGATCTCCGAGTAGTTGGCCGGGCGCCCACCCTGACTGCGGACCGCGTCGGTCAGGGTCAAGGAACCGCCGCCGGCGCCGATCACCAGGCCCAGGTCGCCGCTGAAGCCGTGGTCCTTCCCCTGGATCACGCCGCGGTGGTCGGCGCCGTCGATCGCCGCGACGTGGCGCTCGAACTCGCTCGGCTCGTAGGGCTCGCGCGTGTCATCCGGCGCGATCTCCAGCTCCTCGAGCAGGACTCGCTGGCGTGGTTTCGCCTCGTCCTCCATCTCCATGTGGGCGTCGAGCGCGACGAAGCTGCCGTCGGACAGCTCGGCAAGCGGATTGATCTCGGCCAGGGTCATGTCGTTGTCGCGGAAGAGCCGTGTGAGGCGGGCCAGAATCGGCGTGGCGCGGGTGAGCTGACGGCCGGTCACTCCCGTCGCGGCGACCACCTGCTTGGCCTCGAAGTCGGCCACCGGCAGCAGGTTCGAGACATGCCCGCGCCCGACGTGGTCGGGGTGGGCCTCGGCGACCTCCTCAATGTCGATGCCGCCCATGTCGCTGAACAGCATGAGGGGGCGCTTAGCGGTCCCGTCCCAGACGACGCCCGCGTAATACTCCTTGGCGACCTCGGCCTTCGGGTCGACGAGCACTCCGCGCGGCGCGTGACCGTTGATCTCGAGCTGGAGGATCTGGGCCGCGTGGGCCTCCGCCTCCTCCGGCCCGTCGGCGAACTTCACGCCACCGGCCTTCATCCGCCCCCCCGTCAGGACCTGGGACTTGATGACGACCGGGGCGCCGATGTCCTCGGCGGCCTGGCGGGCCTCCTCGGCGGTCCGGCAGAAGCCGTATTTCGTCACCGGGATGCCCGCCCGCTCGACGATGCGGCGAGATTCGTACTCGAAGAAGCGCATCGGCGGCGGAACCCTACAGAAGGGTGTGGGGAGCCGATTCGGGGATACTGCGCCGCCCGTGGGCCCCCGTAGGCGAAAGCGCGCCCTCAGCCTGGCCGCGGTCGCCACCGTCCCCGTCCTCGCCATATCCGGCTGCGGGGGCGGCAAGGTGATCGACTCCGCGGCGGCCGAGATCGACGTGCGCGAGGGGTTCAAGGAGCTCGGCGCGAGGGCGATCGAGGTCGATTGCCCAGCCGGCGTCGATGCGGAGCGGGACGTGGAATACCGCTGCCGGGCGCGTACCTCACGCGGCGCCTTTCGGGTGATCTACACCCAGATCGACGACGAGGGAGGCGTCAGCGGGCCGCGGCTGGAGCGCCTCGGAGGGACTCCGTAGCTGGGGGGGCATTGCCGCCCCGGCGGGGCCGGTTACGGCAGAATGCCGGGATCCGGGGCATGGAAATGCCCCCGCACCGGGTACCCGGCATACGTCTAGACACCTGCCTGACCACGAAGGAGCTGAGACAGAAGTCGTGAGCACGATCGAGGCCGCCGCGCCGACCAAGAACGCCAAACTTCGTAACTGGGTCGAGGAGATCGCAGAGCTGACCCAGCCGGCCTCGATTCACTGGTGCGACGGCTCGGCCGAGGAGTACGACCGGCTGGCCGAGGAGCTGGTCGACGCCGGCACCTTCGAGCGCCTCTCCGACGCCAAGCGGCCGAACTCCTACCTGGCCCTCTCGGACCCGGACGACGTCGCCAGGGTCGAGGACCGGACATTCATCTGCTCGGAGCGCGAGGAGGACGCCGGGCCGACCAACAACTGGCGCGACCCCGCGCAGATGCGCGAGGAGCTGGACGGCCTGTTCGGCGGCGCGATGAGAGGCCGGACGATGTACGTGGTCCCGTTCTCGATGGGGCCGCTGGGCTCGCCGATCGCCGAAATCGGCGTCCAGGTCACCGATTCGGCGTACGTGGCCGCATCGATGCGGATCATGACTCGGATGGGCGCGGGCGCGCTCGAGGTGCTGGGCGATGACGGCGAGTTCGTTCCCTGCGTCCACTCGGTCGGCATGCCGCTCGCCGACGGGGTTGAGGACGTTCCCTGGCCATGCAACGCCGACAACAAGTACATCGTCCACTACCCGGAGTCGCGTGAGATCTGGTCCTTCGGCTCGGGCTACGGCGGCAACGCGCTGCTCGGCAAGAAGTGCCTGGCCCTGCGGATCGCCTCGGTCATGGCCCGCGACGAGGGCTGGCTCGCCGAGCACATGCTGATCCTCAAGCTGACCTCGCCCGAGGGAGAGGTCAAGTACGTGACGGGCGCCTTCCCGTCGGCCTCGGGCAAGACCAACCTCGCGATGCTGATCCCGACGATCCCCGGCTGGAAGGCCGAGACAATCGGTGACGACATCGCCTGGATGAAGTTCGCCACCGACGGCCGCCTGTACGCCGTCAACCCCGAGGCCGGCTTCTTCGGCGTCGCGCCCGGCACGGGTGAGCGCACGAACCCCAATGCGATGCGCACGGTCGAGAAGGACTCGATCTTCACCAACTGCGCCCGGACCGATGACGGCGACGTCTGGTGGGAGGGCATGACCACCGAGCCGCCGGAGCACCTGATCGACTGGAA
>DATFPK010000085.1:0-9845 GCA_035264885.1 Solirubrobacterales bacterium
GTGAGCGAGGCGCGGTCACGGATGCCGGGGCGGCCGGGGAGGGCGTACAGGCGGGGGCGCATGTCCTCGGTGTTGACCGGGCCGCCCGTCCGCTTGACCGCGTCCTTGTGGGTCCGCTCCGGGCTGCCGGCATCGCGTGCCACCCGCTCGGCGATCTTCTCCTTGCGGCCCGCCGCGGGCCCGGCGTCGCCGCGGTCATCCCCCGCGGGGCTGACCAGCTCGAAGTCGGCGGCGGTCAGCTTGCGCGGCTTCGGTACCGGGTGGACGTCGGAGACCTCGCCGAGGTTCGCGTAGGTGAAGCGGTTGCCGTAGGCGTCCTGGAGGACGATGAAGCGGCCCAGCTTCTTGCTCCGGCCGACCCTCTTGATGACGCCGTCGTTGACGGCCACGATCGGGGCGCCGCGGCGGCTGAAGATGTTGATCCCGCGCCGCGTGGGCGAGGACTCGATGACCTTGGCGGCGTTGCCGTAGGCCTGGCCGGGCTTCGAGTCGCGGATCGCCTGCCGGGTGGCGATGTCGTCGGCGTAGCGGGCATCCGCGGCGACCGGGAAGTGCGCCCCCTCGGTGAGCCCGGTGAGGGAGGAGACGAGGTCGTCGGGCAGGCGTCCGTAGGCCCGCGCGTAGAGGAGGACCTCGTCGACGTACCAGTCGGCGTGGTTGTAGGCGAAGATCGCGTTGTAGAGGTCCTCGCTGCCGCCGGCCGCGCGGAGGTAGCGGGCGGCGGCGCAGATCGCGTCGACCGGGTTGTAGGGGTCCTCGCGCCCGTCGGCGTTGGCGTCGACCCCGTAGGCCTGCCAGGTCGCGGGCATGAACTGCATCCAGCCGACCGCGCCGGCGTAGGAGACGTTGAGGTTCGTACCGAACGCCGATTCGATCTTGTTGATCGAGGCGAGGACCGGCCAGGGGATCCCGTACTGGGTGCCGCAGGCCTGGTAGATCGGCAGCAGGAAGGGGGGGATCTCGAACGAGTCGATGACGAAGTTGGGGACTCCGACCGGAGCCGGGCCGAACAGTCCGACGGTCGTCGACGGGTTGGAGATGGTCGGGCTGCCGTCGGGCTTGAAGGGGGGCGGCGGCTTGATCGGCGGGTTCTCACCGGTGCCGGTGCCAATGGTCTCCTGGCCGTCCGGGCCGGCGTTGACGCCGCCGGTCCCGGGGTTCTGGCCGAGCGGGTCGCCGGGGATCGCGCCGCCGCCGCCGACGCCACCGGGACCGCCGCCGGAGCCGTCGCCGCTACCGCCCGAGCCGCCCCCCGACCCTCCACCTCCGGTTGAGCCTCCACCCGGGAGGTCGGGGACGCCGGGGACGTCGGGAACCGTCGGCTGGACCGGCGCGGGCGGTGGGACGGGCGGCGCCGGAGGCGCGCCCTCGCTGGTCCCGGCCGACGAGAGGCAGTCGGGGTCGGCGAGGTCGACGTCGCCGCCGCCGTCGTCATCGATGCCGTTGGCGCAGGCAGGCAGGGGGACGTTGACGCCCTGGGCGCCGGCGAAGCCCCCACCGAGTAGCACGGTGAGGACAAACGCGACAAGCGCGATGCTGAGTGCGAGCTTGGATCTCATACGCGGCGTTTCAGCCTCTACCCCTGAAGGCTCCCCTGTCGCTCTCTCCCTGCGTACAAGGTGCGGCAACGCTACTTAGTCATGGGGACCTTTGCAACGGACAACCGTACGGCTGCAACAAAGCCTTAATGCAGGCGCTACGCTGCCGAGCGATGACCGACCCGGGCGATCAGGATGGCCTGCGAGAGCGGGTCCAGGCACGTGGGGAGCAGGCGATCGGCGATCTGGCCCAGGCGCTGTTCGAGAATCCGATGCTGAGCGGCGCCTTGACGGCCGCCTTCGGCGCCCGCGAGAAGGCGGTCGAGGCCCAGCACGCAGCCCTCGGGGCCCTGAACCTGCCCACAGCGGGCGGGGTCGAGCGCCTGGAGCGGCGCCTGCGGGCGGTCTCCGAGCGGCTCGAGGCGGTCGAGGACCAGCTCGACCGGATGGCTCGCGAGGTCGCGGAGGTCCGGCGCCAGCCTGCCGCTGAAGCGGTCGTCCCGGCCGACCAGGCCAGCCTCCAGGTCGAAGACTAACTCTCGACCTCAGCCTTAGACAGGGCGTCCGCGGCCGTCCGTCCCGCCGTCTTCGCGGCCTCCGTCAATGGCTCGTCGGCGATGCGCGCTCCAGATGCGTCCTCGGCGACGATCAGCAGAGCCGCGGCGGCGATGCCGAGGGCGTGGGCGGCGGCGAGCAGGACTGCGGTCTGTAGATCGTGGACGTCGCCGCCGGGGCTGGGTGCCGCGCCGAGGCGGCGGAGCAGGGCGGAGGGGAGGTCACCGCTGCGCGCGGTCGCGGTCCGCCCGGCGCCCTCAAGGCCCCCGAGGAGTCCGGGGTCGGGCCGCGCCGCCTCCGCGCCGGGCAGGGCGGGCGGAGCGCCCTCCCCGTGGGCCTCGGTGACGACCAGCAGATCGCCGAGCGCGAGCCCGGGCCGCAGCGCCGCGCCGGTGCCGACCCTGATCACGCGGCGGACACCGAGCTCGAACAGGTCGTTGAGCACCACGGCGGCGCTGGGACCGCCCATGCCCGTTGCCTGAACGGTGAGCGCCGAGCCGGCGGGGGTGCTGCCCGTGTACCCCCAGAGCCCCCGGGCGTGATTCGACATCTTCGGCTGGTCGAGCAGCTCCTGCGCGAGCATCAGCGCTCGCCCGGGGTCGCCGACCAGGAGGGCGTCGCGGGCGAGGGGGATGGCCGGGCGGAGGGCGAGCGGCACGGCCTGGAGCGTAAGGCGGGCGCCGTGAGCGACCTCACACGGCCTCCGTGCGCGGCGTCACCAACGGCTGCGGTGCCGGTGGGCAGGATGAATGCCATGACACATCCAGCACTCATGTTCGAAGTTGTCCGGAGCCGCCCTGACGATCTGCGCCGTGTGTCGCACCGCCGTCGCACCGCCCGCCGGTTCCCGTCGCTTCGCCACTTCAGCCGCCACTAAGCCCTGAGCGGCCCACATATCGCGGCGCCCGCCGGTCTCTCTCCCGTCGGGCGCCGTCCCCTTTCCGCGTAAGCTCTGCGCCATGGAGAGCGGGAAGCGGGACGATGCGCAGCGAAGGGTCTCCGAGAACCTGCGGGTCGCCGTCGAGCGCACCTTCGACGAGGTGACCCGGCGCGGCCAGGAGGCCCGCGAGGTGGTCACCCAGCGCGGCCAGGAGGCCCGGGAGGCCTCGGCCGGCGCCGTCGGGCGGGTCGCTGGAGCGCTCGAGGGCATCAGGGTGCCGACCCGGGAGGACCTGCGGGTGCTCGAGGAGCGCCTGGACGGGGTCGAGCGGCGCCTGCACGCGCTCGAGACGCGCGCCCGCAACGAGGAGTAGCCGTGGCGGCGGGGGGAAACCGCGTCGTCATCACCGGGGTCGCCAGCCACTGGGGCAGCGAACTCGCCCGGGCGCTCGCGCGCGACCCTTCGGTCTCCTACATCGCCGGGGTGGACGTCAGGCCGCCGGAGGACGACCTCGAGCGGACCGAGTTCATCGAGGCGGACATCCGCAACCCGGTGATCTCGCGGATCCTGCCGGGGCTCGATCCCGACGTCCTGGTCCACTGCGGGATCGTCTGGTACCCGGAGCCCGACAAGCCGGCCCGGTCGCTGCACGACATCAACGTCATCGGGACCCTCCAGTTGCTCGCCGCTGCCGAGAAGTGCGAACGGCTGCGGGCCGTCGTCGCCCGCGGGTCGGCGGCGATCTACGGCTCGGAGGCGGCGGCGCCGTCCTTCTTCACCGAGGACATGGCGCGGCGCTATCCGCTGAAGACACGGTTCCAGCGCGACATCGGCGAGCTCGAGAGCTACTTCGACAACTTCGCCCGCCGCCAAGGCGGGATCACCTGCACGATGCTCCGCTTCCAGCCCGAGATCGGTCCCGGGCTGGACCAGCCCCTGGTCAGCTACCTGAACCTTCCGGTCGTGCCGACCCAGCTCGGCTTCGACCCGCGGCTCCAGCTGATCCACGCCGAGGACGCCACCGGTGCGCTGGCGGCGGCGGTGGCGAATCCGGTGCGAGGTGCGGTGAACGTCGCTCCCGATGGGACCATCTCGCTGACCAAGATCCTGCGTCTCGCCGGACGGCCGACGCTTCCGATCCCGCACCCCGTGGCGGCGATGCTGCTGGGCCGCCTCGGCCGGCAGCTCGGCGCCGCCGACCTCTACAGCGACGGGGTACTGCTGCTGCGCTACGGCCGCGGCTGTGACAACAGGCGGCTCAAGGAGGAGGTCGGGTACAGGCCGCGGTTCGACGCCGAGGCCACGGTCCGCGACTTCGTCGCCAAGAGCGGGGCGAGCCGGCGTCTCGTCTCCTCGGTCCACCCCGGGCACCTCGCCCGCCGGGCCGGGAGCCCGCTGTGAACGCGACGGAGGCGGCCGGCGGAGCCGCCGAGTTCGTCCAGCGTCTGCGGGCCGGGGTCAACGACGGCCTCGACCCGATGGAGGCCGCCGAGCGCGCGGCGGTGGCGCTGCCGAAGCGGCTCCGCGACGCGGTCGACCGGATGGCGAGCCGCCTGGCCGGCGACTACCACGAAGACGAGTGGGGGTTCGACGAGGAGTTCGCCGAGGCGGCCTATCCGCTCTTCGAGTTCCTCTATGACTACTGGTGGAGGGTGGAGACCACCGGCGTCACCAACGTCCCGGCTCACGGCCGGGGGTTGATCGTCTCCAACCACTCCGGGTCGCTCTTCCCCTTCGACGCCACGATGATCGGCGTCGGGATCATGCGCGAGCACCCGCTGCCGCGCTGGACCCGGCCGCTGGTCCTCAACTGGGCATTCGAGCTGCCCTTCCTGTCGTTCTTCATGCGCAAGGTCGGCGGCGTGCCCGCCAGCCCTTTCAACGCCCGCCGGCTCCTGGAGCAGAACCACCTGGTGATGGTCTTCCCCGAGGGCGTGAAGGGAACCGGCAAGCCCTTCGCCGACCGTTACCGGCTCCAGCGGTTCGGTCGCGGCGGGTTCGTCGAGGTCGCGCTGCGGACCGGCGCGCCGATCATCCCGGCCGCTGTGGTCGGAGCCGAGGAGATCTATCCGATGCTCGGGCAGTCGCGCGCCCTGGCGCGGGTGGCGGGGGCGCCCTTCCTGCCCCTGACGCCGACCTTCCCGTGGCTGGGGCCCCTCGGCCTGATCCCGCTGCCGTCGCGCTGGCGGATCGAGTTCTGCGACCCCGTCGACCTGTCGGAGTACGGGCCCGAGGCGGCCGAGGACAAGGCGCTTCTGTTCGACGTCTCCGAGCGGATCCGCGAGACGATCCAGAGCGCCGTCTACGAGAACCTCGTCAAGCGCGGCTCGGCCTTCCTGTGAGGCGGCGGGCCGGCACCCCGTCGGCGTGAGGCGCCGGGTCCCGGAGCTCAGGGACCTGCTGGCGGCCGTCGAGCGGCGGGCCGGCGACGGGTTCGCGCGGGCCGACCGGGTCGGGGAGGACTTTCCCCGCAGCAGCCACCGCGACATGCGTCGCGGCATCGCTCGTGCCGTCGCCGGCGGCTTCCTGATCTCCCGCCGCCACCGTGGCCGGGAGCACCTGGCGATCGCGGCGGAGGGGTGGACGGTGCTGCGGGGCGAGGAGGAGGCGGCCTAAGTGCGCGCGGCGCTCGCGGTTGTCGTCCTGGCCGTCGCGCTGACCGGCGCAGCGCCGGGGGCGGGCGGTGGTGACGCCGGGGTCCGGTCGCCGACCGAACGAGACGTCGTCCTGCTCGGACACTCCGTGCGGGGCCGGGCGGTGAAGGCGGTGCGGATCGGCGACCGCGACGCGCGCCGCGAGGTCCTGGTCGTCGGCGCGATCCACGGCGACGAGCGGGCAGGGGTGCGGGTGATCCGCCGGCTGCGGCGGCGCTGGGCCGACCTCCGCGGCGTCGACCTCTGGACGGTGCGGACGGTGAACCCCGATGGCGTCGCGCGGGGTATGCGGCCGAACGTCCGGGGCGTGGACCTGAACCGCAACTTCTCCCACGACTGGAGCGGCGCCGACCCGAATTGGAGCGGCTACTACGCGGGGCCGTTCCCGTTCTCCGAGCCGGAGTCGAAGCTCGTCCGGCGGCTGATCCTGCGCCTGCGGCCGACCCTGACGATCTGGTTCCACCAGCCCTGGGGCCAGGTGCTGGCACCGTGCCGCGGCGACGCGCGGCTCGAGCGGCGCTACTCGCTGCTGTCGGGGATCCCGCTGCGGCGCTGCCGCGGCGAGGGCCTGAGCGGCACGGCGACGAAGTGGCAGGAGCACAGGTTCCCGGCCTCGACCGCGTTCGTCGTCGAGCTCCCGGCGGGCCGGCCGGGCCGGGCGACGGTCCGACGCAACGCCCGCGCCGTCGCGGTCCTCGCCCGCGACGGCCTGCGCCGGCGAACCAAGCGCGTCAGATCGACGGTCACCTCAATGGTTCGCGCAAACGTCGATCTCGCCCGGATCCGGCCGAAGATCGTCCGCTGGCCGATCCCGTACGGCCCCCGGCGCAAGCGGGACATGGCCGCCTACTCGAAGCGCCACTACGGTCAATTCGAGTGGCGGCTGAGGCGGGTCGAGCAGGTGGTCCAGCACTTCGCCGTGACCGACTCGGCGCGGGCGGTGTACAACACGTTCGCGCCGAACCGGCCGGACGTCGAGTACCGCGAGCTGCCCGGCGTCTGCTCCCACTTCGTGATCAACGACGCCGGGCGGATCTTCCAGCTCGTCGGGCTGCGGACCCGTTGCCGGCACGTCGTCGGCCTGAACCACCTCTCGGTGGGCATCGAGCACACGGGTCACTCCGACGCCGAGGTGCTGGGGACCAGGCGCCAACTCCGGGCCTCGCTCCGCCTCAGCCGCTGGCTTCGCTGCCGCTTCGACCTCGGCGTGAAGCGGGTGATCGGCCACAACGAGAGCCTCTCCTCGCCGTTCTACCGCGAGTTCGACCCGCGCTTCAAGGGCCGCACCCACGGCGACTTCCGCCCGGCGACGATGCACCGCTACCGCCGCAAGCTCCGCCGCCTCGGCCCCTGCCCCTGAGCGGACGACTTTGTTGCCGCCTGGCGGCAACAAAGTCGTCCGGTCGCTGAGGGGGCGTCGCTGAGGGGGCCGGCGGCCACGCACGGGTTCCGCCAATCGGGAGAAACGGGGGCGGCTGATTTCCGACAGCCGTCCAAAGAGCGCCCGCCGGGCTGCGCCTACCTTGGTCGCATGGCTAAACGCGACTGTCGGGGACGCATGTCCCCGGCGGGCTAGGAGGAACGTAGATGAAAAAGAGACTGCTGGCTGCGGCGCCCGTCGCCGTGGTCGCTTCTCTCGTGTTGCCCGGGCTCGCCTTCGCTCAGGAGACGCCGATCCTGGACACGTCCCCGGCCAGCATCAACGCGATGTGGGTCGTCATCGCCGCGGTCCTGGTGATGTTCATGCAGGCGGGGTTCATGTTCCTGGAGCTCGGTTTCTCGCGGGCGAAGAACGCCGGTGCGGGTGTCGCGAAGGTAATCGTGAACTTCTCGATCGCGTCGCTCTGCTACTGGGCCGTCGGGTTCGCCCTGGCCTTCGGCGGAGCGGGGGAGATCGCCGGCACGAACGGGTTCTTCCTCGACGTCGGATCCTCGATCGAGCAGGCCGGGTCGAGCATCCCCTTCGTCGAGGCGTACTCGATCAGCCCGGCGGCGTTCATGTTCTTCCAGTTCGTGTTCTGCGCGGTCTCGCTGGCGATCGTCTGGGGCGCGACGCTGGAGCGGATCAAGTTCGCCGCATACGTGATCTACGCGATCGTCTTCAGCGCCCTGATCTATCCGGTCATCAGCCACTGGATCTTCGGCGGCGGCTGGCTGCAGGTGAACATCGGCATGCAGGACTTCGCCGGTTCCACCGTGGTCCACCTGATCGGCGCGACCGGGGCGCTGGCGGCGCTGCTGCTGCTCGGCCCGCGGATCGGCAAGTACACGTCCGAGGGCAGGCCGCGGGCGATCCCGGGGCACTCGATGCCCCTGGTCGGCCTCGGCGTGATGATCCTCTGGCTCGGCTGGTTCGGCTTCAACCCCGGTTCCACCCTGGGCGCCATCGGCGGCCGGTTCGCCGAGGTCGCCGTGGTGACGAACCTCGCCGCCGCGGCCGGCGTGATCGCCGCGGTCTGCGTCATGTACCTGAAGACCGACACGATCGACATCGGCATGGCCGGCAACGGCGCGATCGCGGGACTCGTAGCGATCACCGCTCCGTCGGGCTACGTCGAGTACTGGGCCGCTCCGATCATCGGCGCGGTGGCCGGCGTGATCGTCGTCTATGGCGTGCTGGCGATCGAGAAGGTGCTGGACGACCCCGTCGGCGCGCTCAGCGCCCACGGGCTGGCCGGCATCTGGGGCACGCTGTCGTGCGGCATCTTCACGTCGCCGCGGCTGGCGGAGCTCAACGCGGTCGGGGACGCGGGCCTCTGGTACAGCGGCTCGTTCAGCCAGCTCGGCGCCCAGGGGCTGGGCGTGGCGGTGGCGTTCGCCTGCGTGTTCGTCGTGTCCTACGGCGTCTTCGCGCTGATCAAGGCGACGATCGGCCTGCGGGTCAGCCCGGAGCAGGAAGAGGCGGGCCTGGACATCTCCGAGCACGGGATGTACGGATACCCCGAGCAGTTCATCCCGCAGCCGGAGTACTCGACCGGTCTGCCGGGAACGGCCGCCCGCCCGCTGCCGGCGGGGACACCAGCCCCGGCGGTCAGCCAGCTCACCGCAACCCCGACGCAGTCATAGGAGGAACGCGCTGATGAAGAAGATCGAAGCGTTCGTCCGCCACGAGGCGTTCGAGCCGATCCGCAGCGAGCTGCTCGACAAGGGCTTCCCGTCCCTGTCGATCATCGAGGCGAAGGGCTCGGGCCGCCAGAAGGGCATCGTCGAGCAGTACCGAGGCTCCACCCTCACCGTGAACGTCCGGCCGAAGATCAAGATCGAGGTCGTCGTCGCGGACAAGGACAAGGGTCTCGTCGTCGAGACGATCCTGCGCCACGCGCGCACGGGCGACGTCGGCGACGGCAAGATCTTCGTCCTGCCGGTCGAGGAGGCGATTCGCATCCGGACCGGAGAGGAGGGCGAGGAGGTGCTCCAGGCCCACACCGGGGCGGAGATGCCCGCCTAGGGCGATGGGAGCGGGCCGGTGGCGATCAAGCTGCCGGCCCGCGGCCGCGGTTGCCCTTGCGGGTGCGGCGGACGGCGGATAGATTGGCGCGGCGATGGGCGCTTCTGGGGTGACGGAGAGGGCCGCGGCCGGCACGGCCGCGGCTGCCGCGAGAGCGCCGGCGAAGCCAGCCACCGGTGGCGAGAAGTCGCGGTTCCGGTCGGCCGCCGAGCTCCGAGACGTCCTCGACTCGCTGCTGCGCGAGGTCGATGCCGACCCGGACCTCGGGTCGCGCCTGCGCTCCGCCGAGGTGCCGCACCGGATCCGCTGCACGGACCTCGACGTCGTCCTCGACGTCGCCCCCTCCGAGGATCCCGACCACTACATCAGCTGGGCGTTCGACGGAAACGCCGACTGGGAGCCGGCGCTGACCCTGGAGATGGACTCGGCGGCGATCAACCGTTACCTCCAGGGGCGCCTCAACCTGGTCATCGCGATCGCCCGCCGGCAGGTCGGCTTCAGCGCCACCGACCCGCGCGCGGCGCTCGCCTTCCTGCCGCTCGGGGGCTCGCTCTGCAGCGCCTACCGGCAGGTCGTCAAGGAGCGCTTCGCGCACCTGACGCTGGCCTAGCCGGCCGTCACTTCATCTGGACGGGTAGGGGATAGCCTGGCGCCCGCGGCAGGATGCCCCCGGACCAGCCCATATCCCTGAACGAGGCCTCGCGGCGCTCCGGGGTCCCGGCCACGACCCTCAAGCGTTGGGCGGAGGAGAAGATCATCCCGGTCCGGCG
>DATFPK010000086.1:0-4779 GCA_035264885.1 Solirubrobacterales bacterium
GTCGAGAAGATCGCGCTGCTCTCCCCCGCGCTCGCCTGGCTGCGCGACCGCCAGTGGCGCTGGCTCCTGTCGCTGCCGCTGCCGAAGCTCGGCATCATCCAGCCGACGCCGCGCCCGGTCATCGAGGCGATCGTCCGCCGCGTCGTCCCCGGCGGCCAGGACGGCTGGGCCGCCGCCGGCGTCGACGAGTTCCTGCGCTCCTACCTCACCCCCAGCGGCCGCCACGCCTTCTACGAGTCGGCCCGCAACGTCTACCTCGACGAGCCCCACGGCGAGGAGGGCCTCTGGACCCGGCTCGAGAAGCTGGAGCCGGACTCGCTGTTCGTCTGGGGCCGCCACGACCGCCTCGTGCCGATCGCCTTCATGCGCCACGTCGAGGAATGCCTGCCCGCCGCCAAGCACCTCGAGCTGAACTGCGGCCACGTCCCCCAGCTCGAGCGCCCGCGCGAGACCCACGCGGCGATCCTCAAGCACTTCGCCAGCGACTAGCGCCGACTCGATCGGTCATCGACCGTCCTCCAGGCCGGGACGAGGTTTGGCGGGGGCGACTTGGACGAGACGCACGGGCCGGGACCTCCAAAGGTCTGATTGGCGAACCTTGCCGCGAAGCCTAAGCAATCGCGGCGCCCGGCGAATACCGGCTTCTAGAACTTTGGCGCCGGGATGCCGATCCGCTGGCGGACCTTGACCACCGCCGGCACCGAGGTGCGGCAGGCGCGGGCAATGGTCCCGTTGGCGCGGCTCGGATCGCGCCGGATCTCGAACTCGATCACCGCAGCGGTCCGGATCCGGGCGCGGGTGGCGGCGTTTTTCTCCTCGTCTTCGGCCTCGACGCCCTCCTCGCCGGCCACGGCGCGGCGGCAGACCAGGCAGTGGAGCTCACCCTCGACCTCCTCCCAGTCGGCCGGGCGCCCCTCGCCGGTGCCGGGCATCCAGCTCGCGGTGACGCCGCAGCGCCCGCAGGTCCAGCTCTTCGCGGTCTTCGCCGGGCTCACAGTCGCCGCAGCGGGGGGTCGCCGGGACCCTCGCCCTCCCCCTCGTCCGCCTCCTCGTCGTCCGGCTCCTGGTCGGCCGGCGGGTCCGTCTCCTCGCCGGTGTCAGCCTGCGCCCGGCGCAGGTGGATGTCCGCCAGGTCGCGGGCGCGCTCGAGGTTCCGTAGCCGGTCCTGCCCGGCCAGCGTCCCCTCCTCCTCCTCGGCCTTGTAGGCATCGACCCGATCCTGCGCCTCGTGGGCCAGGCCGGCGAGCTCCCCGGTCCGGGTCGCCCGGGACCGTGCCAGCTCAATCTCCCTCTTCAATATGTCCTCCGCCCCTCTGGTGGTGGGCTCGCGCGAGGGAAGAAGGGCCAGATCCACCGGGCGATGCGTCATTTGCAGGGTACCGGCTGGGCCGACGGCGCGCCGAGGCTTTAGGCTCGCCGCGTGGCGCTGGCCAGCACCGAGCCGCTGCGGCGGGAGATCGAGCGGACCTTCCGCGACCGCCCCTTCGCGGTCCACTTCTGGGACGGGACCTCGGTTCCCTCGACGGACGGGGGGCCGACCTTCGAGGTCCGCTCGCCGAAGGCGATCGCCCACGCCCTGCGGGCGCCCGGCCAGCTCGGGATCGGCCGCGCCTACGTGGCGGGAGAGCTCCAGCCCGACGACCTCGACGCCGTCATGGCGCTGCTCGACGGCTGGAAGCCGCCGCCGCTCGACGGCCGCGCCCAGGCGCGCCTCGCGCTCGCGGCGGTCCGCGCCGCCGGCCTGTCCCTGCCGCCGCGCGCGCCCGCCTCAGAGCTGCGCCCGCGCGGCCGCCGCCACACCCGTGAGCGCGACCTCCGCGCGGTCCGCCACCACTACGACGTCTCGAACGAGTTCTTCGCGCTCTTCCTCGACGAGTCGATGACCTACTCCTGCGCGATCTTCTCGCGCGGCGCGACGACCCTGGAGGAGGCGCAGGAGGCGAAGCTCGAGTTGGTCTGCACCAAGCTCGGCCTCCGTGCGGGCGAGCGGGTCCTCGACATCGGCTCGGGCTGGGGCTCGTTCGCGATCCACGCCGCCCGCAACCACGGCGTCAGCGTTCTCGGGATCACGCTGTCGGAGCCGCAGGCCCGCCTCGCCCGGCAGCGCGCCGAGGAGGCCGGCGTGGCCGACCGGGTCGAATTCCGGGTCGCCGACTACCGCGAGCTGGCGGAATCCGGTTTCGACGCGATCGCCTCGATCGGCATGGTCGAGCACGTCGGCGAGGAGCAGATCGACGTCTACGCCCGCCGCCTCGCCGACCTCCTCCGCCCCGGCGGCCGCCTGCTGAACCACGGCATCGCCCGCCTTCGGCACTCCGACCCCGACGCAGGTCCGTTCTCCGAGCGCTACGTCTTCCCCGACGCCGACCCGCTGCAGCTCTCGCGGGTCCACCTGGCGCTGGAGCGCGCCGGATTCGAGGCCACCCGCACCGAGGGCTTCCGCTCCGACTACGCCGAGACCCTGCGCCACTGGGCTGAGCGCCTCGACGCCAACCTCCCCCGGGCCGAGCAGCTCGCCGGGCCGGAGCGCCTGCGCGTCTGGCGCCTCTACCTGCGGGCCGCCCGCAACGGCTTTCTCACCGGCTTCACCTCCATCTATCAGGTCGAGGCCCACGTGCCAGAGTGAGGTCGTGACGCCCGACGGCGACACGATCGAGGCGCCCTTCTGCCTCCACGTCTACCCGCCCGAGGGCTCTCCCTCGACCGTCCCGGTCTACGACGAGCTGCTGATCGGCCGCGACGGGATCTGCGACGTCGTCCTCGAGCACCCCACCGTCTCCGGCCACCACGCGCTGCTCACCCCGAAAGGCGGCGCGGTCTCGATCCGCGACCTCGGCAGCACCAACGGGACGACGGTGGACGAGGAGCCTGCGAACGGCGAGGTCTGGATCCGCAAGTCGGCGGTCGTGCGGATCGGGGACTTCAGGCTCGACCTCGTCGCCCGCAGCGACGTCGACCGGACCGAGACCGCGCGGATCGTCCGCCGCCTCCAGCTCGACGCCCGCGACCGCGAGCTGATCGACGCGCTCCTCGCCGACTGGCGGGAGGGCGCCCGTCTACCCGCTCCGCGCGGTGCCGCCTCGATGGCCGAGACGATGCACTGCTCCCGCCAGGAGGTGAACCGCCGGGTCCAGCGGCTCGAGACGAAGCTCGGCGTCCGCGCCGACGGCCGCGGCCCCGAGCGCTACCGGGAGCTGGCCGAGGAGCTGCTCCGCCGCGGCCTCCAGCCCGGCCCCGTCTGACGCCGAATCCGCCGGAGCGCTGAGCGCTCAAATCCGAGCGCTGAGCGCAGGAGGGACTTGCGCCGAGCGCAATATCCGCCCTTCTTCAATGCCCTCCCATGGCAAGGGGAACGTCCACCGATGGGAGACGGGAGCGGCTGCCGGCGCGGCGGCCCCTGTTCAAGATCCTCCGCGCCCGCGACCGCGAGCTGAGCCGCCACTCCGAGGGCGTCGCCCGGCTCGCCGTCGCCACCGGCCGCCGCTTCCTGTTCGACCGCGGTGAGCTCGACACCCTGCGGACCGCCGCCTGCCTGCACGACATCGGCAAGCTGGCGATCCCGCGGACGATCCTCGACAAGGCCGGTTGCCTCGACGAGAACGAGTGGGCCCTGGTCCGGACCCATCCCGCGATCGGCGCGCGGATGCTCCTGACCCGGCCGGGGATGACCAACGTGGCCCGCCTCGTCCGCTCCGCGCACGAGCGCTTCGACGGCGCCGGCTACCCGGACGGCCTCGAGGGCGAGGAGATTCCGCTCGGCTCGCGGATCATCTTCGCCTGCGACGCCTACGACGCGATGGTGTCGTCCCGGCCCTACAGCCCGCCGATGCCCCCCGCGGCGGCGATCTGCGAGATGCGCCGCTGCGTCCGCAGCCAGTTCGACCCGGTTGTCGTCGAGCTCCTCTGCGACGTGCTCGTCCACGGACCGCCAGGGCGACCCACCGAGTAAGAGCCGGCCGGCTCAAGCTCGCCTACGCCCTACCATCGGCCGCCCCGATGGCCCGGCGAGAAGACCTGCGCAACATCGCGATCGTCGCCCACGTCGACCATGGCAAGACGACGCCGGTCGACGCGATGCTCTGGCAGTCCGGGGCGTTCCGGGCGGGCCAGGACGTGGCCGAACGGGTCATGGACTCGATGGACCTGGAGCGCGAGAAGGGGATCACGATCCTCGCCAAGAACACCGCGGTCCACCACAACGGCGTCAAGCTGAACATCGTCGACACCCCCGGGCACGCGGACTTCGGCGGCGAGGTCGAGCGCGGCCTGACCATGGTCGACGGCGTCCTGCTCCTGGTCGACGCCTCCGAGGGCCCTCTGCCCCAGACCCGGTTCGTCCTGCGCAAGGCGCTGGAGGCGCGGCTCCCGGTGATCCTGGTGGTCAACAAGGTCGACCGGCCGGACGCCCGGATCGCCCAGGTGGTCGACGAGGTCTACGAGCTCTTCCTCGACCTGGATGCGAACGACGAGCAGATCGAGTTCCCCGTCGTCTACACCAACGCCCGGGCCGGTTGGGCGAGTCTCGACGAGGGCGCGGAGGGCGAGGATCTCTCCCCGCTGCTCGACCTGATGCTTGAGCGGATCCCGGCACCCGAACACGACCCGGGCCATCCGCTGCAGGCCCACGTCACCAACCTCGACGCCTCCCCCTACGTCGGGCGCCTCGCCCTCTGCCGCGTGCGCCACGGGACGATCCGCCGGGGCGAGCCGATCGCCTGGTGCCGCGCCGACGGCAGCGTTCAGCGCGCCACCGTCTCCGAGCTCTACGTCACCGAGGCG
>DATFPK010000087.1:0-53971 GCA_035264885.1 Solirubrobacterales bacterium
CGTACCGCCGGTCACGGCGGTGCTGAGAGTGCAAGGTGTTGCTTCGGCGCAGGTGGTGCCTGAGCCGCTCTGACTGGCGTACCGCTGGGCGGCCGCCGCCCCGGGAGTCGGGAGCGATGGGGTCAGCAGGCAGGCCAGGACCACGATCAAGCCGACGCGCGCTCTGCTGGGCAAAACGACCTCCGTGGGCGCTGGACTATCGTCCCGGCAATGCCGATTCGTCACCGGGACGCACCGCCTGAGGACTCACTCTACGCCCGCCTTCAGTGGGAAAGTCAAGGGGATTACTCGGACATCCTCTACGAGCGGGCCGAGGGAATCGCGAAGATCACGATCAACCGGCCGGAAGTCCGCAACGCCTTCCGCCCGCAGACGCTCGCCGAGCTGCGCGACGCCTTCGCCCGGGCCCGCGACGACCTCGAGGTCGGCGCGATCATCTTGACCGGGGCGGGTGAGGACGCCTTCTGCGCGGGCGGCGACCAGAAGATCCGCGGCGATGACGGCTATATCGGCGATGACGAGGTGGCCAAACAGGGGGTCGGCCGGCTCGACGTCGGCGACCTTCACGTCCAGATCCGCCGCACCCCGAAGCCGGTGGTCGCGATGGTCGCCGGCTACGCCGTCGGCGGCGGGCACATCCTCCACCTGGTGTGCGACCTGACGATCGCCGCCGACAACGCCAGGTTCGGCCAGACCGGTCCACGGGTCGGCAGCTTCGACGGAGGCTTCGGAGCCAGCCTGCTGGCCCGCAACGTCGGGGTGAAGAAGGCGAAGGAGGTCTGGTTCCTCAGTCGCCTCTACGAGGCCGAGGAGGCCCGTGAGATGGGGCTCGTCAATACCGTCGTGCCGCTCGCCGACCTCGAGCGGGAGACCGTCGCCTGGTGCCGCGAGATGCTGGCTCTCTCGCCGATGGCCCTGCGCCTGCTCAAGGCGAGCTTCAACGCCGAAGAGGACGGGCTCAGCGGCCTCCAGCAGCTCTCCCACGACGCCACCCTCCTCTTCTACATGTCCGAGGAGGGCCAGGAGGGCCGCAACGCCTACCAGCAAGGCCGCAGGCCCGACTTCACGAAGTACCCGCGGCGCCCTTAGATGAGCGCCGCGCGCATCTGGCTGATGGCCGCCAGGGTGAGAACCCTGCCGGCGGCGATCGCCCCGGTCCTGGTCGGCACCGCCGTCGCGGTCGAGCAGGTTGGGGAGCTTCCGCGTGTCGGCGGCTTCGTCGTCGCCCTGCTCGGGTCGATCCTGATCCAGATCGGCACCAACCTCGCCAACGACTACTCGGACGCGCGGCGCGGCGCCGACACGGCCGACCGGCTCGGCCCGGTCCGGGTCACGTCCGCCGGCCTGGTGACACCGCGGCGGGTCCTGGTCGCGACCTGGATCGCATTCCTCGCGGCGGTTGCCTGCGGCGTCTACCTGGCGGTCCTCGCCGGGCCGTTGATCCTTCTGATCGGCGCCCTGTCGATCGCCGCCGGCGTGCTGTACACCGGCGGCCCCCGCCCCTACGGCTACGCCGGGCTGGGTGAGCTCTTCGTCTTCCTCTTCTTCGGACTGGTCGCGGTGAACGGCTCCTACTACGTCCAGCTCGAGGAGCTCGGCTTCCTGCCGCTCGGACTCTCGGTCGCGGTCGGCTTCCTCTCGACCGCGATCCTCGTCGTCAACAACCTGCGCGACATCGAAACCGACCGCCGGGCCGGCAAGCACACGCTCGCCGTTCGGCTCGGCCGCGAGCGAACTCGGGCCCTCTACGCGGCGCTGGTCGCCGGCGCCTACCTCGTCCTCCTCCTAACCCTGCTCATCGACGGCGGCCCGTGGTGGGCGGCGCTCGGCGTCCTCTCGGCGCCGCTGGCGGCAGCGCCCCTCAAGGCGGTACGGACGCGCACCGACGGGCCTTCCCTGAACGCCGCTCTGGCCGGGACCGGCGCCCTCCTGGCCGCGTTCAGCCTGCTGGTCTCGGCGGGCCTCCTGATCGCGAGCTGAGCGATGGCCGTCGCGTCGGCCGAGGTCACCCCCTACGCGCTGCCGTTCAAGGAGCCGTACGAGACCGCGCGAGGGGTGCTGGATCGGCGCGAGATGGTCCTGCTTCGGCTGCGCGACCACGACGGGCTGACCGGACTTGGGGAGGCGGTGCCGCTGAGCCTGCGCGGAGGCGCGGGGGTCGGCCAGGTCGTCGAAGAGCTCAGGGGCTGGGACCCCGGCGCGGACCCCGCGGGGATGTCGCCTCCGGCCCGCTGCGCGGCGCGGACCGCGCTGCTCGACCTCTCGGCGCGCCGCCGCGACGAGCCCCTCTGGCGAGTGCTCGGCGCCGACCGGGCGCAGCCGGTGCTCTGCAACGCGACGCTGGTGGGAGGTCCGCCGCTTCACGTCGCGCAGCAGGCTCTCGCCTGGGAGGCGGACGGGTTCCACACGTTCAAGCTGAAGCTGGGCGGAGAGGCCGACGCCGAGGCCGTGCGGATGGTCCGCCAGGCGCTCGACCCGAGCGCCCGGCTGCGAGTCGACGCGAACGGCGTCTGGGACCTGGAGACGGCAGAGCGGACGCTGGCCGAGCTCGCCGAGCAGGAGATCGAGCTCGCCGAGCAGCCCGTGGCGACGCTCGAGGAGATGGCGGACCTGCGGCCGCGGACCGTGATCCCGCTCGCGGCGGACGAGAGCGTCGCCGGACCGGAGGACGCCGAGAAAGCGCTCTTACTCGGCGCCTGCGACCTCGTGACGGTCAAGATCTCCAAGACCGGAAACCCCGACCCGGGGCCGATCGCGAACCGCATCCCCGTCTACCTCTCGAGCGCCCTGGACGGGCCGGTCGGTATCGCGGCGGCCGCCCACGCGGCGCAGACCCTCGGCGGCCCCCTCGCCCACGGTCTGGCGACGCAGCGCCTGTTTGCCGGCAGCATTGCCTCCGTCGCCTGCCAGCTGGAAGGCGACCGGCTCCACCTTCCCCCCGGCCCGGGCCTCGGCGTCGAGATCGACGCGGCGGCCCTGGAGGCGCACCGCCTCTAACGTCTGGAGCCCGTGGACCCGACCAACCGCAACACGGCGCTCGCTTCGGCCTTCGCCGAGGAGCTGGCCAGGTCCGGTGTCCGCCACGCCGTGCTCTCCCCCGGCTCCCGCTCGACGCCGCTCGCGGTCGCGCTTCATCGCGAGGACGCGATCGACCTGACCGTGATCGTCGACGAGCGCTCGGCCGGGTTCTTCGCGCTCGGCGCGGCCCAGGCGACCCGGACTCCGGTCGCGGTCCTCTGCACCTCGGGCACCGCGGCCGCCAACCTCCATCCCGCGGTCTGTGAGGCCGACGAGTCTGGGGTGCCGCTGCTGGTCCTCACCGCCGACCGCCCCCCCGAGCTGCGCGACATCGGCGCCGGCCAGACGATCGACCAGCTCAAGCTCTACGGCGACGCGGTCCGCTGGTTCTGCGAGGTCGGCACCCACGAGGCCGACGACGAAGGACTCCTCCACTACCGCTCGACCGCCTGCCGCGCCTTCGCCGCCGCCCGCGGTGAGCCGCGGTCCGGCCCGGTCCACCTCAACTTCGCCTGGCGGGAGCCGCTCGCGCCGATGCCGGGCGAGACGGGCGTCACGGCGACCGACCCGTTGGCGCTGCAGGGACGCGACGTCCGGCCCCTCACCGCCGTGACGCCGATCGACGCGCGGCCGGACGACTTCGCTCTCGACGAGCTGGCACGGCACCTCCGGGAGGCGGAGTCCGGGGTGATCGTCGCCGGACGGCAGACCGACCCCGGTCTGCGCGAACCGCTCGCGCGGTTGGGGCTGGCCGCCGGATTTCCGATCCTCGCCGAGCCGACCTCGCAGCTCCGCTGGGGCCCGCACGACCGCGGCAACGTGGTCAGCGCCTACGACGCGATCCTCCGCGGCGGCCCGCTGGCGGAGTCGCCCGCCGACCTCGTCCTGCGGTTCGGCGAGATGCCGACCAGCAAGTCCCTGCGGGCCTGGGTCGCCCGGGCCCGAGCCGAGATCGCGGTCGACCCCTCGGGCGGGTGGAACGAGCCGACCCGGCGCGCCGCGGCGGTCCTGAGGGCCGGCCCGGCGGCGCTCGCGACGGGCATCGCCGAGCGCCTCGGCTCCGCGGGGGAGCCTCCCGCCGCCTGGCTCGAGGCCGACGCCGCCGCCCGGGAAGCCTTCGCTTCCGAGCTCGACCTCGGCGCCGAGCCGACCGAGCCGGCCCTCCAGCTCGCGCTCGCCCGCTCCTATGCCGACGGCGACCTGGTCTACACCGCCTCCAGCATGCCGATCCGCGACCAGGAGGCGTTCCTCCCGCCGGGCGAAGCCGACGTCTTGTTCCTCGCCAACCGCGGCGCCAACGGGATCGACGGCCTGGTGTCGTCGGGGATCGGCGCCGCCCACGCCAGCGGCCGGCCGACGACGGTCGTCACCGGTGACCTGGGGATGCTCCACGACATCGGCGCGCTGGCGGCGCTGGGGGCGGTTTCCGTGCCGGTCCGGATCGTCGTGATCGACAACGGCGGCGGGGGCATCTTCGAGTTCCTCCCGCAGGCTGACGCGCTCGACCGCCGGGAGTTCGAGGAGCTGCTCGGAACCGCGCGTGCGCTCGACCTCGCGGCGTCCGCGCGCGCCTTCGGCATCCCGCACCGGCGGGTCGAGCGGCTCACCGGGTTGGGCGACGCGCTCGCCGCCGGCACGGGTCTGATCGAGCTCCCAGTCGAGCGCAGGGCCAACGTCGAGCTGCACCGTCGCCTGAACGGCGCCGCCTCGGTCCAGCCGACTAGGGGTTCATGACGGTCTCCGCCGTCACGTGGCACTGGCCCGCGGGAGTGATCGAGCTCGACGAGTTGTAGCCGCTGACGCTTACGTGAGCCGTCCTGGCGTTCGCGCCACTGCCGCGGTAGAGCTTGTAATCCCAGAGGGCGGCGATCCCGAACGGACCGGGCGGCCCGGGGTTCGGCTGGGCGATGACCACACCGCCGCCACCGCCGGAGAACTGCCCGGCGTCGAAGTCGGTGAACTCCGCTTTGCCGGTGCCGGCCGGCAGATCGCTTGCCGTCACGTACCCGACGCCGGTGTACTCCGCGGCGTCGTCGTCGCTGAGCTGCTGGATCCGCATCTGGTCGTTGTTCGCATGGGTCCCGCAGTAGATGAGGCGGACCTGGCCCATCGTGGGCACGTCGGCCAGCACCAGTGGCTGAGGCAGGAACCCGACGGCCGGAGCCGTGAACGTACGGAACACCTGCTTGCCCTTGCCGCGTACCAGCCCCTTGAAGCTCGCCTCGTTGGCCTGACGGGCGCCGACCGCCCCGGTCGCGAGGTCGCTCTTCTTCACGGCCTTCGGAGCGATGTCGTCGCTGCGGACGCTGTTGTGGCCCGGCAACGCAACTGCTGTGCCGCCGAGGGCGACGAACAGCGCCGCATAGGCCACCGGGTTGCGCCTGAGGTGGGAACCCACTCGCTTGAACATGTCGTCTCCCGACGTCACGGAACCGCTACTGGCGAGCGGTACCTGTCCGCCGAGCCTAAGCCCGCTTCCAACCTCGGCGCAAGGTGCTGCGCAGCTATTCGGCCAGGAGGGGCAGGAGAGCGCCGAGCTTGACCTCGGTCTCGGCCAGCTCGGCGGCCGGGTCTGAGGCCTCGACAATCCCGCCGCCGGCGAAGAGCCGGGCCTCGCGGTCGCGAATCAGGGCGCTGCGCAGGGCGACGCAGAATTCGCCGTCCTCAGTGGCGTCCATCCAGCCAACCGGTCCGGCGTACCAGCCACGGTCCATCTGTTCCAGGTCCTCGATCGCCTCTCCGGCCTGAGGCCACGGCTCGCCGCCGACGGCCGGGGTCGGGTGAAGCAGGCCGGCCAGCTCGACTGCCGACCGCGGCTCGGCAAGCTGGGCGACTACCGGCGTCGCGAGGTGCTGGATGTTGGCGACCTTGACCAGGCCCGGGTCCGGGTCCGCCTGCACCCAGACCGCAAGCCGCCGCAACGAGCGAACGATCCGCCGGGCGACGATCTCGTGCTCCCGCCGGTCCTTGGCGCTGCGCAGGAGCTGCTCGCCGAGGTGATCGTCGACGGCCGGGTCCGAGCTGCGGCGCGTCGAGCCCGCCAGGGCGACTGTGGACAGCGACGCCCCGGAGCGCCTCAGCAGCAGCTCCGGGCTGGCCCCGACGAAGGCACCCTGGGCGGTACCGCAGCAAAAGCTGAAGCAGGACGGAAAGAGCTCGCGCTGCGCCCCGAACAGGGCGGCGACGTCGTGGGCGGCCGGCGCGGTCGCGACGACCTCGCGGGCGAGGACCACCTTGGAGAGCCCGCCGCCGGCGATCCGCCGGGTCGCCTCAGCCACAGCCGACTCGAACTCGCTCGGCGGCCGGGTGCTGCGGATCTCCGTCCGGCCCGAGCGGACCGGCGCGAGCATCGGCAGCGAGCCACCGCGCAGGGACGCGATCCGCCCGGCGAGGCCGGCCAGACGCTCCTCGGCGTCGATGCCGGGCCCGGCCACCACGTTGGCGGTCAGCCACGCCTGTCCGCCGGTCCGGCAGAGCGAGATCTCGGGCAGGGTCATCGTCGCCGGCTCGAATGAGGCCCACTGGGCCTCCGAGCCGCCGTCCGGCGCGAAGGCGAAGCCGCCGGTCCAGACCGGGCCGGTGCCCGCCGGCAGCCCCTCGGCGCCACTGACAAGCGCAGCGGAGGAGAGACTCGCGCAATCGGCGGCGACATCCCCGAACCGGCCGGACCCGCGCGAAACCGAAGAGGCTGCCGAGCCGATCGCGCCGAGCGCGAAGCCGCGATCGGGCTGCTCCCAGCAGAACCACGGCTCCCTCGCCAGTCGCGACGTGAAGGCAACCGCGCACGGGTCCGCCTCCTCGACGGGCACGGTCGCGCTCACCAGGGTCCGCCCGCCGCGATCCCCGGCGCGCTCGATGCCCGCGGTCAGGTCGGCGATAAGCGGTTCGAGCTCGACCAGGGCCACCGGACCGGCCCCGGCCTCAGTCGCTGCCGCGGGCGATCGCGATCTCGCCGGTGCGGACCATCTCGACCAGGCCGTGCGGGCGGATCATCCGCTCGAAGGCCTCGATCTTGTCGGCGGACCCGGTGATCTCGATCGTCATCGTCCGCCGGGAGACGTCGACGATCTTCGCCCGGAAGATCTCAGCGAACTGCATGATCTCGGCCCGGTTCTCGACCGCGGCGGTGACCTTGAACAGGGCCATCTCGCGCGCGATCGTGTCCTCGGGCTCCATGTCGCGGATCTTCAGGACGTTGACCAGCTTGTGCAGCTGCTTGGTGACCTGGTCGATCGGGTGGACGGCCCCGTCGAGCGTCAGCGTGATCCGCGAGATGTTCGCGTCGTCGGTGGGGCCGACCGCGAGGGTGTCGATGTTGAAGCCGCGCCGGGCGAACAGGCCGGCGATCCGGGCGAGGACGCCGGGCCGGTTCTCGACCAGGATCGACAGGACGTGCTTGCGGCCGGTCAGCGCCCCGGGGACGCTCAGCTCCTCGAGCTTGACCAGCTCCGGAGTGCCCGGCTCGCCCATCAGCCGACCATGTCCCTGGCCGCGGCACCGGCGGGAATCATCGGGAAGCAGTTCTCCTCGCGGCTGACGCGGACGTCGACCAGGACCGGCCCCTCGGTCTCGAGCGCCTGGCCGAAGGTCTCCTCGAGGTCGGCGGCCTCCTCGCAGCGCATGCCGGTCGCGCCGAACGCCTCGGCGAGCTTGACCCAGTCGGGACTGGGGCCCATCTCGACCGAGCTGTAGCGGCGCTCCCAGAAAAGCTCCTGCCACTGGCGGACCATGCCCATGTAGCCGTTGTTCATCAGGAAGACCTTGACCGGGATGTCGTGGGAGACCGCGGTTGCCAGCTCCTGCGCGTTCATGATCAGGCTGCCGTCGCCGGCGAGACAGACGACCGGATCGTCCGGGCAGGCCACCTTGGCGCCGATCGCAGCGGGCAGGCCGAAGCCCATCGTGCCCAGGCCGCCGGAGTTGATCCACCGACGCGGCCGGTCGAACCCGTAGTACTGCGCCGCCCACATCTGGTGCTGCCCGACGTCGGAGGTGACGATCGCGTCGCCGCCGGTCGCCTTGAACATCGTCTCGACCATGAACTGGGGCTTGATCTCCCCGTCGTCGCCCGGCTCATAGCTCAGCGGGTACTCCTCCTGCCAGCCGCGGATCCGCTTCCACCAGGCGTCGAGGCGCGACGTGTCGGTCTGCAGCGCCCGGTATTCGCGGGTCAGCTTCGGCAGGACCTGCTTCGCGTCGCCGACGATCGGGATGTGCGCCGGGACGTTCTTGGAGATCTCGGCCGGGTCGATGTCGATGTGGATGAACTTCGCCCGCGGCGCGAACTCCGAGAGCTTGCCGGTGATCCGGTCGTCGAAGCGAGCGCCGATCGCGACGATCAGGTCGGCGTTGTCCATCGCGTAGTTCGCGGCCCGGGTGCCGTGCATGCCGAGCATCCCCAGCCACTGCTCGTGGCTGGCCGGGAACGCGCCCAGGCCCATGACGGTCGAGGTCACGGGGAAGGCGTCGGAGGCGGCGAGCTCACGCAGCTCCTCGGAGGCGTTGGCGTTGATCACGCCGCCGCCGGTGTAGAGGACGGGCTGCCGCGCGTTCGCGAGCGCCTTCGCGGCCAGGCGGATCTGCTTGATGTTGCCCTCGGTGGAGGGCTTGTAGCCGGCCAGGTCGACGGGGTCGGTGCGGGGCTCGTAGTCGATGTCTGCGCGGGACAGGTCCTGCGGCACGTCGACGAGCACGGGGCCGGGACGGCCGGTCGCGGCCACATGGAAGGCCTCGTGGACGTACTCGGGGATCTGGCGCGGGTCGGTGACCTGAAAGGAGTGCTTGACGAACGGCAGGGTCGCGCCGAGGATGTCGGCTTCCTGGAAGCCGTCGGTCCCGATCAGCTCGGTCCGGACCTGGCCGGTGACGAAGACGGTGGGAACGGAGTCGAGCATCGCGTCGGCGATCGCCGTGACGAGGTTCGTGGCGCCGGGGCCCGAGGTGGCGAAGGCGACGCCTACCCGGCCGGACGCCTTGGCGTAGCCCTCGGCGGCATGACCGCCGCCCTGCTCGTGGCGGACCTGGATGTGATCAACGTCGGCATCGACCAGGGCGTCGTACGTCGGGAGGTTGGCCCCGCCCGGGATGCCGAAGACGTGCTTGACGCCCTCGGCCTTGAGCGATTCCATCAAGGCATCGGCTGCGCGCATGGGACGAGCGATCGTAGCAACGGCCGATTGGCCTTCAGGGCGGGGGTTTTCAGCCGGGGGACCCGGCTACTCGGGCCCGCTGGCGCAGCGGTACGGACGGGGCGCGCTGGGGACGGCCGCGGCGGTCGTGCCGTTGTCCGAGATGACCATCACCACGAGGCTGTGTCGTGGTCGGTGGTCCATTCGTTCGCGCCCAGGGTGATGCCCGGCTGCTGGCGCAAGGCGTCGAGCTCGGCGAAGCTGGGCAGACGGCGTTGGGCAGCGCCGCCGCAGATGCCGGCAGTGGTGAAGAACGCCGCGTCGCTGCGCACGATGTCCTGCGGACCGGATCTGACCAGCGGCGGTCACGTCACCGCCGCCCAGGGCGAGCTCTCACCCGCCACCCGAGGTGCAAGGCTAGATTGGCGCCGTGGGCCTGCGGGTGATCGGCGGCACGGATGAGTACGCCCCGGGGGAGCGCCATGCAGCCGTGGCTCCCACGGCGGGCCCCGGTGAGCCACGCCGCTTGGTCGTCTTCTTCACCGGGGCGGCGGGCGACGAGCGCAGGTTCGTGGAGGATGAGTACGCGACGCTGACCGAGGCGCTGGCGGCAGCCGGGTTCCCGGTGATCTCGGCCGAGTTCGGCGGCGGCTACGCGTGGGGGAACGACCTCGCGCTCGACCGGATCGACCGCCTCTGGCGGTTCGGCGTGGAATCGCTCGGCGCCCGACCCGATCGGTTCCTCGGCGTCGGCGTCTCCAAGGGGGCGACCGCCCTGCTGAATTACGCGCGCCGGACACGCGCGGATGTCGCCGCGGTCGCCGCGCTGATCCCGGCCCTGGACCTCGAGGCGATCCATGACCGCTCGGCGGAGATGGCGAGCGAGATCGAGACCGCCTATGGCGGTGGCGCTGGTTATGCGGAGGTGGCTACCGAGCACAACCCGATGGCCCACGCGGAGGAGTACCGCGGCCTTCCGCTCGCCTGCTGGTGCTCGCTGGACGATCCCGCGATCCCCTTCGAGGAGGTGCGTGAGTTCGGCCGCCGAGCGAAGGCCGAGCTTCGCCTGTTCGGACCGGCCGGTCACAGCATCGAGGGGCTCGACGCAGGCGAGGTCGTCGAGTTCTTCGCGGGCGTGCCCTAGCCGCGCGGCGCCAGCTCGGACTGGCCGTGGCGGGGCCCGAGAAAGCCGCGGCCTCCGGCCGGATTCCACTTCGTCCGCGGATCGATCGCCCGCTTGACCACACGGTCCTTGTAGCGCTCAATCAGGTGGAGCATGGAGGTCACGAGCTCCTCGCCCAGCAGGCTCGGCTCGAGGCCGAGGTCGAGCAGCTTCGTGTGGGTCGCGTTGTAGTAGTGCTGCTCGAGCTCGACCCGGGGGTTTTCGAGATGGCGCACCTGGGGGTCGTAGCCGAGCTGGCGGGCGGCGCCGTCGACCAGCTCGGCCAGCTCGCCGACCGAGAACTGCTCGGTGAACTGGTTGAAGACCCTGAACTCGCCCTCGTCGGCCGGGCTCTCGACGGCCAGCTCGACGCAGCGCAGCGTGTCACGGATGTTGAGGAACCCGCGGGTCTGGCCGCCGGCGCCGTAGACGGTCAGCGGGTGGCCTATGACGGCCTGGACGCAGAACCGATTGAGGACGGTGCCGAAGATCTCGTCGTAGTCGAACCGGGTGAAGAGGCGTTCGTCGCCGGCGGTCTCGTCGGTCTCCACGCCGTAGACGACGCCCTGGTTCAGGTCGGTCGCCCGCAGCCCCCAGACCCGGGACGCGAAGTGGATGTTGGTCGAGTCGTGGACCTTCGAGCAGTGGTAGAGCGATCCCGGAAGCTTCGGGAAGGGCAGCGTGTCGCTGCGCCCCTTGTGGTGGACCTCGATGAACCCCTCATCGATGTCGATGTTCGGGGTCCCGTACTCGCCCATGGTGCCCAGCTTCACGAGGTGGCACGCGGGCACGTGGTCGCGGATCGAGAAGAGCAGGTTGAGCGTGCCGATCACGTTCGTTTGCTGGGTCTCGACGGCCCTCTCGCGGGACATCATCGAAAACGGCGCCGAGGGCTGCTCGCCGTAGTGGACGATCGCTTCGGGACGGACCTCGGAGACGACGCCGTCCAGGAAGGGGCCGTCCTCGACCGCACCCTCGAAGCTGCGGATATCCCGGCCCGCCGACCCCGACCAGGCCGCGATCCGCTCCTCGAGCGGCAGGATCGGGGTGAGTGAGTCGGTCCCCTGCTCGCGGTGCCAACGGCGGCGGGCGAAGTTGTCGACGACCGCCACCTCGTGGCCCTTGGCCGAGAACCGCAGCGCGGTCGGCCAGCCCAGGTAGCCGTCGCCCCCGAGGATGAGGACGCGCATGGCCGCGGGAGGTTAGCCGAGATAGGCGGCCCCGCCGCGCCGGCGCCGACCTAGGATTCCGCCGTGGTGGAGCGCCTCCAGAGCGCCTTCGGCGGTTCCCGCGCGGCGCTCGCTCTCGCCGTCGTCTTTGCGATCGGGCTCGGTCTCCGCCTCGACTACGCGATCCGGGCGCCGCACGAGCCGGTGGACGACTCCCGCGCCTACGCGCGGATCGCCGCCAGCCTCCACGAGGGCGACGGGTTCACCCAGGGCGACGACCCGCGGCACCGGGCCCTCCAGCCTGCCACGAACTACACGCCCGGGCTGCCGCTACTGGTCGCGGGTGTCTATGAGCTGCGCGGGGAGGTCGACCGAGCCGCCGCCCGCACCGTGCTGGCGATCCTCAGCGCGCTGGCGATTCCGCTGACCTTCCTGCTCGGCAAGCGGCTCGGCGGTACTGCGGCGGGCCTGCTCGCCGCCGTCCCGATCGCGATCTACCCGGCGCTCCTCGACTACACCGGCATGCTGATGACCGAGCCCGTGGGGACCGCCGTCCTGGCCGGCCTGCTGCTCGCCTTCGTCCGCGCCTGCGAGGCGTCCTCGCCCGGGCGCTGGGCCCTCGCCGGAGTCCTCCAGGGCGCCCTCGCGATGCTCCGCCCCGAGTGCCTCCTGCTGGTCCCGCTGCTGGCCTTGGCCGCGGCGTGGCTGCGGTCGCGTCGCGCCGGTCGATCCTGGCGGGCGACCGCGGTGCCGGTCGCCCTGATGGCCGGGTGCGCCTGCCTGGTCATCCTGCCCTGGACGGTGAGGAACCTGGTCGTCCTCGACCGGCTCGTGCCGCTTTCCACCGGTGGCGGTCAGCTCCTCTACCAGGGCGGCTATGTCCCGGCCGGGCCCGACAGCGAGGACATCACGCCCACCCTGCTCGAGGAGCACCCGTGGATCCGCCGTGAGCTTGGCCCGCTGCCCGGACCGATCTATCGCGGCCAGGTCGTCGAGGAGCTGGCGGCGCGGGAATACCCGGGTGAGGACCCCGACGTCGCGTTGCGCCGGATGGGTCGCGACCAGTACTTCGACAACCTGACCGAGCAGCCGCTCGACCTCGCCGCCTTCGTAGCCGGCAAGGTCTGGCTCGCCTGGACCGGGACCGTGCGGACCGTGATGGAGCGCCCGGTCTGGAAGGCCTTCCACCTGTCGCTCATGGCCTTCGCGCTGATCGGGCTGGTCCTCGGCCTGCGGCGTCGGAGTCCGGAGGCGGTCGCGATCGCGGTGGTCGTCGCGACCGCAACCCTCTCTCAGGCCGTGTTCATCGCCTCGCCGAGGCGAGTCCTCCTGGTCCTGCCGGCGGCCTCGGCGCTGGGCGGGCTCGGCGTCACGTGGCTTGCGGCGCGGGCCCGCGAGGCCGCGCGGCCCTGAGCTGGGCCTATCGTGGCGCCGGTGAAGAAGCGCCTTCGTGAGCTCTGGTCCGGCGCCGTCGCCCGCCACGGCCGCACGACCCTGATCCTGCTCGCCGTGATCATCACCGTGGGACTCGGGCTGCGGGCGGAGCGGGTGGTGAACCCGAACGCCGACCCCGGCGACGACGCCCGTGCCTACTTCGCGCTCTCCAAGGCGCTCTACGAAGACGGCTCCTACGGCGGTCCCGAGTTCCGCGACTCGAGCGACTGGTCGCCGGGGGCGCCACTGCTCTACGCAACGGCGTTCGCCGCCACCGGCGGTGCCAGGGAGGGCACGGCGCGGGTCGTCGAGGCGATCCTCGGCGTCCTCGCGATCCTCGTCGCGTACCTGCTCGGCAGGCGGATCGCCTGCGGCCCCGCCGGGCTGATCGCCGCCGCCGGCGTCGCCGTCTACCCGCCCTTCATCCACTCCACCGGCGCGATGCTGAGCGAGCCCCCGGCGATCTTCACCCTGCCGGCCGGGATCCTCGCCTTCCTCTGGGCGGCCGACCGCCGCGGTACCTGGGAGTGGACGGTCCCGGGCCTGCTGCTCGGCCTGACGGCGCTGATCCGTCCCGAGTACGCGCTGCCGGCGGGATTGCTGGCGGTGGCCGCTCTCTGGGTCGTCTGGCGGCGGACCGGTCCGCGGCCGGCGCTCCTGGCGACCGGAGCCCTGGTCGCCGCGATGCTCGTCCCGATCGTCCCCTGGACGGTCCGCAACGCCATCGTCCTCGACCGGGCGGTCCCGATCTCGACCGGCGGCGGCAAGGCGCTCTACGTCGGCACCTACCTCCCCGCGGACGGCGAGTACCAGCGGGTCAAGGCAGCTCTCGTCGAGCGCTTCGAGGGGCGGATTCTCGAGCCCGGCTCCGAGGAGTTGGACCGCGTCAACCCCACACCCCTCTTCGACCGGATCGCCGAGCGGTACCCGGATCTGCCGCGCGACGAGGCGCTGGGCAAAGCCGGCCGCGAGCAGTTCTGGGACTACGTCGGTGATCAGCCTCTTGATTACGGGGCGATGACCGCCCGCAAGGTCTGGCGGGTGTGGAGCAGCGGGGTCGGCGAGGCGATGGAGTCCGGCCCGGGCCGCGTGGTCCAGGTGATCCTCGTCCTGCTCGGCCTCGCAGGATTGTTCCTGCTGGTCCGCCGGGGGCACCTGCTGGAGGCCGCCGTCTTCGCGATCCCGATCGCCGCGGTCACGTTCGTCGGCGCGGTGTCGCTGGCCAGCAACCGGCGCAGCGAGGTGCTGATGACACTCGTCTTTCCGCTCGCCGGCGCAGTGCTTGCGCGTGCCGGGCGCAACCTATCCTTGTCGCGCTCCGAAGCGCCCGCGCCGCCATGATTCCCGCCGACCTCCTCCCGCCCGAGCTCACCGCCCTGCGTGCCGCGGGCCTGCTCGCCGCCGCCTGCATCATCGCCTTCGCGGTCCTGCGGCGGCGCACCCTTCGCAACGCCGACGTCCTGATCCTGCTCCTCGCCGGCCTCGGCCTGGCGATCGTCTCCGGCACCGAGCTGACCGACGCCCTGCTCGAGGCGTTCTCGTTCGAGCGCGGCAACGGGGGCCGGATCCTCGGCCTCGCAGTCTTCGCGATCTTCATCCTCTTCGTGCTGATCCTGCGGTCCCTGGCGCAAAGCGGCCGCAACACGCGGGAGCTGTCCGCGGTCCTCGAGGGGCTCGCCTGGGACGAGTTCAGGAACGCCGACCTGCCGCGCCGGTTCGCCGGCAGGATCGCCGTCCTCGTCCCCGCCTACAACGAGGCCGACAACCTGGGCTACGTCCTCGACCGGATACCGGAGCAGGTGTTCGGGCGCGAGACCGCCGTGCTCGTCGTCGACGACGGCTCGCGGGACGGGACCGGCGAGGTCGCCGCGCGGCACGGCGCCTGCGTCGCCCGCCACGTCATCAACCGCGGCGGCGGCGCGGCCGTGCGAACGGGGTACCGGCTGCTGGTCGATTCCGGCGCCGAGATCGTCGTGACGCTCGATGCCGACGGCCAGCATCTGCCGTCGGAGATGGAGCGCCTCGTAGGGCCGGTGCTCGAGGGCGAGGTGGACGTCGCCCACGGCTCCAGGGTGCTGGGCGAGGCCGACCGCAACGACCTCTCCCGCGAGCTCGGCATCGTCCTCTTCAACCGCCTGGTCTCGTTCATCACCCGCACCAAGGTCAGCGACTGCTCGAACGGCTTCCGCGCGGTGCGAGCCAGCGTCCTGCCCCAGCTGGTCCTGCGCCAGGAGCAGTTCCACACCTCCGAGTTCCTGATCGAGGCGATCAAGCGGGGGGTCCCGGCCAAGGAGGTGCCGGTCACCGTCGAGCGCCGTCTCCACGGGCACTCGAAGAAGCCCGCCGTCGTCCGCTACGGCCTCGGCTTCGCCAACGCGATCGTCAGGACGTGGCTCCGCTGAGCCCCGTGCCCGGTTTGCACCTCCTGGGCGTCTGAGCCGGGATCCGGTACTCAGGGGGTGCTTGGGTGGCGGACGTCGGCGCGGTCGGGGAGGTAGAGCTCGGTGCCGCAGCGGGTGCAGACCTGGACGTAGAGCTTCTGGGTCTTGCCGCACGCCGGGCAGGTGCGCTCGGGCTCCGTGTCCTCGTTGCGGTGGAGGATCACCGCGATCAGCCCGGCGACCGGAAGGATCGTGCCGATCAGGAACCACAGCCAGAACGAGCCGCCCTTGCCGCGACCGATGAATCCGGTGGCAAGACCGAACGACACGGCGATGACCACGTACTCGTAGCCCACACGTCCATTCTGCCGTGCCTGGACAGGCACGTGCTCAAGCGCCCGCGCCCGGCCGCCGAAAACCGCCTGGGACCCCACCCGGCCGATTCCGCATGCCCGAGCCCGCCACGACGACCATCGCCTCCGCTGCCGCCACGCGCCGGCCCGGCCGCGGGCGCGCCAAGGTCTGGCGCGACAGGCACTGGCGATGGGTCCAGAACGGCGACGGAACCGTCACCAAGCGCGCCTACTGGAAGAGGCACGGGCGCAAGCCGCCCCGCTCGCACCCCCGCGGCCCCGGCCCGCGGCCCCTCCCCCGCCCGCAGACCCCGAGGGCGCCGAGGGCCGGCCAGCCCTTCGGCGTCTACTCCGGCCCCTTCGGCCGGCTCGAGGCGACCCGCCTGCTCAACCGCGCGGGCTTCGGCCCGGCGCCGGGGCAGGCCGAGCGGCTGGCGAAGCTCGGCCTCCGGAGGGCCGTCTTCTCCCTGACCCGCCCGGCCGGCGCCGCCGCCCTGCACGGCCCGGCGCCCGTCGGCGGCGACGGCGAGGCGATCGCTCCCGCCGACGCCTGGGGCCACGACCACCTCTGGTGGCTCGACCGGATGGTCCGGTCAGACCAGAGCCTGGTCGAGCGGATGGCGCTGATCTTCCACGACTGGTTCGCGACCTCGAACGACAAGGTCAGCAAGCAGCAGCAGATGATCGACCAGTCGAACCTGTTCCGGGCCCGCTGGTCCGGCTCGTTCCTGGACCTGCTGAAGGCGGTGACGGTCGACCCGGCGATGCTCCAGTGGCTCGACGGCACCGAGAACACGCGGCGGTCGCCGAACGAGAACTACGCCCGCGAGGTGATGGAGCTGTTCACGCTGGGGGCGGACCGCGGCGCCTACACCGAGAGCGACATCCGCGAGGCCGCCCGGGCCTTCACCGGCTGGCGCAACGAATGGTCCGAGGAGCTCGGCGCCTACAACTTCCGCTTCGACGCCCGCCGCCACGACCCCGACCCCAAGACGGTCTTCGGCCAGACCGGGGCCTTCAACTGGGAGGACGCGTGCCGGCTCTGCGTCCAGCACCCGCTCCACCCGTCCTTCTTCGTCGAGAAGCTCTGGAGCTACTTCGTCCCGACGCCGCCGTCGGCCGAGACCAGCCGCGAGCTCCAGCGGATCTACAGGTTGAACGGATCGGCCATCAGGCCGGTCGTCGAGGCGACCCTCATGCACCCCGACCTCTACCTCGGCGCGCCGATGGTCAAGCCGCCGGTGGTCTACCTCGCCTCGCTGCTGCGCCGCCTCGGCCGCGGGATCGACACCGACGATTGGGCCTGGCTCTGCGGCCAGGCGGGGCAGATGCTCTTCTGGCCCCCGAACGTCTCCGGCTGGGACGACGACCGTTGGCTCGACACCTCGACGATCCGGGCTCGCTGGCTGCTCGTCACCTACGCCCTCGAGGACCGCTACATGGAGGCCTGGGACGAGAGCTACAGCACTACCGAGACGGCGACCCAGGCGCTCAACAACGCCCTCTCGTCCTGGGCCTGGCCGGCCCTGCGGGCCGAGCACCAGAACGAGCTGCTCGCCCTCAGCAGACGCGTCCAGGCGCGGGCGACCGAGGAGTGGCAGCAGTCGGCCTACCGGGCGCTGCGCCAGAACGCGCTGCGCCAGCTGATCGCCGTCTCCCCCGACCTCCAGCTCGGATGAGCGCGGACGGACACAACTGCTGCCGCAACTACACGCGCTCCCAGCTCCTGCGCTCGGCCGCAGCCGAGGCCGGCAAGGGGCTGCCGGCGGTCGAGCCGGGGATGCCGGTCCCGGCCGGGACCGGCCTGACCCGGCGCAAGTTCCTCTCCCGGTCGGCGGGCCTGGCGCTGGCGGTCTACGGGGCCTCGAAGCTGCCGATCGCCGCCTTCGAGGACGGGATCGCGCAGGCGGCCGGCAACAACCGCGTCCTCGTCTCGATCTTCCTCGACGGAGGCGCCGACGCGCTCAGCCTCCTGGCTCCGGTGGGCGACCCGCTGTACGCGTCGCTGCGTCCCACCCTCGCGCTCGCTCCGGACCAGGGCACCGCGTTCTCCGAGGACACCCGCCTGCGCTGGCACCCCGCCGCCGCCGGCCTCGCCACCCTGCACGGCGAGGGGAAGGTCTCAGCGTTCCCGGCGATCGGCTACACGAGCCCGAACCAGTCGCACTTCACCTCGCGCCACTTCTGGGAGATCGGCGAGGTCGAGGTCGGCTTCCGGACCGGCTGGCTGGGCCGCTATCTGGACCTGGCGGGAGACAACGAGAACCCGCTCCAGGGCCTCTCGCTCGACGGCAGCCTCTCCCCCGCGCTGGCCACCGCGAGCAAGCCCGTCGCCGCCGTCGACAGCGTCACCGATTACGACTTCTGGGCCCGGGTGGACGACCCCGTCACCGACGAGATGTTCTCCAGCTTCGGGCGGTTCGGAGCCTTTGCCGCCGACTCGGCGCCGATGACGCAGACCCGCAAGGCGATCGCCCGGGCCGAGAAGCTGCGCCGCGACCTGCGCCAGTTCGACGACTTCTCCAGCCCCGTGCCCTATCCCAACGGCTCCTTCGCCGAGCGGCTCGCCGGTCTGGCGGCGCTGCTCGGCGAAGGGATGCCGCTTCACTGCGTGACAGTCAGCGCGCCGGGCGGCTACGACACGCACTCCGACCAAGCCGAGGACTTCGACCGCAACATCCGCCGCACGTGCGACGCCGTGCTTGCCTTCCAGCGCGACCTCGAGGCCCGCGGCCTCGCCGACCGGGTGCTGATCGAGATGTGGAGCGAGTTCGGACGCCGGCCCGAGGAGAACGGCTCGGCGGGAACCGACCACGGCGCCGCCGGCGCCGCCTTCGTGATCGGGTCGCGGGCCCGCGGCCAGATGGTCGGCGAGTACCCCGGCCTGGCGGCCCTCGACGAGGACGACAACGTCCGTGCCACGAGCGACTTCCGCGGCATGTACTGCGCGCTGCTCGAGGAATGGCTCGGGCACGACGCCGGCGCGATCATCCCCGGCGCCTCGGCGTTCGCGCGACCGGCCCTGGTGCGCTGATGCGGGGCACGGCGTCGATCCTCGCAGCTGCGCTCGCGCTCACCCTGGCGGCGGCGCCCGTGGCCGGCGGGGCGGCAGAGTCGACTTCGGTCAGCTCCTCGGCCTGCATCTGGAAGACCCACAAGAAGCGGGTCGTCAAGCGCGTCCGGCGCGGCGGGCGCTGGGTGAAGGTGGTGAGGATCAAGCGCTGGCGGACCTGCGTCCCCGTGCAGCCCGCGCCACCGTCGACGCCCCGCCTGGCGGTCCGGGCCCACGAGTTCAGCTTCGTGCTCTCGCGCCCCGAAGTCCCCGCCGGCGACGTCGTCCTCGAGTTCAACAACTTCGGCGAGGACCCCCACGACCTGAACATCGCCCCGGCCGGCGCGGCCGACCCGATCATCCAGGTCGCCGAGACCCAGTCGCTGGCCCGGGTCACGCAGCGTGTCTCGATCCCGGAGCCCGGTTCCTACGTCATGTGGTGCAGCCTTCCCAATCACCGCTCGCGCGGCATGGAGGCGGACCTGGTCGTGGGGGCGCCCGCGCCGGCGCAGTAGCCGCGAGGCCCCCGCTCAGATCTGCTCGTCGTCGAGGGCGACGGGCCGGTGGGACCCGCCGCGTGAGTAGACCTCGTCGCGGAGCGGCTCCGGGTGGCCGATCGAGCCGACCTCGGAGAGGTCGCGGCGAAACGGCAGGCTCGCGGTCCAGTCGAGCACCGCCCGCACCTTGCGGGCCGTGCCCGGGATCTGGCTCATGTGGTAGGTCCGCGCCATCCACCAGGCCGGAAAGCCGCGGAAGGTGCGGGTGCCGATCTTGCCGACCGCCTTGTAGCGGCCAAGATTGACGAAGGCCGCGTTGCCGCGGTACTCGAATCGGCGGGGGGTGCCGACGCCGAGCTGCGCGGCGATGTTGCGGGCGGCGACCGGGCCCTGGCGCACCGCGTGCTGCGCGGTCGGCGGGGTCGTCCCGCCGCGCGGGTCGGGAGCGGCGGCGGCGTCGCCGATCGCCCAGACGCCGTCCATCCCCTGAACGCGCAGGTACTCGTCGACCGGCACCCGGCCGGACTCGTCGAGCGGGACGTTCAGGTTTCTGAGACTCGGATGGGGGGCGACACCGGCGGTCCAGACCACCGTCCGGGTCGGCAGCGTCTCGCCGGTCGAAAGCCGGGCCGAGTTCGCGGTCACCTCCTCGATCGTGGTTCCCAGCCGGATGTCGATGCCGCGGCCGCGCAGCTCGCGCAGCGCGTAGTCGGCCAGGTCGGAGTCGATCTCGGGCAGGACGCGGTCGCGAGCCTCGACCAGCATCCAGCGCATGCCGTGGAGGCGGGCGCGCGGGTAGGCCTCCATCGCCTCGGCGGCGAAGTCCTGGAGCTCAGCCAGCGCCTCGAGGCCGGCGTAGCCGCCGCCGATGAAGACGTAGGTCAGGAGCTTCTCGCGCTTCGCCGCGTCCTCGGTCGCGTTGGCTGCCTCGAGCGTCTCGAGGACGTGGTTTCGCAACCAGATCGCGTCGGCCAGGCTCTTGAAGCCGATCGCGTGGTCGCCGAGACCGGGAACCGGTAGGACGCGGGAGACCGAGCCTGGCGCCAGCAGCAACTGGTCGTAGCGGAGCTCCTCGGTCTCACCGTCGTGGGTCCGCAGCTCGACGGTGCGCGCAGCCGGGTCGTGACCGTCGATCGCGCCCAGCCGCAGGTAGGTGCGATGGAGGATCTCGCGCAGCGGCGTCACCACGTGCCGCGGCTCCAGCGTGCCGGCCGCCGCCTCGGGCAGGAACGGCGTGTAGAGCAGGAAGTTGACGTCGTTGACCAGGACCATCCGGGTCGACTGCTTCGGCATCAGCCGCTCGAGCTCGCGAGCCGCCATCGCCCCGCCGAACCCACCCCCGGCTATGACCACGTTCCAGGCCATGGGGGGACTATGGCACCGTCGCTGGGCCCAAAACCGCGGACAATTGAGGGAACGGCGCCCGACGACCTAGGTGCCGAGCTTCTCGCGGATCAGGCGGTTGACCTCGCCGCCGTCGGCGCGGCCCTTGGTCTCACGCATGACGGCGCCGACGATCGCGCCGATCGCCTTCGGGTTCCCGCTGCGGATCTTCTCGGCGGCGTCGGGATTCGCGTCGATCGCGGACGCGACGATCCCCTCCAGCTCAGATGAATCCGAGATCTGCGCCAGGCCCTGGCTTTCCACGACCTCCTCGGGATCGCCGCCTTCCTGCACCAGCGTCGCGAGCACCGTCCGACCGGCGCCGTGGGAGATGCGTCTCTCCTGGACGAGGGCGATCAGCCTCGCGAGGCTGGACGGCGGGACCCGGTCCCCCGGCACGCCGTCGGCGTCGGCCCCCGCCGCGCGCAGGGCGCCGACGAGCTCCCCGGTCACCCAGTTGGCCACCACGCGCTTCTCGAGGCCACCGCCGGCCTCCGCCACGGCCTCGTAATAGCCGGCGTACAGCGGGTCGGCCGCCAGCAGGACCGCGGCGTCGCGCGGCAGGCCCTCGCTCTCGTACCGCTCCGCTCGCTGCGCCGGCAGCTCCGGCAGAGACTCTCGCGCCCGCCGCAGCATCTCCTCGGTCGGCGCGAGCGGCACCAGGTCGGGCTCCGGGAAGTAGCGGTAGTCGTGGGCCTCCTCCTTGGAGCGAAGCGGGGTGAGGTTGCCGCTCTGGGGATCGAAGTGGAGCGTCTCCTGAACCACGCCCTCGCCGCTGTCGATCAGGTTGCGCTGGCGCGCCAGCTCGGCGTCGATGCCCCGCTCGAGAAAGCGGAAGCTGTTCATGTTCTTGAGCTCGGTCTTGGTGCCCAGCTCGGTCGAGCCCTCCGGCCGGACCGAGACATTGGCGTCGACCCGCAGGCTGCCCTGCTCCATGCTGACGTCGGAGACACCCAGCTGCTGCACGGTCGTGCGCAGGAGCTGCGCCCACGCGCGCGCCTGCGCGGCGCTGCGGATGTCGGGCTCGGTGACGATCTCGACCAGCGGCGTGCCGGCCCGGTTGAAGTCGACGAGCGAGGCTCCCGACCCGTGGATCCGGCCGGACTCGCCGACGTGGATCATCTTCGCCGCGTCCTCCTCCAGGTGCGCCCGGTGAATCCTCACTTCCCCCAGCCGCCCGTTGACCGCAAGTGGTTCGTCGTACTGGCTGATCTGGTACGCCTTCGGGTTGTCGGGGTAGAAGTACTGCTTGCGGTGGAAGATCGACCGCGACGCGACCTCACACTCGAGCGCGGCGGCGATCTGGAGGGCGCAGCGGACGGCCTCCTCGTTCGTCACCGGCAGGACCCCCGGATGCGCGAGGCAGACCGGGCAGGTGTGGACGTTGGGCTCGTCGCCGAACGACAGCTCGCAGCCGCAGAACATCTTGGTCCGGGTCGAGAGCTGGACGTGGATCTCCAGGCCGATGACCGGTTCGAGCGCGGTCATCTGTACCCCAGGCGGTCCAGGTCGCCCTCGCCCATCCCGAAGTGGTGCCCGACCTCGTGGAGGACGGTCTTGCGGACCTCCTCCGGCGTGGGGTTGGCGTCGCGGAAGACGACGATGCGGCGGAGACCGCCGACAGGGTCGTAGATCCCCATGATCCCATCGGGATGGGAGTCCTCGACGATCACCGCGACGTCGCCGAGCTTCTTCGTGATCGGCTCGGGGAGCGAGTCGAGCGCCGCGCGCGCGGCCTCAACCACTTCCTCCTGTGTCATGACCCCTCCGCCGGTCTGGCGTCGAAGCCGATGCCCTGCTCGAGCGCGAATGCTGCGTCGAGCAGCTTCGCCTCGCCGAACGCCGGCGCGGCGATCTGGAAGCCCACGGGAAGCTCCGGGCCACCGCCATCGGGAGGGGCTAGGCCGGCCGGAATCGAGATCGCCGGGATCCCCGCCAGAGACATCGGCACCGTGAAGAAGTCGTTCAAGTACATCGCCAGCGGGTCGTCGGTCTTGGCGCCGAGCTCGAAGGCGACCGACGGAGAAGTCGGCGTCACCACGAAGTCGACGCTCTCGAAGGCGGTGCGGAAGTCCCCGGCGATCTTCGTCCGCACCTTCTGCGCCTGCCCGTAGTAGGCCTCGTAGTAGCCCGAGGAGAGGGCGTAGGTGCCGAGCATGATCCGCCGCTTCACCTCGGCGCCGAAGCCGGCCGAGCGCGTGGTCTCGTACATCTCGATCAGGTCGCCGGCGTCGTGACGGAGCCCGTACCGCACCCCGTCATAGCGAGCGAGGTTCGCCGAGGCCTCGGCCGGTGCGAGGACGTAGTAGGCGGAGATGCCGTGCCCGGCGTGCGGCAGAGTGGCCTCCGCGACCTCGCCGCCGAGGTCCCGGATCCGCTCCAGCGTCTGCTCGAAGACCTGGCGGACGCCGGCTTCCATCCCGTCTTCACCCAGCTCCTTCGGGACCCCGAAGCGGAGGCCGGCGAGATCAGCGCGCGAGGGAGCGGCGACGCCCCCCTCTATCCCGATCGAGGTCGAGTCGCAGGGGTCGGGCCCCTGCATCGCGCCGAGCAGCAGCGCGGCATCGGTGACGTCGCGGGCGAGCGGCCCGCACTGGTCGAGGGACGAGGCGAACGCGACCATCCCGTAGCGCGATATCGCGCCGTAGGTGGGCTTCAGGCCGACGATCCCGCAGAGCGCCGCCGGTTGGCGAATCGAGCCGCCCGTGTCGGTGCCGATCGCCGCCGGGGCGAGACCGCCGGCGACCGCGGCCGCCGAGCCGCCCGAGGAACCGCCGGGCACCCGTCTCCGGTCCCACGGGTTCAGCACCGGTCCGTAGGCGGAGTTCTCGTTCGAGGACCCCATCGCAAACTCGTCCATGTTGGTCTTGCCGAGGACGCTCGCACCCGCGGCCTGGAGGCGACGCACCGCGGTCGAGGTGTAGACGGGCCGGTGCCCCTCGAGGATCCGCGACCCCGCGGTGGTCGGCACGCTCTTGGTGCAGAAGAGGTCCTTGATGGCGATTGGGATGCCGTTGAGAGTTCCGGCGGTGTCGTTGCCTGGTTGCTCGTCATCCGACGTCCGACTTCCCTCATCCGGTGTCCAGAGATAGGCGTTGAGTTCGTCGGCTGCTGCTCTTTCGTGCCAAGCCTCCGCGTAATCGCCGCGTTCGACTTCGCCGGCGCGGATCTGCTCGGCCGCGTCGGCTACCGTCAGCTCGAGCAGCTCCGTCATCAGGGCGCGTCCGCCTGCGGCGAGGGCACCCGGAAGGCGCCTTCCTCCGGATCGGGCGCCTGCGCGACTACCTGCTCGCGCGGCCAGCTCGGCCGGGGCTCGTCGGGCCGCATCACGTTCTCCAGATCGACGACGTGCGACGTCGGCTCCACCCCGTCGAGGTCGAGCTCGCCGATCCGGTCGACGTGCTCGAGGATCCCCGAGAGCTCCCCGGCCATCTTCTCCACGTCCTGCTCGGCGAGCCGCAGGCGCGACAGGCGGGCGACGTGGAGGACCTGTTCGCGGTCGATCACGCGGCGGATATTAGGGGCGGCCGGACGACTGCCCGGCGCGGCACACGGCGCCTGGACTAGAGTGCCGCCGGGCATGAGGGGCGAACGGGCAGAGCGCTTCGTCGTGTTCAACCTGCGCCTGCTGGCGGTCAGCTTCGCCGTCGTCGGCATTCTCTTCATCGCCTTCCCCGACGGCGTCCTCGATGTCATCTCCGACTTCGGCGACGAGGTCGGCGACTTCACCCGGGCGCCGGAGACGGAGGAGAGGTTCTGGCTCGCCCTGGCCTTCGCCTACATGGTCGTGATCGCCGGGATCTGCGCGGTCGCTCAGGCCGACGTCGTCCGCTACCGGCCGCTGCTGCTCGTCCTCGCCGCCGGCAAGACCGCCTCCTCGCTCGCGGCCCTCGGGCTCTACGTCTTCGACGCCGACGTCTTCATCTACCTCCTCAACTTCCTGGTCGACGGCTTCCTGGCGATCTCGGCCCTTTGGTTGTGGTCCCTGGCGGGCAAGGTCGGCAGGCCCGCCGCTCCCGGCTGAAGGCGCGTCCCGGGGCTCAGGGCCGCCGAGCTACGGACCCTCGGGGCGATCTGCGAGGCGATGGCGCCCGGCTACGACGGGCTCCCCGCCGCCGAGCGCGACGTCGACGTCTCGGGCCCGGTCTCGCGCTTCGTGACCGAGCTCCCGCCGCGGGGCGTGACCCGCCTCCGCCTCGGCCTGCGGGCGTTCGAATGGCTGCCTTTCCCGTGGCGCTTCAGTCGCCTCGACCTCGCGGCCCGGGAGGACTTCCTGCGCCATATGGAGGGGTCGCGGGTCGGCCTCCACCACGACCTCCTGCTGATGGCGAAGGTCCTCTGCACCCTCGGCTACACGATCGCGCCCGGCGTCCGCGAGCGGGTCGGATACGACGTGCGCTGCGGTCTGGTTGACGGCTCGGTCCCCGAGCCCGCGGGGACCCTGGGAGAAACCGAGGCGCCCCGCGAAGGCGAGGACTGCGACGTCGTCGTCGTCGGCTCGGGCGCCGGCGGGGCGCCGGCGGCGGCGTTGCTCGCCGAGGCCGGGGTCGACGTGGTCGTCCTCGAAGCGGGCGGGCACTTCAACCGCGAGACCTACCCCGACGACCCGATCGAGGCGATCGTCTCCCTCTACCGTGACGCCGGCATCACGGTTGCCGAGGGGCGGCCGCCCATCCCGGTGCCGGTCGGCCGCGCCGTCGGCGGGACCACCGTGATCAACTCGGGCACCTGCTTCCGGGCGCCCCCCGCCGTCCTCACCCACTGGCGTGAGCGATACGGGATCGACTGGGCTACGGACCTGGGCGACGAGTACGCGGAGGCCGAGTCCTTCCTGCGGGTCAAGCGGCTGGACCCGGAGCGGATGGGGCGGAACGGCCAGCTCGCCATGGAGGGCGCCGCGGCGCTCGGCGCCGGCGGCGGGCCGATCGCCCGCAACGCCGGCGACTGCGTCCAGTGCAGCTCTTGCCCGTTTGGATGTGAGATCGACGCCAAGCGCGGGATGCACGTCTCCTACCTGCCCCGCGCGGTCGCGGCGGGCGCGCGGGTGAGGGCCGACACCGAGGCGGTCCGGATCCTGGTCGAGGACGGCCGGGCCGTCGGGGTCGGCTGCCTGGCCGGCTCGCGCGGGCGCCGCAACGGGGCCCGGCGCCCCTACACGGTGCGGGCACGGAAGGTGATCCTGGCCGGCGGGGCGCTCGGCACGCCGGAGCTGCTGATCCGCTCCGGCCTCCGCGGCGAGCACGTGGGCCGCAACCTGCACATCCACCCGGCCTGCTGGGTCGGCGCCCGCTACCCCGAGGAGGTACGCGGCTGGGAAGGCGTGATGCAGAGCTACTACATCGACGAGTGGGAGCCCGAGTCGATCCTCCTCGAGGCGACCTTCACGCCCCTCCCATTCGGCGGCGCCTGGCTGCTCGGCACCGGCCGCAAGCATCAGGAGGCGATGCTCGGCTTCGGCAACGTCGGGTCGATCGGCGTCCACCTCTCCGACCGGTCGGCGGGCCGGATCGGCGTCGCCGGCGACGGCTCCCTGCGCGCCTCCTACCGCCTCAGCGAAGAGGACTGCCGGCGCCTCGTCTTCGGGATCGCCCGCGCCGCCGAGGTGCACTTCGCGGCCGGAGCCGAGGAGGTCTATCCGAACATCGGCCGGGTCGGGGCCCTCAGGCCCGGCGACCTGGAGGCCTTCGAAGCGACGGCTTTCAAGCCCTCGGAGCTGCGGCTCGAGGCGTTCCACCCGATGAGCACCGCGCGGATCGCACCCGAGGGCGATGGCGTCTGCGCGGCGGACGGATCGGTGCGCGGCACCGAGGGCCTCTACGTCGCCGACGCGTCCCTCTTCCCGACCTCGGTCGGGGTCAACCCGATGATGACCGTGATCGCCTTCGCCAAGCGGGTGGCGCAGGGAGTCGCGGCCTACTAGCTCTCGGCGGACATCGCGCGCCAGGCTCCGCCCGTGAGCAGGGCTGCCCCGGCCAAGGCCACGAACAGCCCAGCGCGGCGCTCGTCTCCGGCCGGATCGAGCGCGCGGTAGAGCACCAGCAGCGATGCGAGCACCCCTGCCAGCGCCGCGGTCGCCGTCGTGGCGATCGGCAGGTCCGGCTTGACGTTGGTGGCCGAGACCACGGGCAGCGCCAACCCGAGGAGGCCGGCAATGGCCACCATCAGGTCGATCAGGCTGAGTGACTCCCAGCCGTCGAGCGAGGGGCCGCCGCTCGAGAACCAGGGCAGGAAGAGCGATGCCAGCAGAGTCGCCCCGGCGATGCCGGCGACCGCCTCTGCAAGCCTGATCCGCCGGAGGTCCACGGCGGGAGGCGAAGCGCCCGGGCGCCGCGAGGGGCGCCCGGGCTTTCGCGATTCCTAGGCGCCGCCGCTGGGCGGCGGATTGCCGCCCGAGGGAGGCGGCGGAGGCGGCGTGCCACCCGACGGGGGAGGGGTCCCGCCCGACGGGGGCGGCGGAGGCGGCGGCGGGGTCGCAGCGCGCGAGCCTGGGTCCCCACCCGCTCCGGGCCCGTCCCCGGGGCCGGAGAACCGGTCGGCCGCGTCCTGGAACGTCGTGCCCTCCTCGTCCATCGCCCGCCAGCCGCCGTAGGCGATGCCGGCCGCGGCGATCAACCCGAGGAACACGCCGTAGGACCGGCTGAGGTCGATCTCGCCGACGATCACGTCGATGTCCGGCGTGACGATCAGCCGGAACAGCACCAGCAGGGTCGACAGCCCGCCGAGGACCGCGATCGCCGTGCTGAGCGGGAAGTCGATCCGGTTCGCGGACGCCTTCGCAGCGGCGGCGCCGACGGTCACGATCACCGTCAGGAGCAGGATCAGGTCGATGAAGTCGAACGCGTCCCAGGCGCTGAGATCACCGGCGCCTCCCGCTTCGTCGACTCCGTACCACTTCAGGAACATGATGATGAAGAGCGCGATGGCGGACCCTGCCGCGATCTTCTCGCCCTGTGTGAGCCTGTTCACATCCATTCCAAAGTCCCTCCGTGGGGCTAGGGGTCGCGGCGGACATTAGTCAACGCGTCGGCGGAAGGGCAACGCCAGACGCGGGCGCTCGGCGGCATGCGCGGCTCAGGCGTCGAGGACCCGCGATCGGGCGCGCGCCGCGGTCAGCGTGTTGACCATCAGCATCGCGATCGTCATCGGCCCGACACCCCCCGGTACGGGCGTGATCGCGCCTGCCTTCTCCGCGACCGCGTCGAAGTCCACGTCGCCAACCAGCCCGTCGTCGGTGCGATTGACACCGACGTCGATCACGATCGCCCCGGACTTCACCGCATCGGCGCCGAGCAGCCGCGGCGAGCCCACGGCGGCGACCAGCACGTCGGCTCGGGCGCAGGCTCCCGTCAGGTCCCGAGTGCGCGAGTGGCAGACGGTGACGGTCGCGCTGCGCGAGATCAAAAGGCTGGCGAGGGGCCTGCCGACCAGCTTCGATCGGCCGACGACGACCGCTTCGGCGCCACTCAGCTCGACGCCCTCGTGGTCGAGGAGCTCGACGACTCCGGCGGGGGTGCAGGGGACGAGCCCGGGGGCCCCGTGGGCGAGCAGCCCCGCGTTCGCCGGCGTCAGCCCGTCGACATCCTTGCCGGGGTCGAGCGCGGCGACGACCGCGTCGGGGTCGATCTGCTCGGGCAGCGGGAGCTGGACCAGGATTCCGTCGACGTCCTCGTCGCGGTTCAGGCCGGCGACCAGCTCGATCAGCTCGGCCTCGGTCGTACCGGCGCTGAGCTCGTGATGGACCGACCGCATCCCGGCCTCCTCGCAGGCTCGGTGCTTGTTGCGGACGTAGACGTGCGAAGCGGGGTCCTCACCGACGATCACCGTCGCCAGGGCCGGCGCGCGGCCGGTCTCGGCGACCAGTTCGGCAACGCCCAGCCGCACGCGCTCGCGGACCTCGGCTGAAACCGCCTTGCCGTCGATGACCCGGGCCGCCACTACCGCTTCCGGACCGGGGCGTAGTCGGCCATCAGCTTGCGCTCGGCCCCGTCGCCGGCGAACCGGACGACGATCACCCCTCCGGGCTCGACCCCGGTCACTACGCCGTCGCCGAAGCTGGCGTGGACGACGTCGTCGCCGGTCTGAAGAGCGAGGGCCGGGCCGGGATCGACCGGGGCGACGGGGGCCCCGGCGCTCAGCGCCGGCTCCCAGCGGGTGCCGGGGGCGCTCGAGTGGCGCTCGGTCAGCTCGGCCGGGATCTCGTCGATGAAGCGGGAGGAGATCGCCGGCTCGCGCCGGCCGCCGAAGATCCGCCGCTCCCGCACCCATGTGAGGTAGAGGCGGCGCCGGGCCCGGGTGACGCCGACGTAGGCGAGCCGGCGCTCCTCCTCCTCGCCCCCCTCCTCGAGCGCCCGCATGTGAGGGAAGACACCCTCCTCGCAGCCGACGATGAAGACCGCGTCGTACTCGAGCCCCTTGGCGTTGTGGAGGGTCATCAGGGTGACCAGGCTGTCGTCGGAGCGCAGGCCGTCCTGCTCGGTGTAGAGCGAGATCTGCTGGAGGAACTCCTCGAGCGGGGAGACCTCGCCGCCGCCCTCGAGCTCCCGGTTCGCGTCGAACTCGGCGGCGACGCCGATCAGCTCCTGGAGGTTCTCCACCCTTCCCTCGGCCTCCACGGTTCGCTCCGCCTCCAGCGCCTCGATGTAGCCGGTCTCGTGGAGCAGCGCCTCGAGGACGTGGGCAACGGGCTCATCGGCGGCTCGCGCGCGCAGTCCTTCCACCGTGTCGTGGAAGCGGGAGACCGCCTTGAACGCGGCGGGGCCCAGGCCGGGCACGCTCTCCGCCTGGCCGGCCACGTCCCAGATCGGCGCCCCGGTGGTGTTGGCGTGCGCCGCGAGCCGGGCCTGGCTGGTTGCCCCGACCCCGCGGCGCGGCGAGTTGACGGTCCGCGCGAAGGAGATCTGGTCGGCCGGGTTGACCAGCAGGCTGAGGTAGGCCACGGCGTCCTTGATCTCCGCCCGCTCGTAGAACTTGGTGCCGCCGATCACCTGGTAGGGGACCTCGAAGCGGACGAGGGTGTCCTCCAGCACCCGGCTCATCGCGTTGGTCCGGTAGAAGACCGCGATCTGCTCGCGCCGCAGGCCGTCCTCTTCGGCGAGCCGCTCGATCTCGCCGGCGACCCAGCGCGCCTCCTCGTGCTCGTCGGCCAGCTCGGAGAGCTGGACCTGCTCGCCGCCGCGCTCCTCGGTCCAGAGGTGCTTGGGGCGGTTCTCGCGGTTGTTGCGGATGATCCCGTTGGCGGCGTCGAGGATCACCTGGGTCGAGCGGTAGTTCTGCTCGAGCTTGACCACCTCCGCCTCGGGGAAGTCGCGCTCGAAGTCGAGGATGTTGCGGATGTCGGCGTGGCGGAAGCTGTAGATCGACTGGAAGTCGTCACCGACGACGATCAGGTTCCCGTGGTCCTCGCATAGGAGCTGGAGCAGCCGGTATTGCGCCTTGTTGGTGTCCTGGTACTCGTCGACGAGGACGTGGCGGAAGGCGCGGCGCCAGCGCTCGCGGACGTCCTCGTAGAGCTCGATCACGTTCACCGTTCGAACGAGGAGGTCGTCGAAGTCCATCGCGTTCGCCTCGAGCATCCGCTTCTCGTAGAGGGCGTAGACCTCGCCGACCGTCTCCTCGAAGTAGGAGCCGTGGGTCCCCCGGTAGGCCTCGACGTCGAGGAGCTGGTTCTTGGCGCCCGAGATCTGGGCGCGGACGGCGCGCGGCGGGAAGCGCTTGGTGTCCACCTGGAGCTCCTCCATGCAGCGCTTGATCATCCGCAGCGAGTCCGCCTCGTCGTAGATCGTGAAGCCGCGGGAATAGCCGAGCCGCTCGGCATCGGCCCGCAGCATCCGCGCGCAGGCGGAGTGGAACGTCGTCACCCACATCGCCCGGGTGGCCCGGCCGACCAGCCCGCCGACCCGCTCGCGCATCTCCGCCGCCGCCTTGTTGGTGAAGGTGATCGCGAGGATCTCGCCCGGTCGCGCCATGCCGGTGGCGAGCAGCCAGGCGATCCGGTGGGTCAGGACCCGGGTCTTGCCCGAGCCCGCTCCGGCGATGACCAGCAGCGGGCCCTCGCCATGGGTCACCGCCTCGCGCTGCGGCGGGTTCAGGCTCGCGAGGAGGCGCTCGACCGGGTCGGCGCCGGGCGACACCGGCGCGCCGGCGGCCTCCTCGCCCGGTGGCGGGGCCTGCTGCTCGGAAGCGGGGCTCACGGGGCGAGGATAGCCACGGGGGCGGGCGGCGCTGCCGGGCGCCCAGGGGTCAGGCGCAGAGCCCGAACACGGTCTCGTACGGCTTCGGGTCGCCGCCGAGAAGGACGTCCTGGAGCTTCTCGTCGTCGCTGCGCCGCAAGAGCCGGATGATGCACGCGGCCTGCTGCCCGGTCGCGGGATCGGGCGGCGCGAGGAGCGTCTTCTCGAAGGCCCGGAGGAAGGCGTCCTTGTCGAACCCTCGGAAGGCGACGATCCGGTCGAGCTTCCAGCCCGCCTCGTCCCTCACCAGCGCCAGCGCGAGGGTCTGGCGGTTGAAGCTGCTCCCCTCGAAGGTCGCGTCGGCGGTCGCCTCGTCACCGTCCACCTCGACGTTGGCGACCTCGACCGACTCCGCGCTGGCGCTCGGGTCGGCCTCCCGGCAGGACGCGACCGCCGCCTGGCCCTTCGCGAACTCCGTCTGCTCGACGAAGTCCTGGGTTTCGAGCTCGGTGCAGTTCGACGGGGCGTCCGAGGTCGCCGAGGTCTCGATCACCGCGGCGATCTCTTCCTCGTCTCCGTTGCCGCCGCCACAGCCGCCGGCGGCGGCCGCGAGCCCGAGTGCGAGGACCGCCGCGAGCTTGATCAGGCGGGGCCGTCGCAGCGTGACTCAGCCCCCGGCCGAGGAGCGGCCACGGCGGGGCCGCAGCTCCTTGACTCCCGCTTCCCCGGCCTCCTCACCGGACAGCTCGGCGGCGCGGCGTTCGAGCCGGGCGATCCGAGCCGAAAGCTCCCTGATCGCGTCGGCGATCGGGTCGGGCAGGTGGATCCAGTCGGCATCCGGCCCCTCCGGGCGGCGACCCTCGACCTTGACGGTGTGGCCGGGGTTGCCGACCACCGTGGAGCTCGCGGGCACGTCCTCGACAACGACCGTGTTGGCACCGACCTTGGCGCCGTCCCCGACCCGGATCGGGCCCAGCAGCTTCGCGCCGGAGCCGATCGTGACGTTGTCCCCCACCGTCGGGTGGCGCTTGCCCCGCTGGAAGCCGGTGCCGCCGAGGGTCACGCCCTGGTAGAGGGTCACGCAGTCGCCGATCTCGGCCGTCTCGCCGATCACGACGCCCGAGCCGTGGTCGATGAAGAACTCGCCGCCGATCCGGGCGCCCGGGTGGATCTCCACCCCGGTCACGGCGCGGCTCAGGTAGGAGATCGCGAGCGGCGCCACCGGGACCTCGGCGTCGTGCAGCGCATGGGCGACGCGGTGAGCCAGGATCGCCTGGACGCCGCCCCAGGACGCGAGGATCTCGGCGCTCGAGACGCCGCGGGCGGCCGGATCGCGGTCACGGGCCGAGGCGACGTCCGAGCGCACCTCGCGGAGGACGCGGCGGAGGGTTCCCAGCCCGAGCATCAGGGCACCTGCCGATCCGCGCCCGGGCCTCCGCGAAGCAGATCGGCGCCCCCCTGGCCGAACAGGGAGTCGGGCCCGCGCCCACCCAGCAGCTGATCCGCTCCCCGCCCGCCCAGCAGCCGGTCGGCACCGGCACCGCCCTTGGCGCGGTCGCGCCCGTCCCCGAGCCTGATGCGGTCGTCTCCGCGGCCGCCGCAGACGCGGTCGGGGCCGCCGAACGAGACCACGACGTCATCGCCGGCGAACGTCGCGAAGACGTCGGGCCCCCGCCTGCCCCGCAAGACGTCGCGACCGGAGGTTCCGACGCGGGTCGCGGTCGCTCCGAGGCAGACAGGGGCCGGTGGCGCGTCCGGCTCGACGGCGGCCAGGCGCCGATCGAAGGAAGCGATCGCCTGGGATCCGTACGCGGTCAGATAGACGTTGGCTCCGTCCGGGGTGACCGTCGGAAGATGCGCGTGCTCCAGGGCGGTCCCGTCGGCGCAGGCGGAGGTCGCACCGCCGATCGTCTCCGAGCCGTCGTCGGAGACGCATCCGTCGACGCCGGGCTTGCGGACAAGGTTCCCGGTGGCGGGGTCGCGGTCCCAGACGGTCATGACGTTCGCGTACTTCGCCGCCGCGTACAGATTGTGCCCGTCCGGGCTCGTCGCCAGGCCGTGGACGCCGTCGAGGCCGCCCGCCGCCGCGCAGTACGGATCACCGGCCGCACCCGCGGAACAGCCGGTCTGGACCAGCGCGCCGTCGCTTCCCAGCCGGAAGCTGGTCAGCGCGTCGATGAAGTAGGAGGCGACGTAGAGGTCGCGGCCGTCGGGGCTCAGGGTCAGGGAGGTTGCCCCCGCCAGGCCGTGGCCGTCGGCACAACCGGCTTCGGCGGCCAACTCGGAGATGCAGCCCGCCTCGCCGGGCTTCTGGGTCAAGGCTCCGGTCAGGGGATCGCGGTCGAAGATCGTGACCGCACCGTCCGTCCCCGGCGTCTCGCTGCTGCCGTACTCGGCCGCCGCGTAGAGGTTGGAGCCGTCGGGGGTCACGGCCAACGCCACCACCCGCCGCAGGCCGCGGCCGGTCACCGCCTCCACCGGGGTCAGCGCACCAGTCGCGGAATCGCGCGAGAAGACGACAATCGCGTGGCTGTCCTGCGCCGCCGCGTAGACGTTCTCCCCGTCGGGGCTCACGGTGACGAAGCGAGCGCCCTCGAGCGACGGATGCTCGGCGCACTCCCCGGTTACGCCGGTGGCAGCGACGCAGCCCGCTTCGGCCTCCTTCTGGGTCAGCTCGCCGGTCAGCGGATCGCGGTCGAAGATCGCCACCGCGTCGCTGTCCTCGGCGGCCGCATAGACGTTCTTGCCGTCCGGGCTGACGGCGACCGTCGAGGCTCCGTCGAGCCCGCGCGCCGGACCGCATCCGGTCGATGCCGGCGTCGAGACGCAGCCGGACTGACTCAAAGCTCCCCCGGCGTCGCGCTGAAAGGTCGTCACCGCGTCGCTGACGTACGCCGCGACGTACACGTTCTCGCCCCCGGGGCTCGCGGCCGCGATCCGGGCGCCACCCAGCCCGTGGCCGGCCGCGCAGCCGGGGACCGAGGACGACACGCAGCCGGCCGGCCCGGCCTTCTGCGTCACCTCGCCGATGGTGCCGGGGGCCGCGGCGGACGCGACAGCGATCAGAGACGCCGCGGCGAGGCTCCCAGCGAGGATGGAGCGCATCAGGGCGCGAAGAATGGCAGGGACATGTAGCGCTCACCGGAGTCGCAGACGACGGTGACCACGCAGCGGCCGGACATCTCGGGCCGCGAGGCGACGTCGATCGCCGCCCTGATGTTGGCGCCGGCGGATATGCCGGCGAGAATGCCCTCTCGGCTGCCGCTGAGGCGCGCGGTCTCGAGGGCGTCCTCGTCGTCGACCGTGATCACCTCGTCGATCACCGAGCGGTCGAGCACCTCAGGCACGAAGCCGGCGCCGATGCCCTGGATCTTGTGGGGTCCGGGCGAACCGCCGGAGAGGACGGGCGAGGCGGCCGGCTCGACCGCCACGACGAGGGTCTCCGGGGAGCGCTCCTTGAGCACGCTGCCGACCCCGGTGATCGTCCCGCCGGTGCCGACCCCGGCGACGAAAGCGCCGATCTCCCCACCCGTGTCGGCCCAGATCTCCTCGGCGGTGGTGCGGCGGTGGACATCCGGGTTCGCCGGGTTCGAGAACTGCTGCGGCATGAACCCCTTGCGCTGGTCGACGATCTCGCGCGCCATCTCGACGGCCTCGGTCATCCCGCCGAGCGAGGGGGTCTCGCGGACCTCGGCGCCGTAGGCGCGCAGGAGCTTCGCCCGCTCGCGGCTCATGCCCTCGGGCAGGGTCAGGATCAGCTCGTAGCCCCGTGCGGCGCAGACCATCGCCAAGGCGATGCCGGTGTTGCCGCTGGTCGGCTCGACGATCACCGTCTCGCCCCGCTGGATGCGCCCCTCGGCCTCGGCCGCATCGATCATCGCCAGGCCGATCCGGTCCTTGACCGAGCCGCCGGGGTTGAAGTACTCGAGCTTGGCGTAGACCTCGGCGCTCTCCGGCGCCAGGCGGCGCAGGGCCACGAGTGGCGTGCCGCCGACCGTCGCGGCCGCTTCGGCCGCGACACGCAGCTCGCCGGCCGGCGCGATGTCGGCGTCGGGGCTCACCCGCTCAACGTAGCGGACCGGCAAGCCCCCGCAGGTATTCCGGCGACGGCGCGGAACCAACCCAGACGCCACGCGTGCATGGACGAAGGTTGAGGGGGTCTTGGACGGACGTACTAACGACTTTTTGCCTGGTCAGGAGTACCTTCGGCGGATGCCGCCCGGCGAGAGACACCCGCAGCGGGAGGGGCTCAGGCGGGGGCTGCGCGCGTGATCGGCCTGCGCCGCTCGCGCGGGACGCTGACCGCGGTGCGGGATGAGACCGCGAGCGTCCTGCTGCGGATCCTGGACGAGCGCGAGGACGAGCTGAACAGCCACCTGCGCCACGTCGCGGGCTTGGTCCATGAGGTGGCGGCCGAGGTCGGCCTGACCGGGGATCGGCTGGAGATCCTGACCCGCGCGGCCGAATGCCACGACATCGGCAAGGTCGCGATCCCCGACGACGTCCTCCAGAAGCCCGGGCCGCTGGACGAGGGCGAGTGGGAGTTGATGCGCCGGCACACCGTGATCGGCGAGCGGATCCTCGCCGCGGCGCCGTCGATGTTGCCGGTGGCGCGCGTGGTCCGGTCCTGTCACGAGCGCTGGGACGGCCGCGGCTATCCGGATGGCCTCCCCGGTCCGCAGATCCCGGTCGAGTCCCGGCTGATCTTCATCTGCGATGCCTTCGACGCGATGGTCGCCGACCGCCCCTACCGCGACGCGCTCGAGCCGGAGCGCGCCCTCGAGGAGCTGCGCCGCAACAGCGGCAGCCAGTTCGACCCGGAGCTGACCGAGGTGGTCTGCGAGACGGTCGGCCCGACCGCCGCCGCCGCGCGCGGCAGGCGGAGCCTCAGGCTCGTCCCGGCGATCAGCGGCTGAAAGCGCTCCCCGGCCGCCCGCGCAATAGGCTCGACCGGTGGGCCAAGCGGGCGACGTCTACGAGATGGCCGACGGCGCGCGTTACGTCCTGCGCACGCCGACGGCGAGCACCGACGGCGAGTACGTCGAGTTCGAGTGGCAGTTCCCGGCAGGCGCCTTCGCGCCCCCGCCCCACCGCCACCCCCGCCAGGTCGAGGAGTACGAGGTGCTCGAAGGCGAGTTCGACGTCCTCGTCGGCGCCGAGTGGCGCACGCTGCGGACCGGCGAGTCAGCGTCGGTGCCGATCGGCGTCAACCACACCTTCGCCCGTCCCAAGGCACCGGTCCGGATCCGCAACTTCCACCGGCCGGCCCTGGGCTTCGAGGAGTTCATCGAGCGAATGTGCCGAGTCGGCGAGGAGAAGGGCCTGCGCGGCGTCCGGGACCCACGCCTCCCGATCTACCTGGCGATGATCTGGCGTGACTTTCCGGAGACGCTCCAGGAGACCAGGCACCGCGAGCGGATCGGGATGACCGCTGCGGCCGGGCTGGGGCGGCTGCTGCGGATGAGGACCGCCTGACCGCTTCTCCCGTAATGGCTCTGAGGTAGTACATCGAGTCCAAGAGCGCCCAGAGACCCGGCTGGGAACTCTTGGCGAAGGCACCCGCGAGATACTGGGGTGGCGATGTCGCAGGAGAACGTGGAGACCGTTCAGCGGGTAAACGAAGCGTTCGCTGCCAGGGACCTCAAAGCGCTCGTGGCGCTGCATCACCCTGATGTCGAAATCGTCGTTCTCCGATCCGCAGTCCAGGGGCCATACCGTGGGCACGATGGACTTCGCCGAATGGCTACCGAGGCGTTCGACATAGCCGATCTGCAGTTGGACATCGAGGAGGTTCGAGATTGCGGCGGAGATCGCGTCTTGATCTTCGGCCACCAGCACGGAGTGGTCAGCGGTATCCCGTTCGACCGCGTTCTCGCGGAGCTTGTCGAGGTCGACGCCGGGAAGGTGAGACGAGCTCATGCTTTCCAGACGGTGGACGAGGCCCTCGAAGCGGCCGGGCTGTCGGAATAGACGATGTCGGAGGGGAACGTCGAGGTGGTTCGCGCTGCACTTGACGCCTACAACAGGGGAGACCTTGAGGCGATGATGAAGCACGCCGCCCCGGACCTCGAATTCGACTGGTCGCGCTCGATCAGTCCACAGAAAGGGGTGTACAACCGCGATCAGTTCCCCGATTTCACCCTCGCTGGGGAGTTTGAATCCGTGAGGACCGAGCCGGAAGAGCTGATCGACGCCGGGGGGCATGTGATCACGCCGCTGATCGGCTACTTCCAGGGTCGTGATGGGATCGAGCTGACGGCGCGCTTCACGTACTTGTGGACCTTTCGCGACGGCGTCTGTGTGCGAGTCACCATCTTTCAAACACGCGACGAGGCCCTCGAGGCCGCCGGGCTGCGGGAGTAGCCGCCGCTTCGTCGCGGATTCGTACCCTTCCCCATTTCGTACAGATGACGAGACGGCCTCCTGCGCGGTTCTCTGGCCATCGCCCGGGGGGTTCGCCCCTGCGTTCGCCTCAAGCAGCGAGGGCGCAGCAGCCCCGACCACAGGACGACCTTGCGTCTCCCGGTCCTCGCAGATAGGTTCGATGGCGTCGACAGGAAGGAGGCTGTATGGCCACTATCGAGGTCAAGAACTTTGATTCCCCCGATGAGACACGTCCGTTTGAGGGGAAGGGACAGGCTGAGGTCGTCAACATCGGAGGCCGCGAAGTCGGTAAGGGGACCTTCGAGCCCGGCTGGCGCTGGTCGGAGAACGTGAAGCCGATCGCCCAGACGGACTCTTGCGAGGTCGCGCACTTCGGCTACGTCCTTTCCGGGCAGATGCGGATCTTCATGGACGATGGAAGCGAGACACAGATCGGTCCCGGCGAGGTCGTTGCAATTCCCGCCGGCCACGACGCTGAAGTCGTCGGCGACGAGGCCTGCGTCATGGTGGACTTCGGCGACATCGCTGAGTACGCCAAACGCGGCTAGTCCGCCCGAGGCGCTCCTCGGCCCGACCCTGTAGCCCGCTCCCGCCGGGGCGGGCGCAGGGTCTTCTCGGTTCCACCACGCGTCACCACCCACCACCTCCGCCCTCGCCACGCGGCGGCAGGTTGGTGAATCCGGCCCCGGATGTATCCGGCGCCGCAGTGGGCCGTGGGAAAAGGATGGGAACACAGGGTTCCCATTCCTGCCGTTCTGAGCGGTTAGCAGCGGTGAAGACTCCGCACGGCAGCGCCAACCGCCGTCGAGGACGCCTGGGTTTCTAGATGTAGTACATCCCGCTGCCGGCCTCCTCGGCCTCGCGACGGGCGATCTCGGCGATCGTCGTCTGGCTGAAGACCTTGCGCAGGGCGCCCACGCCCTCGGCCCAGATGCCGCCCGCCTCGTCGGCCTCCTGACCGACCTTGCCGTCGAGCGCCTGGACGACCTCGAGGACGTCGATCTCGTCGGCCGGCCGCGACAGCGTGTAGCCGCCCTTCATGCCGCGGTGGCTCGTCAGGAGCCCGGCCCGGCGGAGGGTCGAGAAGAGCTGCTCGAGGAACTGCTCCGGGATCGAGCGGCGCTCGGCGAGCTCCTTGATCGGCACCGGCCGGTCGCCCGAGCGGGCCAGCTCCGCCATCGCGACGACGGCGTAACGGGACTTCGAGGTGACCGAGATCACGCGAGCTTTGTACCGCACGGTCCGGCCCGATCGAAAAGAGCGCTCGCGGCGGAAATATAGCTCCCGCGGTCGCCGCACCTGGGCTAGGATCGAGCCACGGCCGCCAACCCAGCAAGGCGGCCGATCGTTTCTGCATCGTGCCGACCGAGGAGGCGGCCCTGAGCGAACGCCCATGCTGTCTTGTCGTCGATGGCCACCTCTTGGTGCGCCTTGGGGCCGGAGCGCTCCTGTCGGACCGCTTCGAGGTCGAGACGACCAGCACCCGGCGCGAGGGGATCGAGCTGGTCGAGACGGTGGGCGGCATGGACGTCGCCCTGGTCGACATGAGGCCCTCGCAGAACGGCGAGCCGAGCGGCGTCGACACGATCGCCGGCATGCAGCGCGCCGAGCCGTCGATGGGGGTCGTCGCGCTCGGCGACCATCCGCACCGCCACCTGGCCACCTCGGCCCTTCAGGCCGGGGCCAGCGCCTACGTCACCAGGACAGCCGGTGGAGACCGGCTGCTGGCAGCGGTGGACGCCGCCCTCGCGAGCGAGGACTACCTCGACCCCGCGATTCCGCCGCGCGGCAGCCGCGGCAAGCTGACCCGGCGCCAGCGCCAGATCCTCCAACGGCTTGCCGACGGAGACTCGACGACCAGCGCCGCCCGTGAGCTCGACCTCAGCGAGGAGACGATCAAGACGCACATGAAGAACATCCTCGGCCGCCTCGAGGCGAGGAACCGCGCGCACGCGGTCGCTATCGGCCTGCGCGATGCGCTGATCGAATAGCTACTAGATCCAGCCGCGGTCGCGGGCCGTCAGGACAGCCTGCGCGCGGTCGACCGCGCCGATCTTCCCGTACACGTTGTGCAGGTGCGTGCGGATGGTCGACACCGAGAGCTGCATCTCGCCGGCGATCTGCTTGTAGACCATCCCCTCGGACAGGTGGCGGAGGACGTCGAGCTCGCGAGCCGACAGCGGGCACGGCTCGCTCGCCCGCGGGATGTCCTGGCGCGGATACGGAAGCTCGTAGAGCAGCGAGCGCAGACCGTCGCTGCGCAGGCCGCAGCGCTCGGCGACCGCCTGGAGCCGCTCGGACGACACCGCCTCGCCCTGCGAGTAGTGGGCGATCATGTCCGCGGCGGCGACCATCGCCGCGAGACCCTCGGCGTCCTCGGCGTGATGGCGCTCGATGGCGACCGCGAGCCGCTGCGGCAGGTTCCAGCGGCGGGCGAGGACGCCGCCGACCAGAGCGTGGTCGATGCCGAGCTTCTCGCGCTCGTCCTTGACCCGCTGCTCGGGGTTGCGCAGCATCGAGTCGAGGTAGGGCTTGTAGCCGGGGTGCAGGCGCGAGATCACCAGACGCCCGACGTCGTGGAGGACGGCGGCCACGGTCAGCTCGTCGCGCTCCCCGTACCCGATCGCCCGGGCGATGCCGTCGGCCGCGCGCTGAGTCGCCAGGGCGTGGACCCGGAAGTGCTCCGGACGCAGCTCCCAGCCGCCGTTCGACTCGAAGAAGTCGTAGACGGGCGCCGTCCCGGCGAGGGCCAGCACGCCAGAGGGCTTGAGGACGTCGAGCGCCTCGGGGATCGTGCTGACACCGCCCGTGCCCCGACCACTGCGGTTGGCGAAGCGCAGAACCGCGATCGTCAGCGCGACGTCGGACTCGACGGCATCGACGATGTCGGCGACCCGGGCGGTCTCGGCGGTAGCCGCGGTCATCACCCGCTCGCGGGACTCGAGCAGCACCGGGAAGCGCTCGACGGACTCGAAGGCCTCGGCCAGCCGGCTGCCGGGCGCGGTCCGCTTCGTCCCCGCCTTGCCGGCGGGGATGTCGTGCGCCTTCGCGCGTCCGTTCTGCGTCTTTGCCTTGGCGTCTGCCATCTGCTCACAGCCAGCCTGGACGGCTGCACTAGTCGATACGTCCAATCATCGGCATGAGAGACCGATCGGTTTAGCCCTCTGCCGAGGAAAACCGGGCTCAGGCTTCGAGGCGGGCGACCGCCGCGTCGACCCGCGCCAGGGACTCGTCCCGGCCGAGGACCGCGAGGGTCTCGAAGATCCCGGGCGACACCGTCGTCCCGGTGACCGCGACCCTGAGCGGCTGATAGAGCTTGCCCGGTTTCAGGGCGAGCTCGTCGAGGACCGGCGCGAGCGCCGCCTCGATGTCCTCCGGCGACCAGCCCGGGGCGGCGGCGAGAGCCTCGCGGGCGGCCCGGAGCGCGGGCAGCGCGTCGGTCATTACCTTGCGCCACGCCCGTTCGTCGTCGACCGGGTCCTCGAAGAGGAAGCGGATCAGCGGCCAGACCTCCTCCAGGGTCTGCGCCTTCTCCTGCGCCACCGCTGCCGCGGCGCGGAGCCGGTCGTCGAGGTCGCGCCCGAGGTGGCCGGCGACCGCCTGCGCGTACTCCTCGGGCCGCATCTCGCGCATGAACCGGCCGTTGATCCAGCGCAGCTTCTTCTCATCGAAGATCGCAGCGGCGGTGCCTACGTCCTCGATCCGGAAGCGCTGGACGAGCTCCTCCGTCGTCATCAGCGTCGTGTCGTCGGTGGTGCCCCAACCGAGCAGGGCCAGGTAGTTGCGGACCGCGGCCGGTAGGTAGCCGGACTCGCGCAGCTCCTGGACGGAGGCGGCGCCGTGGCGCTTCGAGAGCTTCTTGCCGTCCGCGCCGTGGAGGAGTGGGAGGTGCGCATAGCGCGGCGGGTCGGCCCCCAGCGCCCGCAGCACCAGCAACTGCTTGGGAGTGTTCGAGAGGTGGTCGTCGCCGCGGACGACATCGGTGATGCCCATCTCCGCATCGTCGACCGCGACCGCGAAGTTGTAGAGGACCGACCCATCGGCGCGGGCGATCACGAAGTCGTCCTGGCTGCGGTTGGGGAAGCGGACCGGGCCGCGGACCACGTCGTCGAGGACCGTGTCTCCGTCGTCGGGGACGCGGAGGCGAACCGCCGCGCCGGGGACGTCGGACGGTTCCCCGCGGTAGCCGCGCCCAGCGCCCTGCTCTTCCTTCCAGGCGCGAACGTCCTCGGCGGTCGCGCCGTCGCGGTAGGCGGCGCCGGAGTCGAGCAGCTTCTGGAGCGCCTCCCGGTGGCGGTCGGCCCGCTCGAACTGGGAGACCGGCCCCTCGTCCCAGTCCAGCTCGAGCCAGCGCAGGGCGTCGAGGATCTGCTCGACGTTCTCCGGCGTGTAGCGCTCGCGGTCCGTGTCCTCCACCCGGAGGACGAGGGCACCGCCCTCGTGGCGGGCCACGAGCCAGTTGTAGAGTGCCGTCCTCGCTCCGCCGATGTGCAGCGCACCGGTCGGCGAGGGAGCGAATCTGACTCGGAGGTCTTTACCCAAGGTGCTGATCGGCGCGCATGTTTCCACAGGGGGTGGCCTGCCCACGGCCATCCAGCGCGGCGCCGAACGCGGTTGCGAGTCGATTCAGATCTTCCACCAGAGCCCGCGGATGTGGCGGCCGACCCGGTACGGACCCGACGACTTCGCGGCCTTCCGCGAGGCGATGGATGCCTCGCCGGTCGACGCGGTTGTCATCCACGCCGTCTACCTGATCAACTGCGCGACGAGGGAGCCGGACCTGCGCGAGAAGTCGCTCACCTCCCTGACCCACGCCCTTCGGGTCGGCGACGGGATCGGGGCGGCGGGGGTCGTGCTCCACCCCGGCGCGCAGAAAGGGGAGCCGCACGGTCCGTCGATGAAGCGGGCGTCGAAGTTGATCGCCGAGGCCCTGGCGGAGAGCGAGCGGACGCCGCTCCTGCTCGAGCAGACCGCCGGCCATCAGGGGCTTCTGGGACGGGACTTCGACGAGACCGCGGCGCTGATCGACGGAGCCGGGGGTGGTGAGCGCCTCGGGCTGTGCCTCGATTCCTGTCACCTCTTCGTCCAGGGCTATGACATCTGCAACGCCGAGAAGCTCTCGGAGGTGCTCGACGAAGCCGACCGCAAGGTCGGGCTCGAGCGACTGCGCGCCGTCCACGTCAACGACGCCGCCGTGGCGCTGGGCTCCTGCCGCGACCGGCACGCCAACATCGGCAAGGGCGAGATGGGCCGCAAGGGGCTCACCGCCTTCCTGTCGGAGCCCCGATTCGAGGGGCTCCCCGCCGCGATCGAGACCCCGGGGCCGGACAAGCGCGGGCCCGACAAGCGCGAGGTGCAGGCCGCGAAGCGCCTGCGGAAGGCCGGACTCGAAGCCCGGCGGTCAGACGAGGGAGGTTGAGGCAACCGCGGTCGACGCGCGTGCAGTTGACGGCCATATCCGCCGTCAACTCATCAAGCGTCGGAGCTACTTGACGTGCACGCCCGAGATCGCGCGCGAGATGACCAGGCGCTGGATCTCCGAGGTGCCCTCGAAGATCGTGTAGATCTTGGCGTCGCGGTGCATCCGCTCGACCGGGAACTCGCGGGTGTAGCCGTTGCCGCCGAGGATCTGGATCGCGCGCTCGGTCGCCCAGACCGCGACCTCGCCGGCCTTGAGCTTCGACATCGAGCCCTCGGCGTTCTCGAACGGCAGGCCGTTGCGGCCCATCCAGGCGGCTCGCCAGACGAGCAGGCGGGCGGCGTCGATCTCGAGCTTCATGTCGGCGAGGGCGAAGGCGATCGCCTGGTTCTCGATGATCGGGCGGCCGAACTGGACGCGCTCCTTCGAGTAGTCGAGCGCGTACTCGTAGGCGGCGCGGGCGATGCCGAGTGCCTGTGCCCCGACCGTCGGGCGGCTCGCCTCGAAGGTCTGCATCGCCGCCTGCGACTTCCCCTTCTTGCCCTCGCGCACCCGGGCCAGGCGCTCGTCGAGCTTCTCCTTTCCGCCCAGCAGGCAGGAGCCCGGGACGCGGCAGTCGTCGAGGTGGACGTCGGCGGTGTGCGACGCCCGCAGTCCGTGCTTCTTGACCTTCGCGCCCTGCTCGAGGCCCTTGGTGCCGGGCGGGACGATGAAGGCGGCGTGACCGCGGGAGCTCAGCTCGCGGTCGACGCTGGCGATCACGACGTGGACGTTGGCGATACCGCCGTTCGTCGCCCATGCCTTCTGACCGTTCAGGACCCACTCGTCCTTCGCCTCGTCGTACTTGGCGGTGGTGCGGATCGCCGAGACGTCGGAGCCGGCATCCGGCTCCGAGGAGCAGAAGGCGCCGACCTGCGGGTCCTCGGGGCTGCCGAAGCATTGTGGGATCCACTCCCCCATCTGCTCCGGCGTCCCCTGGCCGAAGATCGCGGCGACCGCCAGGGACGTGCCCATGATCGCCATCCCGATGCCGGCGTCGCCCCAGAAGAGCTCCTCGTTGGCGATCGGCAGCGTCAGGCCCGACTCGTCGGCCCAGAACTGGCCGAGCGCCTCGAAGCCATAGAGGCCGATCTTGGCGGCCTCCTGGATCACCGGCCAGGGAGTCTCCTCGCGCTCGTCCCACTCGGCCGCGGCGGGGCGGACCACCTGCTCGGCGAAGCCGTGGACCCAGTCGCGGATGTCCTCCTGGTCCTGGTTCAGTTTCATCGTGAACCCGGGCTCAGCGGCGACCCCATCCTCGCCGCCGGTGACCTCGGCGACCAGCTGCTCGGCGCTCTGCTCGGCGCCGGCCTCTACCTGCTCGGCGCTGGCCTCGACCGCCTCGGGGTCGTTCTGCGTCTGGATCTGGCTCTCGGTCATAGCGTCTCCGTCTCGTTTTCTCGCTGCCGCGAAGATTACACAGAATGATGTAACGGTTCTCCGGTTCAATCCGCCCATGGAGAACGCCGACGCACCGCCGGCCCGGCTGGTCGGCATCAACCACGTGGCGCTCGAGGTCGGCGACCTCGAGGAGGCACTGGGCCTCTACCACCGGCTCTTCTCCTTCGAGCTGCGCGGCCGGGTGCCCGGGATGGCCTTCCTCGACATCGGGGACCAGTTCCTGGCCCTGAGCGACGGTCGCTCCGGCCCGCCCGACGCCGACCGGCACTTCGGCCTCGTCGTCGACGACCGCGAAGCGGTCCGGAGCGCGGTCGAGCGCGAGGGGCTGCACGTGACGAGATCCGAGCCCGGCGGGGCTCTCGACTTCCGCGACCCCTGGGGCAACCTCATCCAGGTCGTCGACTACCGGCAGATCCAGTTCGAGCGGACCGCGGGGGTCAAGCGGGCGCTCGGGATCGAGAACCTGGAGAAGACGGAGCGGGCCCGGCGCGAGATCGAGGAGAAGGGGCTGAGCGGGCCCCAGCGCCCCTAGAGCGCTCCGGGCTCGGCGCCCTCGGCCAGGACGTTGCGGAGGTCGAAGGCCCGGATTCCCTCGGGCCCCTGGTCGGTGCAATCGAAGAACCGGGGGTTGACGCAGTCGTAGGCCGGCCCGGTGCCCTCGTAGGCCCGCTCGACCGAGAACTGGCATTGGGGCAGCGGTGAGCCGGTCATCTTGACGCCGCCGAAACCACCGGGCGCGAGAACCGCGGACAGCTGCACCTCGGCACCGAAGACCTCTTGCATGCAGCCCAGGTACTGCTCCCCGTTGAGCATGTCGACGTACGTGTAGAGGTAGCTGCAGCCCATCTCGACGCAGCCGCGCGGCTCGACAAGCTTGTCGCAGAAGGACCGGCAGCGGCGGCATTCGCCGTCGCGCGCGGCTCTCTCCTCTCGCCTGGTTGCCGGCATCGCTTCAGTCTAGGAGCACTGCCTGCCCGACGGAAGGGCTCAGGCAGCCATCACTCCGGGACCGAGGAGGCCGTCGAGCTCCGCCCGCAGGCCGCTCGAAGGGCGGACCCGGTATTCGGACCCGAACCGCAGCTTCCGCGGTCCCCCCCGGGTGTCCATGACCAGCTGCACCTCGGTGTCCCCCTTGAAGTGCTCGAAGACGCCCTTGAGCTCCTCGACCAGCGTCGGCCGGAAGTCGGCCGCGTTGATCCGCAGGACCAGAGGCCCGACCGGGACGGCCGGCGTCGCGGCGGCGCGAGCGATCTCTGCCTGGTCGGGCTCGAACCTCTCAGCCTCCTGGACCACCAGCTTGGTCTCGCCCCGCTCCTTGTGGTCGACCCGCCCTCGGACCACGACGACCTCGTCGGGGCCGATGACCTGGGCGCTCTCTGCCTGGTCGGCCTTGAAGACCAGCATCTCGACCGACCCCTCGACGTCGTCGAGCGTCGCGAACATCATCTGGCTGCCGCTCTTGGTCCGGATCTTCTTGCACTCCGTGACGAGGCCGCCGACCGTGACCCAGGCGCCGTCCGGCTTGTCCTCGAGCGCCGAGAGCGGACAGTCGACGCGAGCTCGCAGCGCCTCTCGCACCTCGGAGAGAGGGTGCGAGGAGAGGTAGGTGCCGAGCGTCTCCTTCTCCATCGCCAGCAGCTCCCGCCGCTCGAACTCGGCGGCGGGAATCGGCGGACGGTGGACCGACGCCTGGGCCCCGGCCGCGCTCTCGAGATCGCCGAAGTCGAAGATCGACCCCTGTCCCATCATCGCGTCCTCCTGGGACTTCTGGCCGGCCGCCTGGGCGGAGGGCAGGACCTCGAGCATGCCGCGGCGGCTGGCGTCGGTCGAATCGAGCGCACCGCATTTGATCAGGCACTCGATCGCCCGCTTGTTGACCGCCCGCGTGTCGACCCGGTCGCAGAAGTCCCACAGCGTTCGGAACGGGCCCTCGTCCCTGGCTCGGAGGATCGCCTCGACCGCGGCGTGACCGACGTTCTTGACCGCGTCGAGGCCGAAGCGGATCGCCCTCTCGCTGACGACGAAACCGTGGTCGGAGGAGTTGACGTCGGGCGGCAGGACTTCGATCCCCATCTCCTCGCAGCGGTTGACGAAGAACGGGACCTTGTCCTTGGTGTTCATGACCGAGGAGATCACCGCGGCCATGTACTCGGCCGGGAAGTTGGCCTTGAGGTAGGCCGTCCGGTAGGCGATCAGCGCGTAGCAGGCGGCATGCGACTTGTTGAACGAGTAGTCGGCGGCGGCCTCCATCAGCGACCAGAGGTGCTCGGCGACCCGCCGCTCGGTCCCCGACTCGGCCATTCCGTCGAGGAAGTCGCCCTTCATCGTCGCCATCAGGTCGCGCTTCTTCTTGCCGACCGCCTTGCGCAGGTCGTCCGCCTTGGCCGGGCTGAAGCCGGCCATCCGCTTGGCGATCTCCATGAGCTGCTCCTGGTAGAGGACGCAGCCGTAGGTCGGCTCGGTGATCGGGCGCAGCCGCTCGTCCGGGTAGCGGATGGTCGCGGGGTCGCGCTTGCCGCGGGCGTACTCGGGGATGTAGCGCATCGCCCCGGGCCGGTAGAGGGAGACGAGGGCGACGATGTCGTCGAACTCGGTCGGGCGAACCTTCTTCATCGCCTCGCGCATGCCCTCGGACTCGAGCTGAAAGACGCCGGTCGAGTCGCCGCGGGCGAGCATCTCGAACGTGGTCGCGTCGTCCATCGGGATCGACCCGATGTCGAGGTCGCTCCCGCGGGATCGGCGGATGATCTCGACCGCGTCCTCGATCACGTCGAGGTTGCGCAGGCCGAGGAAGTCCATCTTCAGCAGGCCCATCTCCTCGATCGGCCCCATCGAGTACTGCGTGACGATCTTGTAGGAGCGCTCGGCCTTGCCGTTGCCGTTGCCGGCCGGCGCGCTGCGGTCCTCGGCGAGCTGAAGCGGCACGATCTCCTGGAGGGGGCGGTCGGCGATCACGACCGCGGCGGCGTGGATCGAGTTGTTGCGGATGATCCCCTCGAGGCCCTGGGCGACGTCGAGGATCCGCTTCGCGTCGGGGTCGGAGTCGTAGGTGCGCTTCAGGTCCTCGCCTGGCTTGAGGCAGTCGGCGAACTTCGGGTTGCGGCCGAGGACCGGCTCCGGGATCAGCTTCGCGAGCCGGTCGCCGGTCGCGTAGTCGAAGCCGAGGACCCGGGCGGCGTCGCGGGTGGCCGCCCGCGGCGCCATCTTGCCGAAGGTGATGATCTGGGCGACCGACTCGCGTCCGTACTTCTCGGCCACGTAGCGGATCACCTGCTCGCGGCCGCGGACCGAGAAGTCGATGTCGATGTCCGGCATCGACTTGCGCCCCGGATTGAGGAAGCGCTCGAACAGGAGGTCGTTGGCGAGCGGGTCGAGGTCGGTGATGTTGAGGCTGTAGGAGACGATCGAGCCGGCCGCGGAGCCGCGGCCGGGGCCGACCGCGATCCCGTTCTCCTTCGCGTAGCGGACGAAGTCCCAGACGATCAGGAAATAGGACGAGAAGCCCATGTCCTCGATCACCCCGAGCTCGAACTCGAGCCGCTCGACCGCCTCGGCCGGCGGCGGGTCCCCGTAGCGGGCCCGCAGCCCCTCGGCGGCGATCCGGCGCAGCATCGACTCAGGCTCCTCCCCGTCGGGGGCCGGATAGCGCGGCAGGAGCAGGTTGCCGAGCGCGATCTCGACGTCGCAGCGCTCGCCGATCTCACGGGTCATCGGCACCGCCTCGGGCCACTCGGCGAAGGCGGCGTCCATCTCATCACTCGACTTGAGGAAGAACTCGTTGGTGTCGAAGGTGAGCTTCGGCGCCTCGAGGGTCGACTTGGTCTGGACGCAGAGCAGCGCCGCGTGATTGTCGTAGTCCTCGCGGTGCAGGTAGTGGACGTCGGCCGTCGCGACGAGGGGGCGGCCGACCTCCTTCGCGTAGCGGACGATCCCCTCGTTCGCCTTCTCCTGCTCGGGGATCCCGTTCTTCTGGACCTCCATGTAGACCTGCTCGGGGCCGAAGGCGGAGATCAGGTCGTCGAGGTGGGCGCGGGCGTCGTCGGGCCGCCCCTCGACGAGGCGGCGGCAGAACCGCGACTGGAGGCAGCCGGTCAGGACGATCACGCCCTCGGAGTGGCGCGCCAGCATCTCCATGTCGACGTTCGCCTTGCCGCGCGAGAAACCCTCGAGGAAGCCGGCCGAGCTGAGCTCGACGAGGTTGCGGAAACCGACCCCGTTCTCGGCCAGGAGGGTGAGGTGGTTGCGCTCGTAGCGGACCTGGCTCTTGGCCAGGGCGACGTCGTCGACGAGGTAGGCCTCGAGCCCGATGATCGGCTTGATTCCCTGGCCCCGGCAGGCCTTGTAGAGGTCGATCGCGCCGTTCATAACGCCGTGGTCGGTTAGGCCGAGGGCGGGCATGCCGAGCTCGGCGGCGCGGGCCGCCATCGCGTCGATCTTGCACGCGCCATCCAGCAGCGAGTACTCGCTGTGGACGTGCAGGTGGACGGCGCCGTGGCTCACGAAGCCATGTTTTCAATCGTCGTGGACGGTGCCCGAGCGCGATCCCGCTATGTGCGGGGACAGTCGCCGGCCGTCAGCCGCCAGTCGCCGGACTGCCGAACCCGAGCCTGGCGACTGCGGACAGCCGCCAGCCGTCAGCCGTCAGTCGCCGGACTGCCGAACCCGAGCCTGGCGACTGCGGACAGTCGCCAGCGGTCAGCCGCCAGTCGCCGGACTGCCGAACCCGAGCCTGGCGACTGGAGACTGGCGACTGGCGACTGGCGACTAGTCTCCGCGCCGTGATCTACCTGCTGCGGCACGCCGAAGCCGAGGACGACGAGGGGAAGCCGGACGAGGAGCGGGAGCTGACCGAGAAGGGCCGGCGGCAGTCGGAGGCGGCGGGCCGGGCGCTGGCGGCGCTCGGCGTGGAGATCGACGCCTGCCTGACCAGCCCTAAGGTGCGGGCGCGGGACACCGCGCGGATCGCCTGCGAGGCGCTCGGGGTCGAGCCGGAGGAGACGATCGACCTGAAGGGCGGCCCCTTCGACGCCCGCGACCTGGCCGAGGGCCGGGGCGAGGTGCTGCTGGTCGGCCACGAGCCCGACATGTCGAACGAGATCGCGCGCCTGACAGGCGGGCAGGTGAAGCTGAAGAAGGGCGGCCTTGCGATCGTCGAGGGCCGGCTCCTCCACGGCCTGCTGCGACCGGCCGAGCTGAAGCGGATCGCGGCCGGCTAGCGCGGGAGGCGGACCGGAGCCGGGTATGTGCCCGGCTCGATGGCGGCGGTGGGCGCCGCGGCCTGCGGCGGTGGCGCCAAGGTCAGCCGGCCCGGCTCCGGTTCACCCGGCCCCGGGGCGGCCGCCGCATAAGCCGCCGCCAGGACCGCCCCCACGGTGATCAGGAGGGCGGAGACCGGTCGTCCCCTCGAAAGCGGCGCTCCTTGCACGGCCCGCAGCGTCCCGCTCCCGCGTGGGAGCAGCGTCTACGTGGCGTTTCCGGGGCGCCGCTAGCCGGCGCAGACCCAGGCACCGGGGCCCGAATCGGCCCAGATCTGCGCGGCGATCGAGTCCTGCTCCTCCTTGGAGGCCTGGTTGGGGGAGCCCGCGCCCCCGTAGAGATCCCAGGTCGAAGGCAGGATCTGGTAGGCGCCGCCGGCACCGCTGGAAGGGTTGAGAGCGCCGTAGTTGCCGCCGGACTCGCACATGACGATGTAGGCCGGGATCGACCAGGGGCCGCCCAGCCAGCGCGTCACCTCGGACTCGGCGGACTCCTGCGCCGCGTCAGCCGCGGCGGCGCGACGGGCGGCGGCCTCCCGGGCGGCCTCGATGTCACCGACCCAGGAGTCGACGTTGGACTGCAGGGTCGCGATCGCCGCCGCCTGGCTCTGGGTGACCGCGGCGAGCTGAGCCGCGGCGCTCTCCGCGGCGGCGCGGGCGGCGGAGATCTGATCGCGGGCGGCGGCCAGGCGTTCGTTGTAGGCGTCGGCGCGGGCCTTCAGACGCTCGGTGATGTCGAGGCGGACGCGGACCGCGTCGCGGATCTGCTCGATCCGGCCGGCGAGCCGCTCGTCACCCTCCTCGACCATCCGCAGGTACTCCGAGCGGGTCACGAGGTCCTCGAAGTCGCCGGAGCCGAGGACGACGGAGGCGGTGTCGGGCACGCCGCCCTTGTACATCTCCACGAGCCTGCGGGCCAGGGCGACCCGGGCGCGGGCGAGACGGCGCCGCTCGATGGCCAGTCGCCGGCGAGAGCCGGCGACCCGGTTGCCGAGCTCGGCCGCCCGTGCCTCGCCGACCGCCAGCAGGGCGCTCAGTTCCTGCTCGCGCGCGGCTGCCTCGGCGGCATTCTGCTGGGCGACGAGCAGCTCGGCATGCCGTTGCTCGAGCTGCGTCCCCAGCGCCTGCGCCTCGGCGCGGGCGTCGGCGACCCTCGCTTCGAGGGCCGAGATGTCGGTTGCCGAGGCGGACGGACCCGCCCAGAGGGCAAGCGCCGCGCAGGCGGCCAGCCCGACCGCGAAGGCGCGGCGGGAAAGCCTGGGTGATGTCTTGCTCGGGAAGGCCATCTCCTTCGGCGCCTACGAGGTCAGCTGTCGGGCTCGCGCCGAAGGAGTGGCGCTACGCGTCTGCGATTCGCCCCCGCGGTCGGCCGGCGGCCGGCGACCGCTCCGGGTCCCCCGCTCCCCGGCCAGACCGGGGACTAGGCGCGCGCAACGCTAACGAAGCCCCTGCAAATCCCCGCAAGGTTGTCCATAACCCGCAACGGATCTTGCGCTTTAACCCTCGGGGACGTCGCGGGTGAGGAGGTAGCCGGCGACCGCGGCGAAGACGACGAGGGCGCCGGCGCCGACCTTGAGCTGCCTGCCGTAGAAGCGGACGACGTACAGCCGGACCAGCTTCACGACGGCTCTCCCGATCAGGGCGTAGATCATCGCTCCTCCTCGTTCCCCCGCTCGCGGATCCTATGCGCCATCCGGCTCTGGAGGGAGAAGATCTCGACGAATCCGGGGCTGGCGTTCTGAGAGAAGCTGCCGCCGGACTCGCCGAAGCTCGCGAGCGAGCGGTCATAGAGCGCGTAGGGAGACGATCGCGCCACCGGCGTCACCGAGCCCTTGAACAGCTTCAGCGTCACCTCGCCCGTGACGAACTCGTTCGCCGACTCCATGTAGGCGTCGAGGTCGCGGCGCAGCGGCTCGTGCCAGAGACCGGCGTAGCAGAGGTAGGCCCAGTGTCGCTCGAGGCCGTGCTTGAAGTTGTTCTGGTGGATCGTCGAGACGAGCTTCTCCAGCTCGGCGTGGGCGGCCAGGACGAGCGCCGCCGCGGGGACCTCGTAGAGATCGCGCACCTTGAGGCCGACGATCCGGTCCTCGATGTGGTCGACGATCCCCGCCCCGTGCCGCGCCCCCAGCTCGCCGGCCCGCTCGAGCAGGTCGACGAGCTCGAGCGCCTCGCCGTCCAGCGACACCGGTCGGCCCCGCTCGAAGCCGATCCGCAAAAGCCGCGGCTCGTCCGGGGCCTCCTCGGGGCGGGTCACGAGCTGGAAGACCTCGTCGGCGGGCGGCGAGTTGAGGTCCTCGATCTCCTTGCCCTCCGAGGAACGCCCCCAGAGGTTGTCGTCGATCGAATAGGGCGCGGCCTCCGCCCCGCCCTTCACGGGGATGCCGTGCTCGCGGGCGTAGGCGATCTCCTCCTCGCGGCCCATCCGCCACTGCCGCACCGGGGCGATCACCTTGAGCTCCGGGTCCAGCGTCGCCACCGTCGCCTCCAGGCGCACCTGGTCGTTCCCCTTCCCCGTGCACCCGTGGGCGATCGTGTCGCAGCCGGTCCGGCGCGCCTCCTCGACCCCGAGCTTCGCGATCAGCGGCCGCCCGAGCGCGGTGAAGAGCGGGTAGCCCCCTCCGTACAGGGCGTTCGAGCGGATCGCCGGCAGCACGTAGTCCTCGGCGAACTCCTCGCGCGCGTCGACGACCACGGCGTCGACCGCGCCGAGCTGGCGCGCCTTGGCCGTGACGGCGTCGTAGTCCTCACCGGGCTGACCGAGGTTGATCGTCAGGGTGACGATCTCGGCGCCGTATCGCTCCTGGATCCAGCGCAGCATGACGCTGGTGTCCAGGCCGCCCGAATAGAGCAAAAGGACGCGCCCGATCTGGTCAGGATCGGCTTCGTAGGAGGCGATCGGGCGGTACTCGGTCATCTCGTCGGCCACGGCGGGCGCAAGTCTGGCACGCGCCCCCCGGCCGGGTCGCCCCACCCGGTGAACCGTGGCGGAAACGCCACGTTGACGGCTCCGCTCCAGCATCGGCAGGCACGATGCGCGCGGCCAAGACCAGGCACATCCTCACGATCTCCCTGCTGGGGCTCCTCGCCTTCCCGGCGGCGGCCCGGTCGTTCGAGCCCGGCGACGCCGATCCGTCGTTCGGCGACCGTGGCGTCGCCGTCGCTCCGATCAAGCAGTTCAAGGCCTCGGCCGCCGGCGTCGCCGTCGACGGCCTCGGCCGCACCGTCGTCGCGACGACGATCAGCACCGAGCCACCCACCTCCCCGAGTGACTCCGGCTACTTCGGGACCCAGGCCAGGATCACCCGCTTCCGCGCCGACGGCCGCCTCGACCGCTCGTTCGGCCGCGGCGGAACGGCGTCGCTCAGCCTCGGGCAGAACGGCACCGAGGCGCGCGACATCGCCCTGACCCCTGACGGCGGCGTCGCCGTCGCCGGCCGCACGACCGACCACGCCGACATGCCCTACTGCTGCGTCTCGGTGCCAGACTGGGACTTCTTCGTCGCCCGCCTCGACGAGCGCGGCCGGGTCGTCTGGTCGGCCAGGCGCGACGACGGGCGCAACGGCGTCGCCACCGCCGTCGCCGCCGATGCGGCGGGCGGCATCCTCGCGGGCGGGACGAGCCCGCTCGGGCGCTACCTGCCCGACGGCAGCGTCGACGCCGGCTTCGGCGACACGGGGCTTGCCGCCGGCATGCGCCGGGTCGCCGACGTCGCCGTCGCGGCCAGCGGCCGGATCCTGGTAGCCGGGAGCCGCGGACGCTTCGCGCTCCTCGCCGCCCTCGACCCCGCCGGCGACCTCGACCCCGGCTTCGGCGACGGCGGCCTGGCCGGGCTCCCCGCCGCCCCCCTCGTGCTGGCCCTCGACCGCGCCGGGCGCTCGCTCATCCTCGGCCGGCGCGGCAGCGGCCACCTGGTCGCCCGGCTCGACGGGCAGGGGGTGCTCGACCCGGCCTTCGGCGAGGACGGGGTGGTGCCGCTCGGCGCCAAGGGCGCCGATCTCACCGCCGACGCAGCCGGGCGGGCAGTCCTCGTGACCGACGCCGGCCGACTCCTGCGGCTCGGCGCCGACGGACGTCGCGACGCGACGTTCGGCAGCCCCCGCTTTCCCGCCCTCGACCCGCGGGCCGTGACGGTGGGCACCGACGGCAAGGTGGTGGCGGCGGGCGTCACCCGGACCTTCGACGAGCCCGAGACCGGCTGGCAGGACCGCTTCGGCCCCGCCGCGGCCCGCTATCACTCCGAGGCCGCCCCGGGCACGCCGCCACCGCATCGGGCCGCCCGGCCCCGCCGGGGCCACACCGACGTGTCCGTCGGCACCGGCCGGCGGATCTCGCCGGCCCGGAAGGCTGCAAGATGACCGGGTGCGCCGCGTCGCCCGGATCCTCTCGCTCGCGCTGATCACCGCGGGACTGGTCGTCCTCGCCGACGTCGGCATGACCCTCGCCTACCGCGAGCCCGTCTCGGCGATCTACGGCGCGGTCCGCGCCGCCGCCGCGGCCGACGATCTCGAGGGACTCGAGGACCGCTACGCACGCAGCGGCGAGCTCGCCCGCGTCGCCGAGATCCGGCGGGCAGAGCGCAAGGTGCGGATCCTGGCCCGCCGGTTCGAACGCCGGATCGGGTCCGGTGAGGCGGTCGGCAGGATCAAGGCCGCTGGGATGGACGGCCTCGACGCGGTCCTGATTGAGGGGACCGACGCCGGCTCCCTCCAGAAGGGACCCGGGCACT